>JAKMEW010000400.1 GCA_022425745.1 Rubripirellula sp.
CTTAGATCCCAAATCCTCTGGTTATTTGGTGTCGCTGCGAAAGCATTGAGTGGTAGGCCTATTGATTCGCTGATAAAGCAGCAAGTATTCGAGGTGATCCCCAAGTTGATCCCCAGTGTGACAAAAACTGTGCCAAGCCAGAGAAAGAGAAAGCGAATTGCGTTTGCCGTATTCGCCCTGCTCTTCCCACTTGCGTCGGTCACCCAAGGTCAGGTTGGCGGAGGATTAAGTATTTTGGGCGGTGTTGAACCGACTGGGCAGTATCCTTCTCCACAGTATTATCTTGGACTCGAGATCTACCGAAGTGGTGATCTTGCCACTGCATCGGATGCCTTTGAGGAAGCGTTGCGGCAGACGCGACGAGATGTACGCGGTCGATGGATTGATTCCATTCCGCCGCTGGCAATGATGGCGGAGTGTCAGTGGCAACTCGGTAATTTGGTTGGAGCTCGAGAGTATGTTGATCAGGTGATGCAGATCACCATCGCTAATCGTGGTTGGCTTTCGCGCATTGACTGGAGAGCGATGTTGCAGCCGAATCAGCAGCGACCCACTCGAATGACTCTATGGCCACAGGCCCAAGCGGTACGTCGAGCACCGATTGCTGATCGCGTGATGTTTCAGTCAGGGCAACCTCTCACCGAGCAAGCTCTTCTTCAGGGCGGTGTGATTGAGGAGCCAAATCTGCGTACGATGGATCTCGTCGAGATCATGCGAGGCGTGGCCATTGCAGCATATCGCCGACGAGTGATCATGGGGCCCCTCTGTGATCAGGACGTTTTTGTCGAGGGATTGCTCGAAGCAACCAAGTATCCGGCGAACTTACCCGCTCCGATTGGTCGCACACTGATCGGTTCAATGCGAGTCACTGAGTACTTGGCCTACCACGAGGACCTGACCGTTCTCGAAGAGAGTCCCACGGCGGCTTACTACAGTGGAGCGACACACCCACTGTCTTCAATTGTGCTGTTGTCCCAAATTTCTGCGATGATTGAAGCGGGGCAACACGAAGCGGTTTTGTCACTCGCGCTACAAGCGACTCACTTTGCCGGTGCTTGGGAACAGCCAGAGTGGATTGGCGAGGCGCTGCAGTTGGCCGCGGGCTGCGCGACGACCGCACAAGCTTCACAGGTTCAGCAGACTGCAGAGCTCGTTGCTCAGTCGATTGTCCGTTACTCCCCGTTGGCTGCCTATCACAGTTTGGTCGCCGGGGTGGATGCTGCGATCACCGCAGGAGATCTGGAAAGTGCTGATCGCATAATGGGGCAACTGAAGTTGTTCAAGTCAAAGCGAGATTTTTTGCAGCCGCGATTGGGTGCCTACGCGGCTTATTCTCAAGCAAGATATGCGGCGGCAAGCGGTGCATCGTCTGGTCTTGAAAAGCCATCGGCGTACGACCTTGCGATTGAAGGTGTGATTGACTTTGCGGTGAATCATCGATTCCGGAACCGGCCGCTGGTCTCGATGCCTTTCCTTTATCAACTCGGTTTGGTGCAGTCAGCATTGGGTAAACAGCTTGGTGGCACAACGAGTGACAAACTACTTCGAGCCTACTGTAGTGATCCGAGTGTCGCAGTCTGGAGAAGAGATCCTGTAGACGCGATCGCAGGTGTGGTTGCCGATCGCCGCGCCGCGCAATTGGCGAGGCTCAACCTGGCTGCATCAGCTGGCTACGCGGAGTCGTTTCTGACGACATGGAATGAATCGCTGAGTAGCAAGTTTGTGCAGCCATTGCCTCTCCGAGGTCGATTGTTACAGGTCCGACAACTCGCTTCGATGACCGATCAGCAATTGACACCGGATGAGGCTGATTTAAGAGGGAAAATGGGACCAAAAATGGCTCGTTTGATTGCCGATGTTAAGGTCATGGCAGCGGCCGATACACCCTCTCTTGATTCCATCAATCAACTCGAGTCAGGTGCGACGCAACTGGCGTTAGAACGATGCCAGATACCGCAGGTCTCGCCACCAGCTCTATCCGAAAAACTGCCGACGCAAAACTTGCCAGATAAGACCGCGATGGTCACATTTACTGTACTGGGAAATCAGGTGATCGGCACCGTTTCCAATTCCGCCAAGGTCCGGATGTGGCAAGTCGGTTCTGTCGCCAAGTGCGCGAGAGACTTAGGAGGGCTCTTGAGAGAGATTGGCGTGGGTAAGACTCGCGGCAACCGATTACCCGAGGATGAGACGTGGCGTGAGAAAGCTAACGAGTTGAGGGAGATGTTATTTGCCAATTCCGAAATCGTATTTGATCAGTTTGAGGAAATGGTTTTTGTTCCGGACGGTCCGCTGTGGTACCTACCATTTGAATTGTTGCCATTTCCCGAACATGCGACGGATCTACTGGGTGATCGATTACGGATTCACTATGCACCTACACCCGGTTTCGCTTTGCGAGTTAATGAGGCGGCCGGAGTACCCCAAAAACAGCTTGGGTTAGCGGCTGATCTGTTTTTTGCTCCGCGCGATCTAGAGCAAAACGAGGCGGTAATCAATGAGTTGGTAGGCCTTGTTCCCGACGGGATCCGTCTGCCGGGTGCCCTGAACCTGCCGAGTTGTTTTCTCGGTACCGCCATTACTGATTTGGTTGTCGCTAAGCCGCAGTTTGTGAATCCTAAGCAACCGCTTGGTTTTTATCCTGCCGCATATGATGCGGGCATGCCCACGGGGACTCTCAATGCGTGGCTCCGATTTCCCCTGCTCGCGCCGCAGCGAATGGTTCTTGCAGGACTGAGGACAAGTGTCGATGGTGGTCAACTGGGCGATGGAGATGACTTGTTTAGAACCCTCTGCTCTTTGCATTGCTCGGGCACAAAGGAAGTATTAGTGTCCCGCTGGGCGGTTGGTGGTGAATCCACGGCAATTGCGCTTCGAGAACTCATCGGAGCGGATGCGGAAAAACCACTTGCCGAAACGTGGCCGGACGCACGCGAGGCGATTCGTCAGAGCGATTTGGATCCGGAGAAGGAACCGTTGTTGACCAAGGCTGAGCACAGTTTGAAAGGCTTGACAGGGAAAGAGCCTCTCTTTTGGTCAGGCTATCTTCTCTCCGCCCCTTGCTCGCCGGTCACACCTGACGAAGAATAAGCGAAGTCAATGGCACGCCCTTGCCGAGAGATTCCTATGGAATCAACCAAAATAGACCGGACATCGTTGCCGCTTGAGCGAGTGCTCCTCGGGCACTGATGGGAAGCGGTTGTTTGATCCATGGTGCCTCATTGCCGGGTCGATAGTAACCCAACGCGTACTGGCATTCTCGTGGTCCGTGAACTCCCATCTTGTATGGCAGGATCAAGATATTGCCGAAGAAGTGTGCTGACTGAACCACTGGTTCAAGTAACGGCCCTCGCGTATGGCCGTAACGTTCAAGGTTCACGCTCTCGAAGTAAAGCGGATTGTGACATAGGTTAGAAGCGGTCCACGTCACCTTGGATGGAGCCCATTGCCTTGGTTGATAAGCAACCTGCTCAATGCGACATTCACGTGGTAGACCCCAAGTGGTGTTGAGGTGCGCAAGGTCGCCTTCGCTCAGTTCGCTCATCGGAATGTACTGCTGTTCGCCATTCTCCAATTCGATGACCGCTTTCTCGTAAGCAAGATCAATCAATCGCCCTTCGGTCAGTAATCTTCCATCGATCGAAGACCACTTTCGGATCGGTTGCTGTTCGATGAAATCTGCAAACAGCTCATCATGTCGACGCTGATCAAATTCATCTGGGCGAAATGGTGGACTGATATCCAAAGAGATCTGGTCAATGGTTTGTGCAGCGATGCGATCGCGGAATTCTTCGCAGCTGAAGTTCGCTTGACTCAGGTAATCCGTGCCTGCTCCATAATCCCTTGTCGACTCGAGTCCTTTCACATCAGCGAGTCGTGATCGCAAGCTATCCTTTACGCCCTGATCCTCAATCGTTTCATTGATCGGAAACGGATTCTCTGCCGCCTCGTTTGCCTGTTGCGTCGGTGTTGGGAGAGATAATTTCTGATTCGGAGGCGACTGTGTTGCTGGTGCTATGGGCTTGTCAGCGGGCGCCGGTAGAGATGGCAACTGAGCGACTCGTGGCGATGTAATGGGAGCACTGAGCGAAGAAACACCTCCGGAGTTCAGTTGAGCAACTGATGTGTCGTTACCTTGGTTAGGTATTGAGGTTTTCGGCGTGGGGAATGCAATGCGTCTCTGTGCTGACGTCGCTGGGGTTAATTCGAGGATGGACGGAGGCGTGAAAGGATCATCGCTTGCTGTATTGATTTGTGACTGTGGCGGTAATGATTCGGGCCGGTTTCGGATTGGAGCTGAAAGAGTGATTTCGGCTGCCGGTGAGGAGTCACTTTGATTGGTTTCTGTGGTGGTCAGTTGAGTGGGTCGGCTTGGGGAGCCGAGCCAAGCAGCTTGAGAGATGCTTTGGGAATGAACGTTTGAGAGATTGGGTGCCTGAGCAACAACTTGCAAGGTTGTTCCACTTGGTCCGTGCTGAGGTTGGTCGAAAGAATGGTTCGTCTCAAACGGATCAAACGTTCCTCGCTCGCTTGTTTGTTGTTTCGAGCTAACTTGCGAGCTGGTTCTCCATTGAAGTCCAGCGGAGGATTTTGCAGCTGCGGTGGAAGGCTGACCAGTCACGTTGTGCGAGATTCGCCGCGCTGAGAGAGTAGTCGGAGCGGTACCGTGACGCGGCACAGGTTGAAGTGGCGCGACGGCATTTCGTCGCGCGGCAGCGTGTTGCCCTGTGAATGCCTGTTGTGCTTGAAGTTCAGGCAACGTTGAAAGAAAACCGAGCAGACCGGCGGAGCTAAGGAGCATCCCCTTGGTTAACATCCGGACTATAGTTCGGCGCTTCTTGCGTGATCGCGATGTCATGCGGATGGTTCTCCCTAACCGTCGCTGCTGAGACGCGTATGAATTTCGCGTTGGTTCTCAGTTCATCAATTGTTTTAGTTCCGACGTACCCCATCCCGGCTCTCAGCCCGCCCACCAACTGGTAAACGTAGTCGCTAAGAGGTCCCTTGAAGGGAACACGTCCTTCAACACCTTCGGGAACCAACTTTCCTGCCTCGGTTCCCTTCTGGCGGTATCGATCACTACTTCCTTTGACCATCGCACCCATTGACCCCATCCCTCGGTACGACTTGAAGGTTCGTCCTTGGTAAAGGATCACTTTGCCGGGGCTTTCGCTCAATCCAGCAAAGAGGCTTCCGATCATGACGGTGCTCGCACCAGCAGCGATCGCCTTAGTCACATCTCCACTGAAACGGATACCACCGTCGGCGATGACCGGAACATTTCGTTCCTTGGCAACCTCGTTGGCTCTCAGGATTGCTGAGATTTGAGGAACACCCACACCACTGATGACTCGAGTCGTACAAATCGATCCAGGGCCGATTCCGATTTTCACCGCGTCAGCACCCGCATCAATCAAAGCTAGAGCACCTTCAGGGGTCGCCACGTTTCCGGCGATCACATCGATGTCCCAGCCCTTTTGGTGTTTGATCTCCCGTACCGTATCCACCACATTTTTGCTGTGACCATGGGCCGAATCGACAACCAGCAAGTCGACACCTTGTCGGATCAACGCTTCTGCACGCTCAAAATCACCCACTCCGACCGCAGCGCCAACGCGCAACCGCCCTTGGGAATC
>JAKMEW010000427.1 GCA_022425745.1 Rubripirellula sp.
TCCGATCAAGAGGTCTTCAATTTTCTTGATTTGAGTTTGGGTGTCATGATTTTTTACGATTAGCTTCTCGGCGGCATCGAGCCTTTGCATCACTTCACTTGGACGTGTTGCGAGTTCGGTCATCGCATTCGCGATCGATTCGGGTGAACGAGGGTTAGCCCACCAGAGTGTGGGTTTTTCTTTCTCGAGTTCATTCGTGCCGCCGACACGAGTGGCGATCACAGCAGTTCGAAGACTCATGGCCTCTAAGGCAACATTCGGCATGCCTTCAAAGTGTGACGGCAAGATCACAGCATCGGCAGAACTGATGAATTTCCAAGGATTACTTTGTGTGCCCAAAAAGCTAATTTGATGAAGTTCGAGATTGCTGGCTTGTCTTTCAAGTTCTTCTCGTAGGGGACCATCACCGATAAGCCATAAATGAATTGGCTGTAATTCTTCAGGCCAAGTTTCTTCGAGAGATTGAATCGCACGGATGAGGTCCTTGTGCCCTTTTTCCTCGGTCATTCTTGCAACGCACGCAAAGGTCCATCGGTTATCACGTTCCGGTTTATCGAGTTGTGCTAGTTGTTGAATCCTACGTCGGTCAACCGGATTTTCGATCGTGATCACACGGTTTGGGGGAAGACGGTAATATTTTTCCGCGGACCGGGCGGCTTGCTGACTAACCGCGATCACCGTTTTCGATCGTCGGTAGGCCCTGCGAAGTTGGTGTTTTTTTAGCCATCGATAACGCTGTTCAAGTAAGGGTAAGGCGTGATTCGGAGGGCTAACAATGGTTGAGATACGAGGGACTGATGCCTGCTGTCCAGCGGGTCCCGCGATCATCGACATATGAAAGGTTCGGTCGTAGATGACGTCGATCTGCTCGTTGAGAAGCAGGGTCTTTAGATGACGGATCTGTTGACGAAGGATGGCCCCGGGTAGGTGAAATCGGCTCGGCGTTTTTTGTTCTTCGAACGCATGAATCGTGACATCACTAGGGATCTCTTTTAAGAGAGCACCGGTAGGATTAGTTAGGTAGAGGTGAGGATCAAAGCGATCTCGATCAAGGTGTCGCAAAAGCAGGAGCGTCTGTTGCTCGCTGCCACCACCGCGCATCGAGCTAATCATCGCAAGTACACGCAAGCGATTTGATCGTGATGTGGGATTTGCCACGCTTTTCGAGTCCATCGGAAAGTCTGTTGGTCGTGAGTGATCCAAGAAATTCTGCGGCTTCACACTCCATTGGTGCCGAGCGGGATTTTAGCACTGCGTGGGCGGTGAGTATCGATTGATTGTTCTCAAAGGCAAAAATTGGAGTCGGATTTTCCAGGGTTTCTCCGTCTTCAATTGATTCAAGAGATCTGTATCTTTCGATGCCGGCCGTCGTTGAGGGGTATTCTTTATAGGTGCGGGAAGTAACAATTCCTTCGGACGATTCTCGCCTCTTCCTTGTTATGATCCTGATGCTGGTGGAAGGGTTGGTAACCGTTGGTGTTTGGGTCGACGGGTTTAAGCCGTCATGTTAAGTCCAGTGCATATCCATTGCACGTTTTATCCATTGCACGTTTTATCCATTGCACGATGTGTTTAAGTTGATGAATCACTCGTTTCAGATTGGCGTTATCGGAGCGGGGGCGGCGGGAATGATGGCTGCGGCTGAGGCTGCTCGCAGTGGAGCATCAGTGGTGCTTGTGGAAAAAAATCGCAAGCCTGGAGTGAAGATTTTGATGTCCGGCGGTACACGCTGTAACATCACGCACAACACCAATGCGAAAGGAATCTCTCGAGGCTTCGGGGCCGGTGGAAGATTTCTTCAGCCAAGTTTGGGTGCTTTTCCACCCGAAAAAGTAGTGCGAATGTTTGAAAACTTGGGGGTGGCGACCAAGGTTGAAGATACCGGTAAGGTGTTTCCGGTTAGCGATCGAGCTTTGCATGTGCGTGATGCCTTATTGAAGCAGGCATTGGATCTCGGTGTAAAAGTACATACAGAAAAGCCTGTTCTCGGATTTCAAGCAACGGCTCAAAGCGGATGGGAAATACGAACCAATACCGACCACTACGTCGTAGAGCGACTGATCGTCACAACCGGTGGAAAGAGCTGGCCTGGTTGTGGGACGACTGGCGATGCTTATCCCTGGTTGACTCAATTAGGTCACGAAATTGTTCCTCCTCGGCCTGCCCTCGTTCCACTGGTGGGCGGTAGCGATTGGATGCATGATCTTTCAGGGCTTACTTTGGCTGATTGCGAAGTATCGGTTGTCGAAAAGTCGAAAGGTTCTAAAAATCAACTGGCACGGAGGCGGAGTTCATTGTTGATCACTCATCGCGGATTTTCTGGTCCCGCGGCGATGGATGTAAGCGGCGCTTTGACGGCGATGAAGTCACCTGGTGATTGTGAGGTGCTTTTAGATAGTTTGCCGAATCTTGATGAAAGCCAATTGATTGAACAGCTAACCGATCGGTCACGAGAAGGTGGCCGTCAGCGGATTGCGTCTCTGTTAGCCCAGTGGTTGCCAAAGCGTCTGGCGCAGGCGATGACTCAGCAATTCAACGCGGACTGCATTGTGGCCGAGTTGCCCAAAGCAACGCGATTGCGTTTGTTGAGCGGCTTAAAGCGGTTGCCTCTGTCTGTTATCGGAACACTCGGTTTTGACAAGGCGGAGGTTACCGCGGGAGGTGTTCAGCTTGATGAGATTCACCCGAAAACGATGGAGAGTCGAATTTGCCCCGGGCTTTATATTGCCGGAGAAGTTCTCAATGTGGATGGGCCGATTGGCGGATATAATTTTCAGGCGGCGTTTAGCACAGGACGCGCCGCCGGCATTGCCGCTTCCAAATCATTCGAATGATTTTTGAAGATCATTTCGAATCCTAAGGTAGATGCTCAAATACATCAGAACACGTGCTTAAGGATATTCGTTCACCATGCCAGATCTGATCGCACAAGGCTCTGCCCGACAAGAACGCTGGCGGAAAGAATTACCGGACCCCGCAAGTGGGCAAGAGATTTATTTGGGACGAGTTAAGGCGGATTGGGCAGTTCCGTGGGATCGATCGATTTCGAGCCGACACTTGCGTCTGACGCCGATGCCCGAGGGACGTTTGCAGGTTCGCATCGTGGAGCACGCAACCAATCCCGTTTACTTTCGCGGTGAGTCCGCGGGGGACTTTGTAATGGTTCCCGGCGAGCACTTTGTGATCGGTGCAACCGTCTTTACGCTTGCCAATCGTCCCGGGGCTTCATTACCCGAGAGACAGGGAGAGGTGACGGAGCATGCTTATGACCTGCAGGAACTACAACGTAGACGTTTTCAAGATGCAGGTTCCCGAATTGAGATGCTGGGCCATCTTCCGGATCTGATTCTTGGCAGTGGTAGTGATGAAGAGTTATTAGTCCGGGTCACAAGCGTTCTGCTTCGTGCAACACCTTCCGCCTCGGCCGTTGCAATTGTTTCGCATCAAGAAGATCCAACATTAGCTGGTGGTGAAATTTCTGGCGGGATTCAGATCTTGCATTATGATTCTCGTTCACTCGTAAAAGAAACACCCACCATTAGTGCTCGACTTGTTCATCATGCAACGAGAACAAGAGAGAGTGTTCTGTATCTTTGGTCGGGCGTGGGAGCAGCTCAAGTTGCATATACCGCGAGTGATGATGTGGATTGGGCCTTTTGTGTTCCTTTACGCAGTGAAGCGTGCTCGGGTTGGGCTCTTTATGTAACGGGTCTATTGGCGAAAGATTCGCAGCACGATATCGAAAAGTCAGTTATAAACGCACCGAATGATCTTGAGGACGATGTTAAGTTTGCCGAATTGGTCGGAACAACGATTGCAAATTTACGGCAGACACTCCGTTTGGAGAGACGTCAATCTGAAATGCGTCACTTCTTTGCTCCGGTCGTCATGGATGCCCTTGCGGGCAAATCAACCGATGAGGTTTTGGCACCTCGAGAGACGGAATTGTCGGTAATGTTCTGTGATCTCCGAGGATTCACGAGAAGGAGCGAGCAGGAGTCTGAGGGGCTCTTGAACCTACTAGGTAGTGTCAGTGATGCCTTGGGAACAATGACCAAGCACATACTCGAGACTGGGGGTGTGATTGGGGACTTCCACGGTGATTCTGCGATGGGTTTCTGGGGATGGCCACTTGAACAGAGTGACACTGCGATTCGAGCGATTCGCGCGGCATCGAGTATTCGAAAACAAAATCTAACGCAGTCTAAAGATGGTTTTCGATGCGGAATTGGCTTGGCATCGGGACGCGCCGTTGCTGGACGTATTGGTACCGTGGACCAAGTGAAGGTAACCGCGTTCGGTCCGGTCGTGAATCTCGCAAGTCGTTTAGAGGGTTTGACCAAGGCATTCGGCGTGGAGGTCATTATGGATGATGCAACCGCCATGGGCTTGGTAGAACACCAAGACGAACTTGAGTTTCGCGTCCGGCGTTTGGCGAAGGTACGTCCTTCGGGTATCGAGTCGCCACTGCTGATTTACGAATTGGTCTCGAACGATGCGCTCTTGAGTGCCCACATCACTTCCGAGCAATTTGACCTCTACGAAGTCGGTCTTGATGCATTTCTAGCGGGTGACTGGAAGCTCGCGAATGATTCGTTAAGCTCATTAAGTGAATTGGATCAGCCCAGCCAGATGCTCTGCACCTACATGCAACGCTATGGCATTAAACCACCCGCCATGTGGGATGGGGTGATGGATCTTCCGAAGTATTAGTCATTGCGAGTCAAACATGGCTGTTTCCGATCAGCTCGAGGCTGAGGTGCGATCAGATGGTGAGCCGAGACCGGTTGAAATCAGTCCACTAATGTGGGTTGCTCTCGGTGTGGTCGTGCTCATTGGAATCAGACAATATGCATCCAAACCGACATCAGGCAGATTTCTGAATTACTTGAACCCGAACCAAATCACCGTGAGTCGCAGCGAGGATGCAGAACATCAGTTTCCTCGCTTGGGGGTCCAGGTAGCAGTCAGCGATGGATGGACCTATCTTGCAACCAGTCACGATTCGCAGGTATTCAGCCCCACCTTTTCGCACGCAAAATCCAATCTCATTCTCCGCTTGCAGCCGTTTCATCTCGAGCAGTGGCCGCCTGAGGATGTTCAGCCTGAAAGCCTCGAGGTGGATGGCGTCGAGATGCTTTGGGTGCCGGTGGGAAGGCTGCTGGTTGGCAGATGGGTTTCGGGTGAGGCGGATCTTGCAGTGGTGGTCATGGGGCATCAACAAAAAAAGGGTGTTCCCCCGGAAGTGATTGAGTTTTGCCGACGTGTCCAGGTGATCGCAGAGCATGCTTCGATTTTTTTCGAGACCTCCTCTAGTCCCGCAATTGCTCGAGCCATCGTTGCTTCGCAACGTGGATAAGGGTTCACTATTTTGCTTAAATGGGCTTCTTTAAGTTAAGATGCGAGGATTACAATGATTGGGTGGTTGCTGTGTGTTGAATTCTCATTGGGCAATTAGTGCTAGAGGGGTTTTCCGCGACCGACCGCCTGTCTCCTGTCGAATCAATCATTTGTTAGCGGAACACTCCGCGGTAAGGATGCTTTGATCATTGGATCGCCCGTGAATGGTTTGATCCGGACTGAGTCTAGTCGTTATCTCTGCTGCCGAAATCTTGCGACCCTTGCCCTCATGCCTCTCGACACATTGATCAAATTTATGTCCGGACGATTTCTTGCTTTCTGCCTTCTTGTTGCTTTGGTCACCCATGGTCGAACGGTTGACGCTCAGCTCAATCAGGACACAAGAAATGTGATTTTGGAGATGGTTAAGACGGCACAAACGGAGTTGGATCCTGATCAACTCCCCAGCCTCGATGACGCAAGCAAAGCTCTGCAAGAAGAAATCAAGCAGGTTCAAGATTACTTTGATCAACACACTGACGAGAAGAATCGCGACGCTTGGATGGATTACTTGCAGCTGTCAGCTCTGGCTGCGGCTCTTGGTGACCAAGGATCTGCTGCGGAGTTGGCAAAGGAAGCGGTTGCTCTGAAGGATCGTTTGATTGGAACGGTACCAGGTTTGGAGCTCACGGTCTTGCGAAGCCTCAGGGATTCGGTTGACGTAACCATCAACGCAATTCGATTTCAGGATCGTGAAAGATCCATCAAGTTGCTTGATGACCAATTGGCGACGCTGGGGAAAATGATTGAAACCGCTGATGATGTACCCACTCCGGATCAGTTCAGTGCGATTTCTCGGCGAGTAGATCTTTTGGCTGCTGCTGGTCAAGCGAGCCAACTGGTCGCTGAACTAAGAGAGGTCTTCGGTCAGCCTAATATTGCGGTGAGGGTAAGTGACGATTTTTTATCACAGGTGGTAGGTCGCGATATCGCTCGAACAGAACCCGTAAGTGATGTGATTCTTGGGACGAGCCTCACCGGCACCGCAGTGATGACAGGAGCAGTGTCTGCGAAACTGATTCCGTCCGAAAGTGACGCACAAATCGAGATCAATCTGGCCGGTAAGGTGGAGACTAAAAATGACGGTGTCAATGGACCTGTGCGTCTAAAGAGTGAAAGCGAAGGCACGGTTAGCCTGTCTCGTGTTTTAACTGTCAATGGATCAGGTATTGAGTTCAGTGACACAACGAGTGATGTCTCATTGACAACCAAGATTACTGACATGACCGCTAAGTCGGATCTCGCACTTAAGGTGGGTAAAAAACAATCCGTTAAGAAGAAGCCACAGGCTGACCGGATTGCAAAGGAAAAGTTGCGGCGCCGCGTAACCGAGCAGTTCGAATCGGAAATGGAGGGCATGAAGTCCAATGCATCTTCCAAACTGCTGAACGAAGCTAAGCCTGTGCTACAGCGGCTAGCTCTTAGCCCTCCAGAGCAAAAATGGAGTAGTAGCACGGAGCAGATTGCATTGGATGTTATTTTCCGGTCAAGCTCCCAGCTATCTGCGGTGAATGCTCCTTCGGGATTCGAATCAGATTTTCTGTTTGCGGCGCAGATTCATGAGTCCGTGATCGAAAATGCGTTTACCGTCGTGTTAGCTGGACGCACGCTTGATAAAGAGTTGCTGAATGAACTCTTGGAAAACGCGGGAGCTCCAAAACCGGAGACATCAGACGAAGAGGAAGAGACTTCTTTCGAGATTAGCTTTTCGCGTTCTCGACCGGTGATTTTTGAAGCACGTGACGGAAAGCTGACGGTGGGGATTCGTGGGACACGATTCGCGCAGGGTGATCGCACTCCCCTGAATAAGGCCATCGAAATTACGGCTAATTATGAGGTTGTGACGGGTGAAGCTGACACCCCGATCTTGAAACGAGTTGGTGATGTCGATGTTAGTTTCCCTGGTGATCGACTCTCAATTCGAGAAGCGGGATTGAAGCCAATTATCCAAAAAGAATTCTCCAAGATTTTTCCGGCGGTGATTCTCGATCAGAGCATCAAGGTGGCGGAAGATGCCGAGCTAGAGACTTTGCGGGGAAGAGAATTTCGATCATCTGAGATTACTGCGTCGCTGGGCTGGTTATCGATCGCCTTTCAGTAACTCGTCGGTTTCTTTCTCATCGACGTAGCGGCTTTTTTAGGTGGTCACCGGAACGCCCGCTCACGAACCAATTGCCGTCCCAGATAAATCGGAGCAGTCGTTCTTTATCTCGGGAGATGCCAATTCGTTTGGTTGCAGTGATGGTGGGACGATCGTCGTGACTTGCTGCGATGCGAAACGTCCCATTCTTTTGAAGCGTCTGGTGGTTGTGCGAGCGGTTAATGTCAAGTGCTTGGCAAAGGCGTCCCGGTCCACGCATCAAGTTTCGGGAGTCATCAATTTGACGTCTCGCCATCATTTCACTGATGCCCCAAATCGGTTCTACTGCACGAACCAAAACCGCGCAGCCTGTACCTGCTTTCTCCGTGACAATGTTGAAGCAGCAGTGTGCATGGATCGGGTAAACATAAAGGGTGCCAGCGGCCTCAAACATCGCAGCATTGGCGTTTGTGATCCCGCGGTGGCTATGGCTGGCGAGATCATTTTCACCTAGATAGGCCTCTGTTTCGACAACCAAACCTCCCAGCCAGCGATTTTGATGACGTCGAACAAGGGTTTTGCCAATCAATTCGCGGGCAACGACTTCTGTCGGTTGCTCGTAAAATTGAATCGGAAGTACGTCCGTTTTTTGAGGTGGTTTCATGTTCCAAAATCATACACGCGTAATCCGAGCAAGGTGGATTGTACCAGTCAATACATTGCCAATTGCAAATGGTTGGGTGCGTGTAGGTGGTGGCAAGATCCACGAGGTTGGTTCGGGGCGTCCGCCGAGTGATGCAGTTGATTTAGGGGATGTGGCGCTACTGCCTCGGCTCGTCAATGCCCATACTCATTTGGAATTTTCAGATCTGAAACACCCAGTCGGTACGCGCGGAATCCGTTTCACAGATTGGATCAAATTAGTCATCGAGCAGAGGCTGACTGCTGATCCGGAAGTCAAAGATCGATCGATCTTTGGCGGAGTGAAAGAGTTATGGGATTCGGGAACCATTGTGGCGGGCGAGATCACCACACCACCCCAATCATACGCTCATCTATCTAGCGAATTGGACATCATCTCATTCGCTGAAATATTGGGTTTACAGGATGAGCGATTTAGTGAGAGATTTGAGGTGGGATCAAAACACTGTGAGATGCATCCACTTGCAGGGCTTAGTCCTCATGCACCTTATTCGATCTCCTCTCAGGCTTTAGAAAAGGTGCTTCAGCACGCCAGATTGCTCCGTCGACCTGTTGCGATGCATGTAGCGGAGTCACCCGAGGAACGTGAATTGTTAAGTTCTGGTGATGGACCAATGGCTGATTTCTTAGAGACGATAGGAATTATCACAAAGCCCCATTTTCCGTGGTCTACCGAGCCGTTTGATCACTTGATTCAAATGTTGGGGAAACTGCCTGCAGCGTTTTTAATTCACGGCAACGATTTACAACAAAGTGAAATTGAGAAATTGGCGAAGCACAAACAGATCACCGTGGTTTACTGTCCCAGAACACATGACTTCTTTGATTTTCCGATGCATCCAGTAAATGCAATGCACCATCAAGGAGTGCGAGTCGTTTTGGGAACCGACTCTCGTGCCAGCAATCCGGATCTTAACTTATGGAATGAAGTCCGCTTTTTGCTCAATGTACGTCAAGACATTGAAGCATCTCAGGTTTTGAAGATGGCAACCTTATTGCCTGCTGAAGCACTCGCGAACGCTTTTCCTCAGCTTGCACCGTGCGGAGCAATTGCCGCTGGTTTTCGTGACAGGTTAGGGTTGGTGTCGACGACTGCGGTAACACAGGAACAACTCTATCGAGATCTAAGTTCAAACGATTATCGCAATCTTCAGCTGAATTAGCCGGTATTCATTCCAACCTGCAAGCCATCTGGTGCAAAAATGCTTCGCCCTCCGTCAACGGTGATAAAGGAACCGTTAACAAAAGTATTTTCGCATAGGAATTGCACTGCGTGAGCAATGTGCTCCGCGGTTCCGATTCTTTTCACAAGCGTGCTTTGAGCAATCTTTTCCTGTTGCTCTTTGTCCACCTCTTTTGCCAAGAGGACCGGACCCGGCTTGATACCGTTCACGCGGATATTTGGATTTCGGTGGCCAAGCTCAACTGCGAGGGAGTGAGTCATTGCATCGACACCGCCCTTGCTTGGGAAATAGGCTGCATGGTCAAGGTAGGGACGAACGGTAGCCCAGTCACTAATGTTGACGATGCAACCGCCAGCTTCTTGCTTGGTCATGATGAGTCCTGCAGCGCGTGCAGCCATCCAGCAGGAGAGCGTATTGATTTGATAATAACGCAGCAATTCTTCTTCAGTTACCTCTTCAAGTCTTGTCGGATGCCAGATTGCCGCGCTATTTACCAGGATGTCAATGCGTCCAAAGTGGCGAGCCACGTCATTCACGATTGATTCTGCCACGCCGGATTCTTCGAGAGAGCCCTGAGTCACTATGACTTCCGTTTGAAATTCTTTGGCGATCTCGTCAGCGCACAACTTTGCTTCATTAACGCTCTGGTAGGCATGAAGTGCTAACCTGCAACCGAGGCTCGCAAGGTGCCGCGCAATGACCTGTCCAACGCGTGGTGCACCACTACCGGTGACCAACGCCACGGGTTTATCGGTTTGAAAGTTGGTTTGGAGCAAATTCATCTTGAGAATCTTTTCCCTCAGTTGAGGTGCGGTTAAAGGATCTAGAGGTAGCGGCTGATGGGATTGCCTTTTGCTGCTAAGGCGTCAACTTTTGCGCATACGGTGGGATCCTCAACAAGAGGTGGCGCGTGATGTGGTTTGATGCGAGCGTCAATCACCAACGCTCCGCAACAGCCCCAGTGCTTGTGTGCAATGTTTGCAGCGACGCCGTGAATATCAGTTGCCGGATTGCTGCGAGTGAATGTAACCCACGTCCAATTTGCAAATGATTGCGCACAGAAATCACTGTCATCAACCAACGTGATTAATCGGAATTGATTGATTGGATGCTCTGCAGAAATGTCACGAAGGAGCGACTCAACTTGTTGAGGTGCATTTTCTGTGGCTTTATCGGTGGTTTCCAAAGCCAGAATCCCGGGGGCAACAATTCGGGGCTCTCTCAAGCCTTCTGGTAAACTAAATGGGCTAGGCATTGATGTGCAAAGTGACTGTGTTGCTTCCCCGGTAGCTGCAATCACAACCTTTGATCCACGATTGAATCCCGCACCGCTGTAATCAAGCGTGTCAATGGTTGTTTGTGTGTGAAAGTGAAGGTCGCGACGCCAGTCGGCTCTTTCCAAAACATGCATCATGAAAGCTTGATAATCAGAAATCTTTAATTGATCCTTCGGGTCATCACAAATCCATAAATACTTGGCAAGTGATAACTGACCATTGCCCAAAATTGCATTAGCTTGGGTTAGTAGTTCCTGCGGTTCATTCGGCCGCAGGTATGACATGTATCGTTCGCTACCGATGGCGAGTAACAGAGGATGGACTCCTGCCACATCAACTGCATGCACGCCTTTGACACCTGGAATGACTGACGGGATGATCGGATCGGTGATTTCGTGAATCAATTGACCGAAAGTGGTGTCTTCTTGGGGAGGTCGGCCAACAACGGTAAAGGGCCAAATTGCGTCACGACGGTGGAGCACCTTTTCCACTTTCATGACGGGAAAAGGGTGTTGGAGGCTGTAATAGCCAAGATGGTCTCCGAACGGTCCTTCAGGTTTGGTTTCGCTCGGATCGATTGTCCCAATGATTGCAAAATCTGCGTCCGAGTAAATCGGCGCGTGCACCCCTTTTATCATGCGAATCTTACGTCCTGATAACGCACCACCAAACGTAAGTTCCGAGAGGCCTTCGGGGAGGGGCATCACTGCAGCGAGCGACATTGCAGGAGACCCACCAACCGTGATGGAGACTTTCAGCTTTTCGCCTCGTTGCATCGCTGCTTGATGGTGCACGCCCATGCCTCGATGGATTTGGTAGTGCAAGCCAATCTCGTTGTCCTTTTCGTAGTTGTTGCCATTGAGCTGTATTCGGTACATCCCCAAGTTGGACTGCATCAATTGATGCGGATGATGAGGATTCATCGATAAGACTTGAGGTAGTGTGACAAAGGCACCCCCATCATCTGGCCAGCACTGGATGTCCGGTAGCTCTGAAAGTCGGCATGTCGACTGAGACACCGCGCCGCCCTTGCAGTAGCCGGGCAACATCCTCCAAGCAGTCCACGGTGTTTTGGCGTAACGTAGGGGGCGTTTCGGTGCAGCAGAGGGGTCTGTCTTAAGCTCAATCAGTCGTCGGACTGATTCGAGAGTGTCGCGAAACAGATATCGAGCCTGTTCAAGCGAGGCAAAAAGATTCGATACTGCTGGGAATCGACAGCCCTTCAGATTTGAAAATAGGATCGCTGGACCCTGGTTTGCATAGACGCGTCGCTGAATCTCAGCAGCTTCCAAGTAGGGATCAATCTCTGCTTTTATCTCGACAAGCCTACCGGCACGTCTGAGATCTTCCACGGTTTCTCGGGTGCTGCGATGCGTCACAGTGGCTAATCACTTCGGTGAGGGATTGATGGTGTGGGATAGGAGAACGAAGGCGAAAGCGCTAGACTGGGCTGTTTGTAATTTTAGTTGCACCAACGCCACCACTCTCGATTGAATGAAGATGCCTGAATCTAACTTCGACGTTTCTGTCAATCTTACCGTTGAACCCACGGATCAAGCGACGTCAGTGGATGTCTTAATCGTGGGTCTCCGACATCAGGATAGTTTGTCGCCTAGTCTAGGCGAACTGGATCAATTGGGTGGTGGCTGGTTGACCCGTTTACTTGAATCTGGCCAACTTCGGGGGAAACGTGGCGAGCTCACGATGTTGGGTGTGCCAACCGACTCTGGTCCTCAAATGCTGTTGGTCGTTGGTTTGGGTGAATCGGAGCTGTCCAGACTTGACGCTTTTGAGTTATCAGCTGCCGCAATTCGATCATTGTTAGATCGTCCAAGAGGTCGAGTTGAGGTGCGATTCGCTGATACTTTCGCGAGCGAGCATCATGACGTCGTCGTCGCCGGTGCTCTGACAGCATGTGAGGGGCAGGCACTTTACCGTTCCGAGCCATCACTCAAATTGCCAGCGGAGATTGCCTTTCCTGGTGTTTCTCAAAAGCAGTTGGATCGAGGCCGAGTGATCGGTGAATCAATCAATCACGCACGCCGTATGGTTAATGAACCTCCTGCTGTTCTTTACCCAGCATCCTTCGCGCAGAGTGTTCTCGATCTCTTTGCTGACACGGAAACCAGCGTGGAAGTTTGGGACGAGAATCGATTGGCCGAAGAAGGTTGTCGCGCAATCCTCGCCGTGGGAGCTGGTTCATCGCGTCCACCACGTCTGGTCATGATGTCGCATCTCTGTGGGGGCGATGAGCCACCAATCGTTCTGGTTGGTAAGGGAGTTACGTTCGATAGTGGCGGTCTGTCGTTGAAACCGAGTGATGCGATGATTGATATGAAATGTGATATGGCTGGGGCGGCGACGGTGGTTGGAGTGATGAACGCAATTTCCTGTTTGGGCCTGAAACGTAATGTCATTGGGCTATGCGGGCTTGCTGAGAATATGGTCAGTGGCACCAGTTATAAGCTCGGTGACGTGATCAAAACCAGAAGCGGTAAAACGATTGAAATTCTCAATACCGACGCTGAGGGTCGCGTTGTACTTGCTGATACACTTGACGTTGCAAAAGGGCTTCAGCCACAAGCGATCGTTGATCTTGCAACCCTGACAGGAGCTTGCATGGTTGCTCTCGGTCGTGATGTTGTTGGAGCGATGACCAACGATTCAAATTTGTTAGAGCAGATTGAATCGGCAGCAACTTGTGAAGGAGAGCTTCTTTGGGAGTTGCCGATGTTCCGGCACTACGATGATCAAGTCAAAAGTAAGGTAGCGGATATAAAGAACATCGGTGACGGTCGCTGGGGGGGCGCGATCACCGCCGCTAAGTTCTTGGAGAATTTTGTAGACGAGCTTCCGTGGGTACATCTCGATATTGCTGGACCTGCGTTCGCGGATCAGCCTAAACCGTATCGTGATGCCGGAGCGACCGGCGTGATGGTGCGAACACTTTTACGCTGGATCGAAAGCTAGAGGGTAACGTCTGGCAAATACGGTCTACCCACGATCTTGATGGTGACCACAAGGTTAGAGTGTTTGTTCTCGAGGGTATGTCACCTCAGACCGTTCTGATTACTGGTGAACTCCAGGCCAGAATCGTTTCCATCCACGAACCTCCGCTTCATCCACCGGCGCAATCATCGGAGACTCAGAAACCTTTTGTGATAGCTGGTCGACCAACCTGCGAAACGCTTGAGTGATTCCTGCTTTGGGTGACTGAGTAATCAGTGGCACGCCATTGTTACGTCCATCGACCATGGTTCGAAAATCATTCGGTATTTGAAAGTAGATCTCGCGATTGAGTGTTTCTTTCGCTTTTCGCAAGCTAATTTGGCCTGCTTCGAAGCCCGTTCGATTGACGACAATATCAACCTTGTCTTTAACCGCATCAGACTCGTCAAAATTCATCAGCATGCGAACAGAATTACGCAGGCAGGGAAGGTCCAATTGGGTGATGAGAAGCACTTGATTTGCCGCTTCCATTGCGACTTTGTCAAGTTCGTTGTAGCTTTTTGAAACATCAATGATTAGGTGTGTGAACGACTCTTTCATCAGGTCGATCACACGCTTAATGCTCTCCTCGGAGATAAATTCCGCTTCAATCAGATCGACCGGCCTTGGCAGCAGGAAGACGCCCGTTTGATGCTTCGTCATGGATTTTCGAAGTAGATCGATATCGAGTCGGCTGACATTTTGCACAACGTCAGCGAGGGTGTATTCTGGAATTAGATCGAGGAATACATCTGCGTCGCCCAGTGCCAAGTCGAGATCTAGAATCGCAACGCTATTCTGAGGTTTTTCAGCGAGGCAACAACCGAGATTCACCGCGATACTTGTTGTACCCACACCGCCGTTAGCACCGGCGAGGGCAATGATCTCGCAATCTTGCTGCTGTTCACTTTCCACCATCGGTCGATGGCGGCGGAGTCGGGCAAGGGCTGATGAAAGTTCGTCTTGATGAATCGGGAGCGTGAGGTATTCCTCAGCGCCCGCTCGCATGACCTTTAATATCAGTTGCCCGTCTGACGTCTTGCTGGTGACTAAAATCGAGATGTTTGGAGCTTCGAGATTAAGCTGCTGAATAACCAGCAAAGACTTCTCGATGTCGCTATCGAGATTGATGATGGCGATATCAGGTTGCGTTTGTTCGACCAAGCTTACAAATAATTCGTAGCGTGAGCAGTCCCCTTCAACACAAATCTCTCCGATCATCTCAAGCAATTGCTTGAGAGATTCTCGGGATTGATCGTTGGGATCAACCAATGCGACTCGAAGAGCGTTGGTCATGATGATACTTAACGGGAACTTGAATGCGTTTGCGGCCGATCGGCCAGGTTAAGGTCGAAAAATATTTACGATCGATCTAGTTCTCTGGAGTTTCAATCGAGACCCCTTCTCCTACGGAAATGGGTTGTGGAGTTGGAATAATGATTTGTTCTTCGGGCGTTGCGGATGCCACCATCGGTTGGTCAGACCTAATTCGATCAGCGAGATTCATTTGCACCATCGAAGATGCAGGAGTCGCGGTTCGATGTGACGAATCCATGGTCAGGCAGTCATCGCTGTGGATCATACCACCACGCTGGTTCGGTACTTCAATGTGGCCGTTTCGGTAAAGGTCGGTATCACTGGGAGACATTGAGTTGAGACCGGGTCCTCCAACGGGCGTTTGATCGGGATCCATCGCATCAACCAATTCAGGTGTGACGGTAATCAGAAGTTCGATGTCGTTCCGCTGTTCTCGGACACGACGAAACATCGTGCCAATCACGGGCAGTTCACCAAAGAATGGTGTGGCTTTTGAGACCGCTTCAGTGCGGCTTTGTAGCAACCCAGCGATCGCAAAAGTTTGCCCTGCCTGCAACTCAACAGCGGTCTCAACATACCGAGAGCTGAAAGCCGGTACCTGTATGCCCGCGGCGCTGATTGACCGAGAGGTGTCCGGTTCGGTGACTTCAGGGCGTACTTCGAGTCGGATTCTTCCGGGACCCACCACAAATGGTAAAAAGTCAACCGCCGTTCCATACTCTTCATAGTTGATCGAAACGGAGTTGTTCCCAGTGGGAACGATGTAAGGAACACGACCGCCAACATTGAATCGAGCGGGTCGACCGTGCGTTGCGACAACCGTGGGTTCGGCCAATAACTTGACGAGGTCTTGCTTTCGAAGTGCGGTGATCAATGCTTCAAAGCTGCCGCCGCTTAACATCACACGGTTCGTCGCACTCAACGCCGATTCAGCGGTTGGCACAACACCGCTAAGACCACTAGTCGCTGCATCGACCAGTTGGCTGGGAGCCGAGAAAAAGAACTCGCCCGAGGAAACAGTGCCCCAGTCGATACCAAGGTCACGCAGTTTCGTGCGAGACACTTCCATGATTTTTGTGTGAAGCAAGACTTGCTGCACGCCAATCACTTTGATGTTGTTGACGATGGTCGGATAGTACTGTTCAGCAATTGCAATAGCCCGATCAACATCATCCACGCTGGTAACGGTACCTGAGAGAATTGCGGCATTTTGGATTGGTGTCACCTTTAGGGATGCAAAAGGCAATTGAGAACTCAAGATGCCTTCGAGTTCCCGTGCGTCTTCCAGAACCGTAATGTCGATGGTGTAAAGCTTATCGTCGGTATCCCAGAGATTTACCTGCGTCGTGCCGGGCGATTTCGCGTAGACTTGTATTTCATTCTGGGAAAGTGGCTCAGCGCCGAGGATTTGCTCGTTGTGAATTTGGAAACGAGGAATTCGGTCTGCGGGCAGAGTAAGAATACGACTGCTCTTGACGAGCATTTCAAAGCGATCATTCGCTAGCGAAATATTGTGAGAGATAGATTGGTTGGATGAACGGGATGTGAGGTGGTACGTTTCCCCGTCTTGACCCTGCACGGGATTGGTAGACCATCCGCCTAGAACGACGGTTAATAGGTAAGCGGCAACAATCGTTGCCGGCGGTCTTCGATTTGCCATCAGGGTTACATCCTTGCTTTTTCCACTTCGAATCCATTCGAAGTGATTGGTGCCGCGGTGACAGTTGTCGTGGCGGCAGTAATGATTCTCAATCGCTCGGTGAAGAGCTTAGGTACGCCCACATCAGCGGTCGTTGATGTGAAATCCGTTGCCATTGGAATTGGCGTTAAATGGGCTTTTCCGTCCATCTAAAAAACTGTACTCGGCAACGGCGGTTCCACCGCTTTTGGTCTCCGTGCTATCAGCGGTTCGTTTGATTTCCTCTGGGATACTTGTCTGACTCGGTGCGGTAGGATTAGCAGGGCCTCGAAGTACAGGTAGCTTGCCGGGCACTACCCAGTACTCTAAGAGTTTTCCTTCCACCATTTTTATCATTGGGAAGCCATTTTCAGTTGCAGGTGGAATATTCACCGTCGCATTAACTGGCTCGGTCTTGATGATCGGTTGGCTCGGCTCGGTTGGTACTCGAACAGAACTTTCAAGTAACGCAAACTCTTGCTTGAGTTGACGTTCTTTGGCCGCTGTCTTCTCTTCTAGAACCTGTTGTTGCTGTTCGATCCATTCCAGAAATTCACTCCCGCTTTCATTTGGAAGTTCTTTTCCGTCAAATTCTTCTTGGCTGCCGAGGCTCAACCGGATATTCCCGAGTTCGTTCGCGTATGTCCAAGCAGCTGCATCGTTCTCGCTGATTAGTAATTCAATCGTTCTTAGCGATTTTGGGCGGTCATCAAATGAGTGTCTCCGAGTATCACCGTCAAGTGCGTAGACTCGGACACCCTGTAAGACCGTTTGCGTTGTGCTCCGCGGGATTAATTCGCTCTTCGCAAAATAAGCCAACACATCCACTCGATCCCCCGGCTGAATCAAGTTGGCGATATCAACTTCTGAGGCCTTCATGGCGACAGCTTTATAACCTTTACGAACGGCAGACCAGTTTTCTTCCATTAGTTTCACCGGCATGATCGCTTCACCAACATAGAAACGTTGCTTCGCAAACTTGCCTTCCATTTCGCTCAGCGTCCCCGAGGCGCCCTGCGGAATCTTATCCGCCGGCCATTTTTCTAACTGAACTTTTTGTGCCGTGATCTCTTCACCGACATCGATTGACACTGCGGCAACAAAGATTTCGGTCGACACCCCCACTGGCTGGCTGTTGGCCTGGGCGCTTAACCATTGGCTAGCAATTGCTGCGGCTGCAACACCGCAGATGCCTGCCAAAACAAGATAAAGAGATTTGCTACGCATATCAGTTGCCTGAAAAAGCCGTCGAAGCCTCAACGAGGCTCGAAAGCGAATGAAATCGTGCCAAACGGACTTAATCGTATTCTTCGGAACAAGGCATCGATCCGCTGCAACCCATACCAAACGAACGGCGCTGAATCACCTAATCGTTAAAGTTTGCCAGGATCACTTGTTCGTCCCCGTTCTGATGATGGGCATGGTTGTCGCACCAATGCACCGGACGCGAGAGTAGGTCGCGCGAACAGTTCACTAGGCCATCAACGCGGCCCGCGAAGCCTCGTTTTTAAAGACGTCGCCGAGTTTGTTCCCCGATGTCATTGCTTCTTTTCTGACCATTTTGTGGAAATTGCGTATGATCTCGGGTCAGCGGAAGAAAGGTTTTCAGGCTGATTTAGATCAGCAAACCAGCTAGGGCAAAATACGCAATGGATCCAATTGCCATCGGAATACCGTAGGGCAATAGCATCATGTTGGGTTTGCGTTCCCGGGCAATGTCAGAGAGTTCCTCAGCGTTTTTCGCGGTTTTCCACTCACCGAGTATTTGATGACCCATTGCGAGGTGCTTTTGAAAAGTTCCGTCCCTCATCACCATCACAACAGCCATGAC
>JAKMEW010000455.1 GCA_022425745.1 Rubripirellula sp.
ATGATTGGAACAACAAGGTCACCAACGGGGTAGACTTTGGTTACGAGGTTTTGCTCAGCTGCTTCAACGGTTGTGATCTGCATGACCTCATCTTTGATCATGTAAGTCAACTCGTTTTCACGGAGCATGAGTCGCATGAAGGAACGTAGAGACACGTTCTTAAGCGAAATATTGACTGGCTCTTCCGCTGAGAGTCCGATCTCTTCCAAGGCTCGGTTGTCCACAACGATTGGAATATCGTGAGCTTCGCTGATCTGTTGAACGGCATCACTGAGAGGCAATTCAACAAAGCTGAAGCTGGTTTCGTCACCGAGTGCGGACTGAATCCTACGCTCGGTTTCGTTGTCACCAACCAGTTCGATCGCTCCGTAACGCTCGATGCGACGACGACTCATGGTGCGCCACCAATCCGAGTCTGGATATTGAATGGGTGGTTCATCGACAAACGGGATGTTCGATTTGAGAACCAAAGCCATTGCATCAACAAAGGCTCGTTCTCGGAGAACCTTGAGCTTTTTGTCGTGAGCGTACATCTCGAGCATCAAAGGCTCTTCCACGAAGTGTTGACCTTCGACGGAGTTTTTCGTGATCGTAATACCGGCGTCTTCAGCGAAGTCAACCGATACATTCTGTGCCTCTGCATAACGCTCTTCGTCCACCAGAGCATTCATTTGCTGCGACAGAACCTTGAGAGTCGCTTCACGACGCACTCGGTTCTGCAACATTCGCTGAGCTGAAGCAGCACCCTGTGCGACTTGCTCGAGATTTCTTTGACTCTCCAAGAAAGATGCTTCTCGTCTGCTTGCTACTTGAACCGAGGCACGCACCTGCGAAGTCAACTCTTGTCGCGTTTGTGGGCTGATGTCGGGAACCACTTCCAGATTTGCGAGCAGGCTCTTGAGGCTTCCTGCTACACCAACTGGGTTGTCGCGGAGACGGCGATTCGCTTCTCGTAGTTGTGCCCGTACCTCTGCACGCCAGCGGCCTTCCTGTGCTTCAAGTTGCGATTGAACCTGATTTAAAAGGTTGCCGGGGACTTCGGTCAGATCATCATCGCCACCGATCACGTCGGCTGTGCCCGCAACCGGAGCGGGTGCTGGAGCCTGTGCCTGTGCAGCGGGTGCTGGAGCCTGTGCAGCGGGGGCTGGAGCCTGTGCAGCGGGCGCCGGAGCCTGTGCAGCGGGGGCTGGGTCGGCGAACGGATTCTCGTTGTCAGCGGCTTGAGCTGGGGCCGGAGCTGGCGCGGCAAACGGATCGTCAACCTGCTGATTCTGAGTGATCAGACGATTACCCATGATTCGATCGATCGCCTGAGCTTCCGCGTTGTTCGGGTCTGCTTCAAGAGCTTTCTTGACGACCGCTTTTGCGCCCGCTTTGTTGCCCTGTTGCATCGCAATATTTGCGGCGTGGACCAATTGATCAGCTTGATTGGAAAGCACGCGAATGGTTTCGCGTAGCATGTCCGAACCTGCTGACGGGAGCATCAATCCGTCGTTGGTGGAGGAGTGACGCACCAGACCAGGTAAGAATGCGAAGTCGGGATGATTTTCTTCAATCGTGACAACCGAGGTGAGGCGGATTGTGTCATCAGCGGATTGACCGATGATTTCCAACTCGCCTTTCTCTGACGCTTTCGCAGCGGTACCGAGAAGGATCGAGTCTCGGTCAAGTCGCAGTGGTGGAAGGCGATCCGCTTGAACGGACTCCATGCCACCTGGAAGCTTTGCTTCTTGCACCCAGATAGCCGACATTTTGGCGGAATCAGCGACGCGGCTGCCAATCGCCTCGGCGGCACTCGATGCGTCGTCGCCCACAACACCGATAACTCCACCAGTCTGATTGGCCAAGATTCCCATCAATTCAATGTTACGGGTCGCACCAATGGCAACACTGTGAAGCGATATCTTGTCGGTGCGCAACCCATCAATCACGCCGGCAAAACGCTCTTGATCACCCATGGTGTCGATCGCAGTGCCGTCGCCGATGTAAACGATCGATCGAGTGCGATTGGCTTGGGTCTCACCGAAGGTTCCTCTCGCGGTCTCAATCGCGTCCATGAGGTTGGTGTTACCAAGTGGAAGTCGCTGCGAAAGAGCGTCGATGCTCGAAGCGGCTTCACTTGCCGCGGCAAAGCCGTCGGTCAATTCGCTCGTCATCACGTCAGCGGCATAGACCCGAATACGGTCTTGAGAACGCAGGCGGCCAATGATTGAGTCAAGTGCAGAGATGGAATCGTTCCGGAATTCCCCGACCTGAGTTGCGGAGGTGTCAACAATGACAACGATGTCCGCAGGCTGGGATCGAACCGACTCGAGAATGGCTTCATCAGCGGATGGCTGAAGGGCGACTGCGAAAAAGCTCTCGCCGTCTTCTGTTTGGTAGGTGGCAATTCGGGCACTAGCCGATTCCATGATCTCTGCAGCGTGCAGATCGATCGACGGAGTGCTGAAAGTTGCAATCAATGAAAAAAGGGCCGCTCGTTTCGCGGTGCGTGCGACGTGTCGCAATCCCATGGAAGTTTCTCCGCTTATCTGTGAACGCAATTGGCTGTTGGGAAATCGCTTGTAATTTCACGTTTCCCACCGGCTTGATTTTGAACCCGTGAGGCGTGTGACTCAGTTTTAGCCGGCTTTTCCGGTGTTGAATCATCTCGAAGTCGTAGGAGACTCACCTGCAGAGTCTATTTACGAAACGATCGATTCTCCACGAAAAAACAAGCAAAGTCGATTCGTCCTCCACCCGAGACTGTTTCCGAGTGTTGCAAAATGCTACACTTGTTCTAGGTCGCTACACCGGTACGATGCATTCGGGTGGACTAGGATCTTTGCTGGCAGTGAGATGCGATTCGCGTGCCAAACATTCTCCCGGCGGGAGATGTTTCCAAGATTGAATACGACTCCAAGCGGTCGATTCGGCTGGTAACGATTGTCACGGTCGCAACGCACACCGACCCTGTTATCGGC
>JAKMEW010000456.1 GCA_022425745.1 Rubripirellula sp.
ACAGAGGTCTCGCCATCCCACATTGGTCTTTCCATTTTGGGTCGGCAAGATCTTCAACCGAGGTAGGGTAATCATCGGGGTCAGTGATTAGATCGGTGTTAATCATCAGGATTCGGGCTCGGGCAGCGAAGCCGCACCACGTGCCGTCAGCCGCAACCATATCCGCAGGATAGTTCGCCGGGAGGTTCCACTTGTGGGACTTCAGGAGACCGAGTTTTTGCAACCGCACCGTGTGAAGGATTTCGTTGTTCCAAAAAACATCGCAGACGGGTTGGTCATTCTCTGCGATGATTCGATTCACAAGACCCACGGTTTTCGTGGATTCAACATCGAACTTCGCGACCACTTCGGTTTGATTCTCGCCGCGTCTTTCGAATGCCTGCAGGATCGGTGAAGAAAAATCTTCGTCCAGTGCCGAGTAAACCACCACGTGGCTTTCGCTCCGGCTCATGCAGCCAGCGACCATTGAAAGAATAAAGACCGCAACCCCTCTGGTAAGCAGTCGTCTTGTAGGCGAATAATCACATCCGAGCGGTCGGTGTCGATAAGAAATCATGAAAAATCGCCGTCGTGTGTGACTGAATTTGGGGTTAGATTGTTGGGATGAATCGCTCACTCCCCATTCTATGCATTTATCTTGTTGCCGCGACAGTCTCTGCTGTTTTCGCAATGTCAGATTGCGCTGTTCATGCCGCAGATGGGCTCATTCGCCGCGAGGGTCAGTTCATTGAGCTGACCACGGACTTGGACTCAGATGACGAAATCAACAAGCTTGTTTCAACGTTTGATGCAGCGGTGACGCAGTGGGTCACATTCTGGAATGACGAGTCGTTTGATCCAGCCGCGTTTAAAGTTCAGGCCTGCGTGATGCGAGATGAATCGCTTTTCCGGCAGCAGGGTTTAATCCCAAATGAGATCCCGAGCTTTCCGTTCGGATACGCCTCAGGTCAACGCATTTGGATTAAAGCCCAACCGAGTGAGTATTACACAAGGCACTTGGTTTTGCATGAGGGGACGCATGCGTACATGTTTGCAGCTTTCGATGGTGCGGGGACGACTTGGTTTCAAGAAGGAACCGCCGAACTCTTGGGTTTGCACTCGGGAACAGGCCAGTCTGTGAAGGTTAACGCGATTCCTGCGGATCGTGAATCGGTTCCCTACTGGGGGCGTTTCAAGCGGATGGATCAGTTGCGAGCGGAGGGACAAATTCCAACGATCGAAACGGTGATGGGTTACCAACCCAATCTGATCGGAGATGTTGGATCGTACGCTTGGAGTTGGGCGTTCGTTGATTTGCTGCAAGGTTATCCCGCATACCGTAAGTCGCTTCTTGAGTTTGCAACTGCTGGATCGGATCAAGGTCCTGACTTTGATCGTTTGGTTCGACAGAAGCTACAAGATCAATGGCCGATCGTTTCTGCGCGTTGGCGACTTCTCAGTCATGACCTTGACTACGGTTTTGACTGGTCACGCGAGCAAGTTGAACTATCGATGACCGATGGCCTTTGGCGGGGACAGCCGATGCAGACGAATGTCAAAGCGGATCAAGGTTGGCAGACAATCGGAGCTCGCGTTCCTGGCGGGATCAAGATCCGGTTACAAGCTTCCGGCCAAATCACTCTTGCGGAAACGACTCGTCCTTGGATCAGTGAGCCATCTGGTATCACACTCGAGTACCATCGCGACCGACCGCTTGGCCAATTGCTCGTCTGCGTCTTACCAAACGCGATCCCGGACAAGAGTGAGTTCCTTGAGCCTCTCGAGATTCATGCGGTCAAGGATGAACTGGAGTTAGAAATCAAACAGTACAGCTGGCTTCTGTTTCGAGTGAATGAAGCGAGCGGTAATCTATCAGATAATCGGGGTTCCTTTGACGTTTCGCTGAGCGTCAAGCCTTGATGCGAGATTACGACTGCTGATGTGCGCCGTTGCCGAGTGAGGCCGCGAAGATTCCGCCAATCAAGAGAGCGATCGCTGTTACGCTCAGGAAGGCGTACGGGGCATCGATCTGCTCGAGACCGTTTTGCAGGTTGACGCCAAAAAGGCCTGAAAGCGTGGCGAGCGGCAGGAAAAATGCGGCGAGGCGATTGAGTCGGTGTGAGGCAATCGCCATGCGGTGACCGCTTCTGGCCTGCTCTTCTGCTTGACGCGCCATCTGATAATCAAGACCGTTTTTGCATCCGGACGAAAGAAGTTCCGCCGTGCGTTCAATGTTGTAGGCGTGGTCCCGAGCATCGATGAGTTCGCGGAAGTCGGGGCATTGCTTGCGAGCGTCATGGAGTGCCGAGTGTAGGTTGTTTGAAGCTCGAATCAATGGCGCGAGGTGGTCGTTGATCTCGAAGTAATCCTTGGCGCTGGTGGCCTTCTGTTCTTGCTCTTCGAGGCGATCAAGGCAAGCGTCATATTCATCAAGGTGCTTGATGAGTGAGCCGATTCCGGAGCCGTGTTTGTTTCTCGCCCAAGTCCCATCAGGCATCCGCCAAAAGAACCGGCCGCTTCTCTCATCTTGATCACGCTCGGGTGGGGCGTGCAGGACCAACAAAAGATGCCCGTCGGCGAACATCATTCTCTGTCGACCAACCGTTTTTCCTAAGCGATCTCGGAAGGTTTGCGGGACATCCCAAGTCGCCGGTAGTAGTCTCGGTTTGGTGTCAGACATCTTGCCATCCGATCATTGAATGGATTTTGGTTGGTTCTTGAATGGGGTTTGTCAGGATGGTGTGATGGTTCACGTGTTGATGTTGAAATATCGAACGAAACCATCACGATCTCGCGGCTATTAAGTTCTTCGCGTTAACCCGCAGCCTTTTCACTTCCATTGGCTTTGATCAAATGTTCAATACCACTGCGGATGTGAATGTCTTGCTGTGGGAAGGCGATCTCAATACCAGCACGTGTGAAGCGGCGATTGATCTCGGTGTGTAACTCCGATGTGGTACGGAGTCGGAAATCAAGGTCAGGAACGTAGCAGCGAAGCACAAGGTTCAGGGTGCTGTCGGCAAACTGTTCAAACGTCGCCATCGGTGCTGGGTCTTGCATGATGATTGGGTGTTCGTTTGCAACTTCGAGGAGCAGTTCACGCGCTTGATCGGTGTCCGTTCCGTAGGCGACACCAACGTTGACAACGATCCGACTGATCGAAGCACTGAGCGTCCAGTTCAGAATCGTATCGGTGATCAAGCTTTTGTTGGGTACAACGAATTCTTGACGATCCCAGTTTGTAATCGTGGTTGCACGCATCCGGATTTTGGTAACCGTTCCGGTCGTTCCTTGGATCGTGACCACATCACCGATACGAACCGGTCGCTCAAAAAGAAGGATCAGACCGCAAACGAAGTTGGTGATGACTTCTTGGAGTCCAAAACCTAGGCCGACACTGAGTGCTGCGGCCATCCAGCCAAACTGAGTGAAGTCAAAGTTCAAAACATTGGTGATGACCATCAATCCGATGGCACCAATCGCGTAACGACAAAGCGAGATGATGGCGTACTTGGTGCCTGATTCGATGGATGAGGCACGTAGCACCGAGAGTTCTAGGACGCCCGGTAAGTTCTTGATCAACAGCCACGTGATGCCGAACGCCAACATACCTTTGAAAATCTCGAGAAGGTCGAAGTCTGTCAAAGGCACTTGGAACTCTTGCAGGCGTTCCGCGATCGGCAGGCTTGTGGACCACAGAGATGCGATGGTGATGACGATACCGATGCCGATCAGTGAGCGGACGAGGCTGCGAGTTTGTTGACTGATGGTTTCAAGGTCGAGTGATTCATCTTCTTCGATCGGTACCGCAATCGCTTCGGCACCCTCGCCTCCTTCGGCTGTTTCCCCAGCTGCTTCGGCTGCTTCTCGTGCAGCAACCAGTCGCTCCATTCGCTCGGCAACCGCGAGCTTTCTTGCTTGTAGCGAGAACCAACGCAGAACCATCCAGTAGATCACATCGCCAAGGACGATCACGCCGATGGTTTCAGCAAAACCGTGGCTCAAGTTGATCGATGCGATCACGTAACCGCGTGCGGCGAGGATCAAAAAGAACAGCGGGCTAACGAGAAGTAATGGGTACCAAAGAAGTCGGGTGCGAGTGAGTAGACGATTCGGCTGGGTTTCTTTGAGGACTGCAACAAGTCCTTTCTTGCCACCAAATTGTTGCCAAAGGAGAAAGCAGATCCACAGCTTCGCGATCATCATGCTAATCCGCCCGATGCCATCTCCGTAACTCGAGGTTTCACCATAGAGGGTGCTGCATGCGATTAACCCAGCAGGGATGTAAACGATCCCGAACAGGAAGAGTGTTCTACGGATCTTATTGAGGGTTTCTTGTTCCCATCCAAAGTGAGCGTTACCCAGTCCCTTTGCTCGGCAGATCTCCGCAGTGAATGAAATCACAAACGTGATGCGTGCGATGGTTGGCATCCCGCTGGCGAGACTTTGCAGCCACGCGCTCGGTGCATCCGCGTAGGTCATCGTCCAGCCAAGGAACGAGAGAGCGATTGCGGTGGGCGCTGCGAATAGTGCGGTCCAGAAGAGTGCTTCGACCGACAGGATGTAGCGGTCAGTTGAGACTCGTCTGACTTTGTTACCGCTGTTGATGATCCAACGAAGCATTCGCGGCTTGAAAGCCAGCAGGCCGATGACGAGTGTCAGGAAGGTGACGAATCGCAGTGGATCCAAATCAAACGCGTTCCTCACACCGCTGCAGAACTCTTGCCAATGTTCAACGCTGAACCACCAGCTAATACCATCGGGTAGATTGAGGAAATCGCGAAGGCTGATCGTTGGTGAGCTCCTCAGCCAAATCAACTTCTCGGAAATTGCACCTTCGATCTCGGTAATGCGTCGTTCAAGTTCGTGCCGATTGGCTTGGAAGGTGATCGCTGCGGGCAGTAATTGCTTGTACTGAGTCTTGAGCTTGTCGAGCAGTTCTGCGCGGGTTTCGACGAGCTTTCGGATACTCGCCGATTTGCGATTTGCAAACCGCTTCTCAACATCGCCATGATCGCGAAGCTGCTGGTCAACTCGGATCGAAGCGAGACGAATGTTGTCGGCGGATGGGAGGGAGGTGCTGCGAGGTAGTGCGTAGACATTCGGGTCGAGGATGCGTTCTTGCAATTGGAAGGCAACCTGAACCATTGCGGCACCGATGCCATCGACTTCGAACTCTTTCGAGAGACGTTGGTATTCTTCGTTGAGACGCTTGAGTCGATTGGCGACGTTGGCTTGGCCTTCTTCGAGCTGAGAACTGTAGCTGGCGACGCGGTCGAACTGCGCGGTCAAGTCGGTGACTTCGCGAACAAGTTTTTGTGCGTCGAGGTCGTCTTTGCGGATGTTGTCCTTCATCGAAGAGACGACTGACTCGGCTTGCTGAGCTTCTTGCTTCAGCATCGCCTGTTCGAGCGTCTGCAGGTTCTTGACGAGGGCGGAACTGTTTTCGACCTGTCGAGTGAGTGAGGCTTCGCGTGCTTCGAGAAGTTCTTCGCGGGCGGCGGTGCTGATCTTTTCCTGCTTGAGCATTTCAAGCTCGGCGACCAGTTTTGCTTCTTTAGCGAGCAGGACGGTTCGGTCTGCGACGCGTCCCGGAGCAGTCGCTTCGTCGGAAACGTCGGGGTTGAGCAGTTCGGTGCGTGTGGTTTCGAGTTCGCTTTGAGCTTCGGGTTGCCGAGTGCTGATGATCGAAGGGCGTTGCTCTCGGACGGATTCAAGCTGAGCGGTAACCTTCTCGAGCTCATCTTGGAGCGATTCGAGATTCGCTTTGACCGATGCGAGTTCACGCTGGAGTTCGACGCTCGTTTCGAAAGACTTTGTGACAGTGCCAGCTTGTTTGGGAGAAGGCAGTTGCGAAGTTTCTTGGCGTTTCTGCTCCGCTTCTTTGGGGGCGGTTTCCACTGCAGCGCGGAATTTCTCAGCATTTGCGAGTAGCGTTTCCGCTTCCTCGAGATCCGCGATTGCCTGTTCGTATTTTGGTTTGATCGATTCCTTGACCGCATCCTCGATGCCCGAATCGCTTTCTACTTTTTCCAGCAGTGCCTTAGCGTCGGCGAGCGTGAGTTTGGCTTTAACCTCCGGCTCGGTATCGGTGGTGACCGCCGGTGGAGCAACCGGATCGCCAGCCCCGTTGTTCTGCCCCGCAGCAGGCAAAGCAAGCAACACCATCAAGGTTGATAGCATTGCAAAGCGGAACATTCGCTGTGGCTGCGGGATCGGCAACAGTACTTGAGGCTTCAAACAAAACGTTTTGCTGGTGGGCAAAGTAGACACCGGGATTCTTCCTTGAGACTCGCGTCGACGAGTTTCTGAGGCGTGGATGGATCAGGAAAACGAGTGACGCCGGAACCGTTAACGGAACAATCCCAGCGAAAAGATCTCTAGACCATCACCTATAAGAAAAAGTGCCACCCGAACGCCATCCGAGATCATGCCATAAAAAGCAAAGCACAAAAGACAGCCGCAAACCACTCACCTCATTCCATGCCTACCCACGAACTCGCCATCGCCGGCAGAATCGTCGCATAAAAAGGGTCAGGACTCTTTTACGCTTCGTAAAAAGAGTCCTGACCCCTTTTACGGCGCTGCCCTTGCTCTGTCTCCTACCTGCAAACAGGGACTTGGCCATTCGTCCAGTTAAACGAGCGAATTTATCGCAACGGCGAATCTTCACCGGTCTCTCGTCGATGCATACAGTAATCGTATGCCAAGACCAAAACGGATCGACCAACCAGGAGAGATTTACCATGTTTTGAATCGGGGAAATGCCAAGCAGATCATCTTTCGGAAATCAAAAGATTATGAGGCGTTTGAATCAATTCTAATTGACGGAATCGGACGCTTCTCTTGCGATCTCTATTCGTATCAGTTGATGCCGAATCATTGGCACTTTGTGCTCAGCCCTCGCGTTAATGGAGAAATGAGTCAGCTTCTTCGTTGGGTCACGCTCACCCACTGCATGCGCTATCACGCTCATTACCAAACATCGGGCCAAGGGCACATTTATCAGGGACGCTACAAAAGTTTCCCGGTCGAAAATGACGAGCACTTTTTGAGTGTATGTCGTTATGTCGAACGAAATGCATTGCGAGCCGGTTTAGTGGAGAGAGCTGAGGATTGGCGTTTTGGCTCGCTGCACAGAAGAGTCCATCGAACAAGCAGAAATGCTATGTTTCTTTCTCCATGGCCAGTAAGTGAACCATCAGGTTGGGTGGCGTGTATTAACGGTCATGACGCAGAACCAGAGTTAAAAAGAATTCGGAAGAGCGTCGTTAGAGGTTGTCCCTACGGCGGAACGGCATGGGTTAAAGCGGCAAAGGAGCGTCTTGAACTTCATTCGACACTCCGAAGTAGAGGGCGTCCAAGAGCGAAGTAATGGAGTGATGAAGTAGCACGCCGTGAAGACAGCGAACGTCGCCTTACCTTTCAGAGTGATGCCTAAGCTCGCGTAGTCAGAACCTTTCGGCTGCCGAGAAGTTCATCCATAAAAAGGGGTCAGGACTCTTTTTGCGAAGCGAAAAAGAGTCCTGACCCCTTTTTATGC
>JAKMEW010000467.1 GCA_022425745.1 Rubripirellula sp.
GGATTACGATTCTCAAAACCTTTCTCTGGGTATCCGCTGACAATCGTACCCTCGCTTGCTGAAGAAAGATTCTTTTCGGTCCATTGAGTCCCCAGCACTTCCAATTCATCGATGAATACAGAATTCATTTTGAAACGAATCCGAATGCCATCTGTTTTAATCGCCCGGAAGTGAAGCTCACGGTAAGCCCCCCAGTTTTCCTCCCAACCACCATAGGACAGCAACTGTTGGCGTTTTGAATCAAGCTGTTCACGTAATTCTGCTCCGCGTCTCGCGACGGGATGCTCGGGCGAGAACTCAGGATGCCTACCACCGAATTCGACATCTTGGAAAACTGCCGTCAACGCGTAGTAATCCTGAATCGAAATTGGATCAAATTTATGATTGTGACAGCGAGCACATCCTATGGTCATTCCCATCACGGATGCTCCTATCGTTTGAACGATCTCATTCATCCGATCGGCACGTGCCTGCCGAATGGCCGAAGGCTCGCGGCCCACCGTTGCTGCGGGAACGTGGGGTCCAGCAACAAGAAATCCCGTTGCTTCACCGGCACCGAAAGAATCACCAGCAATCTGCTCGCTCAGAAACTGATCGTACGGTTTATCTTCGTTAAAAGACCGAATCACGTAATCACGGTAGACCCAAGCATTCTTTCGATAAAGGTTCGCCTCGGAACCGTTCGTTTCTGCCCAACGAATCACATCTAGCCAATGCTGCGCCCATCGTTCGCCAAAATGCTTGGAATCAATCAAGCGATCCACGGCCGACTGGTAAGCCAATTGCGGATCCTGTTGATAGTCCGCAAGGAATTGCTGCAATTCCACAGAGGTCGGTGGCAAACCAGTCAGAACAATTGATAGTCGTCGCAGTAACGCCTGAGGTTCGGCTACGGGAGAGTAATTCAGCTCCTTCGATGCCAGTTGATTGATTAGGAACGCGTCAACCGGATTATCTGAATGCATCTTTCGGTCAGTGTCTTGGGAGACCTGTGGCACTCTGGGGCGCTGAACCGGCTGAAAGGACCACAGATCAACCTCCTCAACTTCGTCAGAGGTTTCCATTTGCCCTGGCCAGAGGGCGCCTTGCTCAATCCATGCCTCAAGAGCAGCTATCTCGTCGGCCGGCAATTGATCTTCATCCGGCGGCATTTCCATTCCCGCGTCGAGATGCTTGATAACCTCAATCAGGTAACTCTGCTTTGGCTCGCCCGGAACCACTGCCGCTAAGCCAGAATCCCCGCCGCGGATCATTCGGGACCGTCGATCGAGCCTCAAACCCGACTCTTGCTCGTCTTCGCCATGACAATGCCAACAGCGTTTCTCCAAGATGGGGGCGATTTCGTCATCGAACTTGATCTCAGCAGCACTAACCTGTGCAGGAAAGGGAAGAGCGATCAAGAAAGAGAAAACAACTGCAACTAAACGCATCAATACTCTCGTTTTGCAATGAACCAAGACGCGATAAAACTCTCTCGAGGGTAACCGTTTAAAACGCATCTTTCCAACCCGCCTGAAATATCTCAAGAAGTTCGCCAACAATCTCAGGCTCGCTCGCGGCAAGGTTCTGCGTCTCTGTGGGGTCATTCTGATGGTCATAAAGCTCAAGATCAATTGGCGCGGCTTCGGGCTTTCGACGATCGCGCCACAGAATCAGTCGGTACCGATCTGTTCTCATGGAATACCCCATCAAATGCTCCTCAAAAAGCTCTCGATCCCAACCGACTCCGTACTGATCCGAAATCTTTTTTTCTACCGTATCAATCAGAGGGCCAAACCATGTCTCTCGCATCCCCTGCGAAAGCGGATTGGCGGCCCATTCACGCAGCGCCGGATTTGGATACTGAGTGAAAGCAGCTTTCTTCCATGACCGCGTAGGATCTTGCAGTAGCTGGGCAAAACTATGGCCCTCAAGATGCGATGGTTTGGGGACACCCGTCAGATCACAGAGCGTTGGAAATAAATCAACCAACTCGACCAGCGCATCGGTCTTCGCACCGATTTCACCATTGCGAGGGTCTATCACAATGAGCGGAACTCGAGCAGCAATCTCGTAATTGGTTGCCTTCCCCCAAACACCCATCTCGCCAAGATGCCACCCGTGATCACCCCAGAGAACAACGATGGTTCGATCACGCAATCCGAGTTCATCCAAAGCGACCAAGAGATGGCCGATCTGAGCGTCAACGTAACTCGTACTAGCAAGGTACGCATGCTTAAGAGTTCTTGCTAAGTCTTCCGAGATCGGACCTTGCTTGGGAATATTGGATCGTGTCCGCAACTCAAACGAGGCATGCAGACCAACGGCCGAACCATCAAGGGGTGGAGCATCATCGGAAATAAGCGGAATCTTGTTGGGGTCGTAAAGATCCCAATACTTTTGCGGAGCACACCAATTTAGATGTGGAAGATGAAAGCCCATTCCGAGGAAAAAGGGTTTCTCTGCCGCAGCCATTTGTTTCATGGTTTTAATGGCGAGTAGAGTGTTGTATCCATCGACGTAAGCGTGGTCGGGTACATCCGCTTTTTCAAATGCCGGCCCGCTCGCCAAACCTCTTTTGGCTGCCTCGCCATACTTTGCAAACATCTCCTCAAAGTTTTTCTTACGAAGCGAAATATTTTCCTCGAGACGATAAGGGCCAGCCGGTTTCATGATTTCCGGCCCAATCCACTTGGCACCTTCACGACTCCAAGAACGTGCGTCGTCGGTATCACCACGATGAAAAATCTTCCCCAGATAAGCCGTCTCGTAACCATGTCGAATCAGATGCTCCGGTAAAGTCAGAATATTGGGCTGAAGATCTCGAAGGGAAACGTAGTTATGGAACAAGCCAGTTGACTCGGGTCGCATCCCCGTCATCAGACTCGCGCGAGACGGTCGACAGATTGCCTGTTGGCAATAGGCCCGATTGAACAGCACACCTCGGGATGCCAAATCATCAATATTCGGCGTGACGGCGATGGGGGATCCATAGCACCCGAGTTCGGGACGAAGATCATCAACGGCAATAAAAAGGACGTTGGGTGCCTCCTGACCTGCGACAGAACCCACCGCTAAAAACAAGAACAGCAACGCTTTCCATAGACGCATTATTTACTTCCTTTCGCTACCGGCCTACGCACCCTGAACGTCTCATCGTACCGAGGCATTTGATTCTCAACCCATGATTGAAAACTTGCCTCCGTATCATGCCACAACGGATCGATATGAGTTCCACTCCACGTCTGAGCCGCCATGATCTGCTGAATCAAAAAATCATCATGTTCCGCAGCAATGTTATTTTGCTCACCTAGATCTTCACTCAGGTTGAAGACTTGCCAAAAAGCAAAGTTCTTTCGATATGCCTTCAGATGATTTCGCCGAATAGCCACCTCGTTACCGACACCGTGATGTCGAAGCCAATAGAGAGTCTCATCCTGATGTGGATTCTGGTTATTGCCCAAATAAGACCAAATGTCCTTACCATCCAATTCCTTCGTCTTCGGAATCGAGGCTTCCGCGAGACCAGAAAAGGTTGGGTATAGGTCCAAAGCTAGAACGGGATGACGGAATACTGAGTTTGCGGGTAGGTGACCGGGCCAGTGCATCATCATCGGCACACGAATCCCGCCCTCGTGTGCCGATCCCTTGTCATCTTGCAGAGGTGAATTATTACCGGCTTGCAAAATCTTTCCACCATTGTCGCTCAGAAATACAATCAGAGTCTCATTGAGGATGGAATCCTTCTTGGATCCATCTCCGTTTGGATCCTTCAGCGTCTGAACCAGTTGACCAATACCACGATCGACCGCGTAGACCATCGCCACATAGTTCTGCCGACTCTCGTAGTCGCGATAATCTACTCCGTTGCCAGGATTCGATGGTGAGTGCAGTGGGAATAGGTGACGTAAGTCTTCTGTCTTACCCTGTAAGGGCGAGTGCGGTGCGTTGTACGCGAGATAGAGAAAGAATGGCTGCTTCTCGGACGCTTTCGTTGTGACAAACTTACTTGCACGCTCACTCAACAAATCAGTCAGGTAAGCCCCCTGCGGCGATCGCCAATCTTCCCACTGATTTTGAAGAAAGTATTGGTAGTCATTCACCTTAGGCTCAACCTGATCACTCACCGACGGATAGTACTGATGCCCTCCACCGAGAAACCCAAAGAATTCATCAAAACCTCGACGCAGCGGATGAAACGCCTCGGCATAGCCTAAATGCCACTTACCAATGCAGGCGTTACTGTAGCCCGATTGCTGCAACAAATCGCTGATCAACGTCTCACTGACTGGAACGCCCTTGCTGTTGTAGCCCCGCAAATTCTGTGAGAAGTTCGGTAGGTTTTTCTGACCACCAAACGTATGTGGCATGCGTCCACTGAGCATCCCCATCCGACTTGGCCCACAGAATGGATGAGGGACATATGCGTCGGTAAAGATCATCCCGTTTCGCGCAAGTAAGTCCAAATGCGGTGTTACCACATCCGTTGGCACATTGAACTCGTTCGCATTGAAGCCAACATCAGCAAAACCCAGATCATCGCATACGACAAAAATGATATTCGGACGTTTCCTCGGCAATGCCGCTCGGCAACTCTCCGGGAAAAAAACGAGCAGACAGTACATTAAAAATGAGATGAAACTCACAACGCTTCTGACCTTCATACCCAAGCAGACGCCCTCCCTCATGTAACGGCTGAATCTTTCTCACACCTGACGCCGATCGATAAATCCTCGTTGTAGATAACATGCCAGAAATGCGTCAAATTGCAAACCACCTCGATGATCGCAATGGCTGCCACACACCCAACCTCGGCTGCGCCCACATCGAAAATTTTCAAGACAAAAACGATCCAACATCCCCGCACTCGATAATTGCTTCCAGCACTCCGAGTTCAATTGCTCAACGAGATCGCCCACACCATGAGCTGTGGCGGGACTGTGCACCGAACTCTGCGCATACTCGCTCAGTGACAGCAAGCGGAGTCAGTTAGTAATTCAGCACGTGAAGCCAATCAGGGAAAACCAAGAACATCGATTGGTATCACCGCCATTTCAGCACTGTTATTATTCGCGCGTCGCGGGCCATTATTGGAATAACCGACATACAACTTACCATCGTGTTCGGTGGCATACGGATAAGACAACGCGGCGTTGCGATCGGATTCTCCAGGCCCCTTTTCGAAAATTGCATCACGGATGACATAGAGTTTCGAAAAACCAGCCTCACCTGGCTGTCCCATCGCGATCATCAGTGGTGAGCGACGCCCACCACCATCAGCAGAGATTGAATTGATGAGGTAACGGACTCCCGTGCTCAAAACACCACAGCATGGCTTACTGGTAGCCATCGGAAGGTTGCTCGGCGACACCTCGCTCCAAGTCTCTCCGTAATCGTTACTTTCACTCACCAATGCAATCGACTGAGCCCCATACCGCGCGACATTGATAAGCTTCGAACCGCTTACCACCACCGAGGACTCGCCCCAGCATTTCAAAAGATCATTAGAAAGCGGCAGAACATGCAAGTCCCAAGACATCAAATCATCTCCATGACTCACCGCAACCGCTGGAGGATTTTGGTCCGAAACAATGAAACCAGGCATCACCCAGTTACCGTTATCCATGAGAACAGGTTCCGTCATTGGCCAAAAACCATCGTCCACCACCGTGCCTCGTGCTTCCCATGAATCATCCTGTTCATTCAAAACGTAGGCACGAGTGTGAACGTTCTCTCGGGTGCCATGAAATGAACCAAGGAATGCCCACAACTTTCCATGGTGAGGAAGAAAAACCCCGTGACTGACCGCTAGGTCATCTGCATCAAGACCGGAATCGATAGTGGTCACCGGCGACCATGTTGCCCCTGAATCATTACTCACACAAAATCGACCTTCCTCCGTGTAGGTATTCTCACTTCCCTTGTTATGACCGAAGGATGCGAACAAGCGGTCTTTATGCCAAGCAAGCGCAACACCATGAAGGAAACCGTATCCATCAACATCCGGCTCGTAACGCTTGATTACTTCAAAGCTCACCCCCTCGAGATGCTCGATCTCTTGCGCTTCAAGAATCTCGTTACCAGTCCAAAGGCGATACGGAGGCTTATCAGGTGGAATGACGTGCGTCCGCTCGGTAGGTTGATAAGTGGACCGCATCAGAGATTCTTCAATTGGCTTTCGCCACAGCACCACGTGATCGATTGCACCATAAAAACCCTGGCGAAAACGACCGTTATCATCAACGCCCCCAAGTGTGACCGGGGCGGTTGTGGTCGGCACGGCACGTTCGAGTGAAATCCGAGCAGTGAGCTTTCCGTTGACCCACAAATCAGCACTCGCCTCGCCCAAAATGAATCCCACCTGATACCAGCGTCCGCGAGATGGACTTACCTCACTACGAGCAATCTTCCAGCCATCCTGAAAGACATAAAGCGCAAACGCACCGTCGCGATCAATCATCAGACTCCACTCACGCTCACCACGAGAATAAACATTCTTCGCCGCCAACATCTGTTGTCCATCATGCAAACGATGAACATTGATCCACATGGAGAAACTCAAGGGCGAAGCAGACGACTGAGCGCCCTGTTCCTTTTCAAGCGTTGAGACGGAGCGAGTGACATTACCCAAGCGCACGAGGGACTCGCCTCGGAACATCGCCGAACGCCCAGATACGCCCTCCGCATCTTCTCTCTCACCGAGCCAATTCAGTGTTTCGCCACGATCTGGATCGAACGTCCACTCGACTTTCTCCCCAGAACAAACGTTGGGGATCAAGAGCGCGAATAAAAAAGCTCCGATTAAGGCATGTACCGAGCACCTTAAGGCCCCCGTCGGTGCTGCTTTGAAGGAATGGGAGATTTTAAAAGCCATGTAAATTAGCCAGTTAATGCAGGTGGTTGCTCGCGTTGTTCACAATATGGTAGCCGAATCGGAGATGCGTCTCACATCGCTCAAAATACCCCACTGATCTTCAATTCCTTTTCAAATCTCTGCTTCCCAGCTTCAGCGACACTACCGGTGGCGACTTCGCTATATTATCGCCGCAATGATCCAGGCCAGCGATTTCTCTTAATGAGTTGCGACCTGCCTAGCAAAGACATAAAAAACTGAAGTAATTCGCTGATGCACAGCGAGATGAATCACCACTGACGCAAAGGAAAATAGATGCGAGTAATCTTCACACGAACAGCCATCACAATGATGGTTGCGATGGCGTGCTCAATCGCGCGAGCCGAAGTCGAACTCCCGAACATCTTCACCGACTCGATGGTTCTCCAACGAAATCAGGAAAATGTGGTTTGGGGAAAAGCAGATGCGGGCGAAGCGGTCGCGGTACACATCGGTGATCAGCAAAAGTCAACAAAAGCGGACAGCGACGGCAACTGGAAAGTCACGCTCGCTT
>JAKMEW010000470.1 GCA_022425745.1 Rubripirellula sp.
GAAGCAAGCTGTTCAAATGTTCGGCCCTGCACAAGCTGCGGTTGCAAAAGCTGTCGCTGACGCCGTTGGCGAAGGAATCATTCCAAAGGATCAAGCAGAAGACCTCGTTTGCGTCTGTGGTGTCTTCATCCACCCAGCGGCAGAAGATGACGAGAAGATCTACAACTACAACTACGAAGCGACTAAGCAATCGCTCATCAATGCAATGGGAAGCAGCCCATCGGCCGACGAAATGTTGGCTAAGAAAGATTCCGCTGCACATCCATTCAAAGGTTTCTAGAAAACCTTGTTGCATCGTCACAAACAAGAAGCTTTCCGGTTTTTTGAAAACTGGAAAGCTTTTTTTTGGTACGGCCGCCAGCTGCGACCAATTGGAAACACGTCGAAACCGAATTGAAAGATTGAACAAGGTCATCCAGATGCCGACTCGAATCCTTCTACAGATTGACAACGATCCTCAGCCGAGCTCCTTTGATTCAGTTGTCGCAATCGACGCCGGAGCTGAGCAGCTTTTGCGTTATGGCAACGTTCAACCAGACTCCGTTGTCTCATTGGTTCACGGTGCAATGTTCACGCGTGGCGGAGAAGATCTTCGCAGCACTGCCATCTTTATTGGTGGTTCAAATGTGAAGGCAGCCGAAGAATTAATGGCAACGGTTGCAAAGACATTTTTCGGACCGGTACGTGTGTCGGTGATGCTTGATGCAAACGGCTGTAACACCACCGCGTCAGCAGCTGTGGTTGCAGCCGCTCGACACATCGATCTTAGAAATGCTCAAGCAGTCGTCCTGGGTGGAACGGGACCTGTCGGTCAACGAGTTGCGCAGCTTCTTGCTCACGATGGTGCCCGCGTCACAATCAGCAGTCGGTCGGCAGAAAGAGCAGAGCAAGCGTGTAACGAGGTTCGGGAAAAACTCGACGGTACTCAGCAACTTACCGCCGTCTCATCTGAGCAAATCAAGGCGGATATCTCCATCTTGGAACAACAGCAGATTGTGATTGCCTGTGGTGCTGCCGGCATTGAACTACTTAGCAAAGAACAGATTGAAGAATTACCGAATCTATGCGTTGCCATCGATTTGAATGCCGTTCCACCAGCTGGACTAGGTGGCATCGCGGTAACCGATAAAGCACAACCAATCGGATCCGGGGTTGGTTACGGTGCGATTGGCGTCGGTGGCTTGAAGATGAAGACACACCGAGCAGCGATTCAGGCATTGTTTGAATCAAATGATCAACGATTAGACGCAATTGAGATTTATGGCATTGCCAAGAACATCGGCTAGTGAGACCGAGAATCGATTCTTAGTGCGTGAATGTCCGTGAAGATTGATTCTATTTCCGGCGCCGTGCCCAATCTCACTCAAGCAGATGGCTCACTCAAGCAGATGGCTCATGGAACACCGTCAAACCAGATCTGAGGAGTCGCAAACTCGATACTGTTTCCGGCAGGATCACGACAATAAAGCGACTTGCCTCCCGACGGCCACACAATTTCCGATTCTATGGAAATCTGAAAAGCAACCAACCGATCGGCCATCGACTTGTATTGCTCGGGCTCGATTGCAAAAGCCAAATGCCCATTGCCTTGCATCCCATGCTTCGGAATAGCTTGGCCCGCGACCAAAACCGTTTCTGTTTGTGTGACTTCGGCACGAAACAGGAGCAGCATGCCGCGTCGCAATCGATAGAAACGATGGCGTCCCGGCTGGCATGAAACCAGGTTTAGACCAATCACCTGTTCATAAAAGATTCCACACTGATCAAGATCATCACAGTACAGAACACTCTCCAATATTTGCATTGGAGGTCGATAATCAGGGATCTCTTTCATCACAAACCGTCTGTGCTCTTATCACGCGTCAGCCGCCGATCGCCAGCAAGTCAACTCATCTCTAGGACGTCATCAACGTCTCCTCAAAAAAGCGAATTGACCGTTCCACAATTGATTGATGCGATTCCTCTGCACCTCGAAATCGGGTGAACCTCAACCGTATCAACGTCACCAGTGGTTCCAAGCATCGCGACCAGATGGCCACCTGCTGAAGACCCCCACGCACCGATGCGATCGAGGTCGATCTGATATCGCTTCGCGTGCTTTCTAAGGAAACTGACGGCTGCTTTACAATCCGAAAGGGCAGCGGGAAAAATTGCTTCACCACTCAGTCGGTACTCAACCGAGGCAACCGCAAAGCCTTTTGGTAGAAGAGACAATGACGGACCGCCACCGTTCTTGGAGCCCGATTTCCAACCACCACCGTGAACCCAGATCACCAAGGGCACAACCTGATCAGTCGATGGCCGGTAAAAATCCAGATGCAATTCGCGGTCCCCGACTTTTTGGTACACAACATCGCGGTCCACCTTTGTACCTGAGGGAATGCGACTTCTCGCTCCGCGTGACGGTGTGCTTTGGGCATGGCAATTCAGATTAATCACCATGAACCCCACGCAAACCAAAGTGATGAATCGAAACGTGAAAGGACGCATCTTGACCTCTTTCTATTTCTCCTCGGGGCGCATGCTCTACCCCGATGTGCCTACCGCGTGTAGCGACAAAACGATGATCATCGTTAAGAAGCCTGCTCCTAAAACGACGGCCGGAATTTTACCAGAGTCAGTCGGCCTGAGCTCGCAGATCTAACTGGCGATTAAAGAGATCTGGATCGAAGGGGTTGGAAACCAAAGGCAAACGAGAGGGTAAAACTCGATCGGCCGGCAAATCTTTACCTGTGGGTAAAACGCCAATCGAAGCGAGAGTTCCAGTTGCTAGAGCCTGCTCATCTTCGACACGCTTAGCAATCCTCGAGACCCTGTCTACTCGTGGAATACGTTCCGCTCCATTTGCCAAGTGAGCAGGCTGATTGGCCCGACGTAAAACTGTAGCGACGTGAGATATCCACCGCTGCAATGATTCCACAGCTGCAGGGTTTCGTAAATTCAATGCTGCAGCTCCCCCGCCGTGCGTCTCTGTAGCTTTGAGCAATAACAGACTTTCTGATGGTGTCTCTTGATCAATGTAGGCCATGGCGGACCTCAGGTTCTCTCGCGTCATCGTTGCTGAAGCTCGAGCACCAACTGTTGGCACCAACAAAGGCCAACCAGCTTGATCACCACCCTCCGCTCTTTGACCATGACAAACACCACACCGATTGACCAACATAGGCTGAATGTGAGACGCAAAGTACCCCAACACTCCCGTATCATGCTCGACAGTTCTAACATCGAAAGCATCCTTTGAACTAGTTGATTTCGAGTCACTCGCAAAGCCACTTGAAAGTTTATTTTTGTCAGTTCTTGAATCGTCCGCCAATTTGAATTCTTCCGATCCACCAGTGACGGCTGAACTCGAAGGTGTCGATGACGTCATGTTCCGCGAGTGCTGATCCCACGCACTGCGCAACTGTGCTTCAACAGAGATCGCTTCTTGATTGTTTGGTGCAATTCGATTCACCGCGACGATCTCCCCCGCTGCGAGATCATGCAATCCATAACGGATACACCAACGTGCGTCCCTGAGCATGGCAGACACATCACCTCGCTGTCGATAATCCACTCGATATCGATAGAGATGACGTGGTGAATCAGCCCAGCACAAAACCTCTTCGTGCTTCAACTTGATCTCACTTCCCTCGCTCGTCTTCACGATCACGTAAGAACCGATCTGTCGCGCAACACCAAACAGCAGGTTGTCATTCCTTAGCAGAACACATGGCTTCGTCTCATCGGATTGTGGCAATTCCTGGGGTAACGATTGATCGGCTGTGCTCGGCTCGACGTGAACACCGACATCAACGGCGAAAAGAGCAGGGGCGCATACCAACCAGCCAAACGCAAAACAAATGCGTAGGAAGATGTCTAATCGTCGGTATGGGTCGGAAACCTGCATCCGATTGAAGTATCAAAAAAAGCGTTAAATCGTCAACGTTAACTCGGCGAAACCGGCACCTGCCAGCACAGAATTGGCCGTGGAACAGTGTTTCACGCCCGATTACGCGGAAAGAACTCGGGTACTCACCAAGAACTGGAGTGTTCTTCGAGAAAACGAAGCTCAGGATTGATCCAAGGTTTGTCAAAGACGATAATCTCCCCCTTCCAATAATCACCAACGTGTTGGCTGACTTTGTCCGACATGCTGGCGCAGGTCATTCACCCGTCCATCTCGCTCTGTTGATCTCTTTGACAGAAGCAGGACTCATTCAACGGATCAAACATGAAGAAATTTGCAATTGCAGCCTCCGTCGTCTTGATGGCCATGCCATCTGTAACTCGCGCAGCCGAATATCTCAATGGAATTGAGTGGAAACCACCAGCCATTATCACACCCGGCAAGACCAATGCTGGAGCACCATCGGACGCAATCATCCTGTTTAATGGAACCAATTTGGATGGCTGGAAGAATGGTGAAAACTGGACCGTCAAGGACGGGATCGCCTACAGTGGCAAAGGTAAGATCACCACCCTGGAAAGTTTTGGTGACTGCCAACTACATATTGAATGGAAAGCTCCCGAGCCAGCAAAAGGTAGCGGGCAAGGGCGTGGAAACAGTGGCGTCTTCCTGATGGATCGGTACGAAATTCAGGTCCTCGATTCATACGAAAATGAAACCTACCACGACGGCCAAGCCGGTGCGATCTACAAGCAGACACCACCTGCTGTTAATGCAATGCGTCCACCATCTGAATGGAACACCTACGACATCTTCTGGACCGCTCCAAGATTTGACGAGGAAGGCAAGTTGGTTTCTCCCGCTTACATCACCGCCATGCACAATGGTGTTCTGATTTTGAATCACTTTGAATTGAAAGGCGACACTCCTTTCAATCGTCCACCGGCCTACAATCCTCATCCACCAACCGGTCCCATCTCGTTACAGGACCATGGCAATCCCGTCGGGTTCCGCAACATTTGGATTCGACCATTCCAAGCTGCGACCGGCGAACAGGTTCGTGATCCATTCTTACGAAATGGAGCCAAAGAAACTCCGATCAAATAGAACCGATATTTCTCAGGTCCAATCGATCAAGCGTTCATTCAAAAGCGTCAGCCCTGTTGGTACAGTGCTGACGCTTTTTTATTTGACCAGTGGCGTTTGAGTTTAAGAGAGCAGCTCTGCAGATAGTTCTTTTTTGCAAGCTTCAATCAATTGTCCAACCAGTGCATCTGCCTGCTCGCCGCTCAATGTTGAATCGTGGCGTTGCAGTTCAACGGACATCAATACGCGTTTCTGATCCTTTCCGTCTTTGTCAGCGTCTCGATAAGTCTCGCGATAGCTTACACTTGCCAAGGATTCGCCAATAGCGGATCGAACCACTCGTTCCATCTCACGCCAAGCAACATCCTCTTTGACTACGAAATTAAGATCTCGCTGCACAGATGGGAAGGTACTGACAGCTTGCTGCTGCGGTACCAGTTGTGCATGACGCAGTAGCGCATCAAGAGAGAGTTCAGCCGCACAAACAGCATCGCTCAGCTTCCACTTCTTGAGCACTTTCTTGTCAAGAATCCCCAAGTACCCCACGACTTCATCACTCAACCTAAGCTCCACACAACCCCGCTTTGCAAAACCAGTTCGGTCAGCGGGAGCAACGTCGAGAATGGACGAAATCCCCATCCGCACGCAGAGTGTTTCCAGTGTACCTTTGAGGGAGAAGTAATCCTCTCCGGTAACCATCGCCAAAGAATACTGCTCGCTGGGCAATGCATCTTCACCTTCACCAGGAAGGTACAAATGTGCAATTTCAAAAAGATCCGCATTCAAACTCGCTGAAGCCCAATTCTTAGCACGTCCCTCGACGAGACTTGGGATCATGCTGCGACGCAAGGTTTTTGCACCTTTCAACATCGCAACCTGTGTCTTCAGCGCGGGCTTTTCAGTCCACGGGCTGACCGCTTGATCCAACTGATCTGTCACCACACTCGGCGTCATCGCTTCGCTGATACCCGAAGCGGTCAGAACCTGCCGGATGCGACTCAATGCGGTATCAAACGGGCGTTTGGCACTTGGAGCAACGGGAATGGGGGAGTCGTCAGGAATTTTTTCATAGCCATGAATTCGGGCAACCTCCTCGATCAGATCCGCTTCACGCGTTAGGTCATGTCGCCACGATGGAGGCGTGTATTCGGTCACCTCATTACCACCGGCACTGGTCTGACAACCCAACGCCTCAAGGATGCGAGTGACTTCACCTCGAGAAAGTTGAATCCCGAGGATTCTCTCCAATTGACTTAATCGCAACACCACTGGCGGACGCTCGGGTATCGTTGGTGCGGTATCGATCATCCCACTGGCAATCGTTCCGCCAGCAAGGTCGACGATCATTTCGCAAACTCGGCGGCTCGCCCATTCAACACCAACAGGGTCAACCTTGCGTTCAAACCGATACGAGGATGGACTGTGCAGTTTGAGTTTTCGAGCGGTACGACGAATCGAAAGCGGAGTGAAGACAGCCGACTCAATCACCAAATCGGTGGTTGCTTCACTAACTTCTGACTTCGCTCCACCCATGACACCCGCTACAGCGGATGGCTCGACGGCGTCCGCAATAACGCACATCGCTGAATCCAGCTGATATTCTTTGTGGTCAATCGCCTGCATCTTTTCGCCATCAGCTGCAGGGCGAACCACAATTTGTTTGCCGGATAGCTTGGAATAGTCGAATGCGTGAAGCGGTTGACCACACTCCATCAACACATAATTGGTCGCGTCAACGACATTATTAATGCTCTCATAGCGTTCAATACTTCCGTCGACTTTTCGTTTCCAAAAAACCGCTTGCAGTGCTTCGACCAACCAGGCCGGACTCGGACCAACTTTCACACCCTGAATGACACGTGCCGTGTACCGTGGGCAGGCATCGACGAATTGGTTATCGACCTTCAGCAAGTCATCGATACTTGGTCCTGTATCGCTGATGATCGGTTCAGGGAATCGTGTTTCAAGGTTAAAGAGAACCCCGATCTCGCGAGCGACGCCAAGGTGCCCAAGGCAGTCACCACGATTACTCGTCACCTCAAGATCAACGACGATTTGCCCGTCAATTTCATCGGTGGATTCATGATTCAGGCCAGACAAACTGAGCCGCTGTGCCAACTCCTCGTGGTCCATCGGAAGATCGATGTAATTCGCGAGCCATTTGAGAGAAACGAGCATGATGTAGCAAAGGTAGGAGGATTCGTACGATTCTTTCACACAATTTATCGAATCCTTGCTTCGAGCAATACCTCGCTATGAATTCCCCACAAGATCACTGACCGAGTCGATCAAACTTCCCAAATGGTTCGAAAAACAGGGCGATCGACTCAAAGATGCCAGATCAACATGCCAGATCAACATGCCAGATGAACTGCTTGCACCTCACAATCGAACCTGAGGATAGGGCCGGTTTGTCTGTTTTTCAAGTTGTGTGGATACCGAGCGGGGTGCGTCAGGCCTAAAATGAGACCGCCAGCCGACGGTGAATCTCCTCCCCCTTTTCAGATTTCGACGAATGCCTCAATCACTCCAGTGCCCCCGATGCAACGGTTCGGTCCGCGTCACCGATCAGGCCGCCGGACGTCGAGTGAAATGCCCACACTGCCAACAAACCTTTTTGGCGCCCGGAATCGACCGCTCTGGAGAAAAGCAGGATGACGATTGGCTTTCTCTCGAGGAGCCCGCAACTCCTACTGCTGCATCACCTCGAACCGCCGGTTCCGAGGCCCCGAATCCAAACCTACAGGGTTCCAAAGCACCCGGCTCCAAGTTAAAGGGATCCAAGTTACAGGGTTCCAAGTTACAGGGATCCAAAAAACCGAGCGTTCAGCCACCCCTAAAGCTACCGCCCGAACAAGACATTTTGGGTGAAGATCTATTCGAAAATGCCCCCGTGTCTAGCGCTTCAGCCGATGTCAGTTTTCCCGACCTGAGTAGCGAGGCAACCGACTCGATGGAGGAGGAGGAGTTTGTTTTAAAACTCCCCGAACAGGCAACACTCAAAACGCCCTCCAAAACCAATAAGCCAACAACGTTGGGCGCCGGTTTCCTCCGAGACGAGGAAGCAATCCTCAAAGAATACGCTGGTGACGACTTTGACGACTTCACATCAGAGTCCGAACCGTTACCGTCCACCATGCGATCAAGTCGCGCCAAAGGAGTCCATGCTCAGCCAGGAGCCACGGGACAGGGAAAGCTCTCTAACCCGGCAGCTTCTCCCAAAAGAAACCGAACCGATTCAACTAAAACAGCTCAACCGATCGAATACGCATCGGAGTATCGAGTGACCTGCAAAGTTTGCGGCAGCTTCATTTATGCCAAAGCAACGCAAGCAGGAAAAACCATCAAATGCAGTGACTGCTACAGCGAGATCCTGATCCCATCACCGCCACGAATCACGAAAAAGACGGTCGTGGATATGGATCATGTCGAGACCTTTCAATTTGAATCGAGCCCAAAGGCTGAGAAACGTCCGGAACCATTTCAAAAATCTGCCGATCAACTTTTAGCCGAAGCGGAACAAGCAGAAGAGGATTCTCCTTCCAAGCCAAATGATTTCGACACACCCAAAGTGGGTGAGTGGATCGCCGGTGTCCTCGCTCCGTTTCGCGATCCCTCGGTTCTCGTGCACCTCGCAGGGCTCTGCATCTTGGGAATCATTCCGGCATTGATCGTGATCAAAATGGAGATGACCATCCTCACGCTCGGCCTTTTTCCCGGCGGACTCATTTTAGGCCTGCTATCGGTCAGCTGCGGGATGGCAATTCTAATGGCAACCGCCAACGACGAGCCGCAAGTCTCGGAGTGGCCCACGTTAGATCCTTTTAACTGGATTGAGCAACTGACCCTTGTTGGAGTTGCAGCAATCATGGCTGCAGTACCGGTTTGGACCCTCTCGACATTGATTCTCGGTCCACACCTCTTGGCTACCGCGATGACGATGTTCAGTATCTATTTGCTGTTTCCGTTTATCTTGCTTTCGATGCTCGACATGAACAGCATCACCAAACCTTTCTCAAGCGAACTTGCTCGCAGTGTTACCAAATGCGAAGAAGCTTGGGGCGGTTTTTACTTCTCATCAGGATTGCTATTTGTTGGCACCTTCCTCGTCTTCTCGCTCGGTTCAACTGCGAGCGCCGAAGCCTGCACCGTGATGTCGATCATCGCAGCAGAAACAACCACCTTCCTCTACTTTGGAATGATTGGTCGCCTAGCGTATGCGATTGGGCAGACGGTGAATGCACCGCCAAGGAATGATGAGGTGGATCGAACGCGTCGAGAACCTACTGAATGACTTGATTTAACGTGCTGCTCAAGGAAACTTCAGACTAAACATCAATCGCTTCTGCATCTTCAGCACGTTCCATGATGAATCGAAAACGAGCCGATGCATCGCGTCCCATCAGATCGCTAATCACTCGATCGGTTTCCAAGTGATCATCAATCTCCACTTTGAGGAGTCGACGCGTCTCAGGATTCAATGTGGTATCCCACAAAACCTTAGGCATCATCTCCCCAAGACCTTTGAAGCGAGTGATCTCGGGCTTGGCTCTCGAACCAGAGTTCTCAAGAATTTCAATCCTCGCCTGTTCATCTGCCGCCCAGTGAGTCTCTTTTCCGATGTCGATTCGGTAAAGCGGTGGAACCGCGATGAAGAGGCGACCGGCGTGAATCAACGCTGGCATGTGGCGATAGAAGAAGGTCAAAAGTAACGTGGTAATATGGTGACCATCGGAGTCAGCATCGGCCAGCAGGATCACTCGCTCGTATCGAAGGTTAGGAAGCTGCAAGCCAGGACCGATCCCACACCCTAAAGCGGCAACCACATCCTGAATCTCCTTGTTCTCCATGATCTTCTTCAGGGTCGCGCTCTCGGTATTTAGCACTTTACCTTTGAGTGGAAGAATCGCCTGAAAGTTTCGATTGCGTCCCTGCTTTGCGCTACCACCAGCGGAATCACCTTCCACGATGAACAATTCAGAATCGCCCTTCCCGGTGGAAACACAGTCGCTCAGTTTCCCAGGGAGCATTGTCCGCTTCGCGCCGCCCTTTCGCGACACAGCATCCGATGCAGCACGCGATGCTGCGCGAGCTCGAGCCGCCGCGATAATCCTCGCAACAATCGCATCGGCAATACTGCGGTTGTTGTTCATCCATTGTTCCATCGCGGGACGCACAACGGTATCAACCACGCTCTGGATCTCTGGATTGTTCAATCGATCCTTGGTCTGACCCTGGAATTGTGGTTCCGCCACAAACACCGACAGAATCACAACAAGCCCCTCACGAATGTCTTCGTGAGAAATCTTAACCCCACGCGGGGTTAGCTTATGCATATCGATATAATTCCGAACGGCTTTATTCAACCCCGATCGGAAACCATTTTCATGGGTACCACCACTGCCGGTTGGAATTCCGTTGACATAGCTTCGGACGTGCTCGTCAGTGGAATCCGTCCACTGAAACGTCAGTTCCATCCTCGCCTCATCATCTTTTCGCAAAGTGAAGGGCGTTTCATGTATTGGATTCGCTTTGCGGTCCTTCAGAACCTTTTTGAGGTAATCAACGATTCCCTCTTCATGCACAAAAGTCTGCTTAGTCTTTGCAACTTCATCGACGTAAGTGATTTTCAAACCACGATGTAGAAAGCTAGCCGTCTCAAGTCTCGCGAGAATGGTGGCGCTATCAAACTCGGTTTTTGGGAAAATGGTTGGGTCGGGTGTAAACGTGATGGTTGTCCCCGAACCTCGTACTGCTCCCTTGAGTTTCTGAAGCTTGGAGGTCGCTTTTCCTTTCGCAAAACTAATTCTGTACTGCGCACCTTCACGACGAACAACCGCAGTCAACTCTTTACTCAGGGCATTGACTACCGATGCTCCCACCCCATGCAATCCGCCAGCGGTCTTGTAGTTATTCCCATCGAATTTCCCACCGGCATGTAGCACCGTCAGCACGGTCTCAAGAGCTGACTTTTTGGTCTTGGAATGTTTATCAACAGGGATACCACGCCCGTTATCCGAAACCGCTACGGTACGTCCGTCTTTGTGTAGCGTGACCGAAATTTCGGTTGCGTGACCATTCATCGCCTCATCGATCGAATTGTCAACGACTTCCCAAATCAGATGATGTAGGCCAGCCATACCCACGCCACCGATGTACATCCCCGGTCGCTTTCGTACCGGCTCAAGTCCCTCCAAGACAACAATATCATCGCCTTGGTATTTTTTTGTCGCAGTAGCCATGCAGTGGATCTAATCAAATCTATAAGGGTTCAGCGATTGTTCTCGATGTGTGATTGGTTGAGTGAAACATCGAGAAGTTCATCCGTAACATTGAAGACCAAACGGCCAATCAACTCGGTTGATCAAATGGCGGTGGTGACTCGATCGGTGGCACCACCAAAGTTTTGATTTTGCCATTTTTTTGGATCTCCGTCCCGCGACCTCCTCGAGATGTCACTCGATACTTCGCGGTGGATATATTCTTTTTAGCCCCACGGTTAGTTTCCACCGTCAACAAGTCGCGATCGCCAGAAGAAACCTTGAAGCCGAGCAGTTGATCACCCGCGGCGAGGCGAATGAGAGTGACCCCCTTACCGGCACCGGATAGATAATTCACGTCCTCAGCCGAACAAACCATTGCTCGACAATCGCGAGTCACAGCGAGAATATTTTCAGTGCCGCCCAGCGGTAACACATTAATGATGGAAGCATCTCCCTTGACTCGAGCGTACCGACGACCCGAACGCGTCGATGGTTCGGCGAATCCGCCCAAGCCAAACCGCAGAGCAAAACCATCGGACGTCGCAGCAATCCCATGCACCTCAGGACAGTAATCCGGATGCTTTGGGTCTTCGTGAATCTTACCGATCGACCTCGGATCAAATGAAAGGGCAGCAACAATTCGCTCGCCATCTTTCATCTTAAATAGCTTCTGAACCGGTTCACCAAACCCAGTCGAAGCCGGTATGTCGATCATTCTCGCGGTGTAGCAAACTCCCAGCGAAGAAAAGAATCCAACCGTTTCGCGAGTACTTCCAGCGACGCAAGCTAGCACTTCATCACCCTGTCTCAATCGACTCTTACTCGGATCAGTGATCTGCTTTTGACGCTTCACCCATCCGTCGCGAGTGATCAGTAGATGGCAGTCTTCGGCGACAATGAAATCCTCTGCGGTGTACTCCGGCTCTTCCTCGATCGTATTGATCAACGTTTGGCGTCCAGCAGTTTTATGTTTCGCATATTGTCCAGAGATGTCAGAGATTTCCTCTCGAACAATTTTCCAGCGACCGGATGCATTGGTGTCCTGAGTGTCTTCAGCGAGCAGTCGCTTGATTTCTCTCGCGCGTTTTTGTTTTTCCTTGAGTTCGTCGAGAACAAGATTGATTTCGAGTCGTGCAAGCCGGTAAAGCTTGAGCTCTAGAATGGCATCGGTTTGCTCGGCATCCAATCCGCGACTTTTGGCAGTCTGAGGAAATCGCTGCATGATTTTTTCCGCCGCATCCGCCTTGCCGTCACTGCGGCGGATGATGTGAATGATCTCATCCAAAGCGTCGAAAATCAAAGTAAATCCATCTAACACATGAATCCGTTTCTCCAACGCATTGAGTTCATTCGTTAACCGCTCGGTAATGACCTGCAAGCGAAAATGCAAAAAGTGCCAAAGCACTTCCTTAAGACTCAAGCGATTTGGGGCACCAACCTCCGGATTCTCCGTTGGCACCAAACACGTCAGATTGACATTGAAATTATTTTGCAACTGGGTGTGCTTATGAAGGTAGGCAAGTACCTTGTTTTCATCGGCACCTTTCTTAAGTAACAAGTCAACTCGAATCTCGTCCGTGGAAAGGTCTCTCACCTCCGTGACCAAAGGTAGTTTTCCGCTAAAGATGATCTCAGCGATTCGCTCCACCATCACAGCTTTGTTGACGCCATATGGGATCGTGAGGATCTGCAATACCTTTTGCGATCCCTGTGTCACCAGCTTAGTTGTACCGCGAAGTTTGATCGTGCCTTGGCCGGTTGCGTAAATGTCCCGCAGTTCCTCTTTTGTATTGGTGATCTGTCCCCCTGTCGGAAAATCGGGACCCTGAATCGCATCATTGGCAACCAGCTGGTAACCCTTGATTTCCGGATCGCGCAGTAGTTTCAATAAAGCGTTGCAGATCTCTTTCAAGTTATGTGGTGGGATGTTGGTGGCCATCCCAACAGCAATCCCCGTTGCACCATTCAACAAGAGGTTCGGCACACGACTGGGGAGCACAACGGGTTCTTCACGACTACCGTCATAGTTTGGTTTAAACGCAACGGTACGCGTGGAGAGATCGCGGAGCACTTCACTGGCAAGTGGGGTCATCCGGCACTCGGTGTAACGCATCGCCGCTGCATTATCACCGTCAACGCTACCAAAGTTTCCGCTGCCATCAACCAAGGTCATTCGGAGTGAAAACGGCTGAGCCATTCGCACCAAAGCGTCATAGATGGAACTATCGCCGTGCGGATGAAAACGTCCCATCACGTCTCCGACTACCTTGGCGCACTTAACGTGCTTGGTGGTCGCAGAAAGACCCTGCTGGTTCATCGTGTAGAGAATTCTACGCTGAACCGGCTTCAAGCCATCACGCACGTCCGGCAACGCGCGACTGGTGATCACGGAAAGCGAATAATTCAGGTATTTCTCTTGAGCCGCCTGACGTAGCGGCAGGGCACCAAAGACCTGATCTCCAGGGTCAAACAGAGTCGAATCTTCACCAGCGGACTCGGCCTTACCTTTGCCTCCGCGGACACCTGATTTGGAACGACTGCTCTTGGTCGACTGACTTCGCGATCGCCTTTTTGCCACGCTGAACGATTCCTTTGAGTGTGATTCGGGGTTTGATTTCCCACAGCTTATTTGGCCTACCCTGACAAGACGTGAAGTTAGGCAGTTCGGGACGATATTACCAGCCGAGTTAACTGTAACGATTCACTAAAAACGGGTAATTTCCGTGTTTGTTGCAATGAAATTCATGGATCGGATCTCCTTGATGGCAGCGGTCACGCGACTGGACTGAGGAAACCTGAATTCTGGTAATTACACTAGACGATTCCTGAGGAGCTGGAGTCTAGGTAGAGCGTGCCAAAACCTCCTTCCAACCAATCCCGCTGATCATTAACTTCAATCGATCCACCACGAGGATGCTAGATGATGAAACTCACCCCCTCCATGATGATGCCACCAGCCATCGCTTTAATGATGGCTCTGACCACTCAGCTCAGCCTGCAGGCTGAAGAGCAAGACGGTCCATGCCCCGCTTGTAAGGCTGCTGAACAGTCGGAACAAGCAGAGAGCTGTGCAAACTGCAACGCCGACTCAGCAGCGACATGCGCAAAATGCCAATCCGGCCAGTGCCAAGACTGTGAGAAATGCGGAAAAGGCTGCAACAAATGCGCGGGCGAGCCCACAAAAACGCGCACCAAACGCTCGCTTCGTAGAAAATGCCCTGATTACACCTCGCTCGGCTCGGTTTGCCCCGTTCCTGTGCCAGCTTACGTCGGGCACACCACCATTACCTACGGACCGTTCATGCCCCAACATCTTCTGCATCCCCACGTGGACACTTACCGGCACAAAGCGGAAGACGGAACCGGTGTCCATCGCACTCGCGCCGCGTACCGAACTTCATTGCAGGCACGCATGAGAAATCTGCAGTGGAATTATCTTCGATTCGCTCGCTAAGTCGAGCTGAACCGTTCTCTGCCTCTCCGATTGCAGAAACAAACCAAGACGCTGGTGCCTTCATTGGCATCAGCGTCTTTTTTTGTGCAATTCCAAAAGAATCCAACCACTTGAAACCGTCCCACTGCGAGTTTGCGTCCTAGGCTTGCGATGGCACGCATTGATTTGCCAACCGTTACGGGACAAAAGATCGACAAAATCGGTCTAGCCGACAGGATCGCTCCAATCCCAACTCAGGTGACAGAAGATGAGAACCCAAGCGACTGCCATTCGTCCGGAAATCAATCGACAAAGTCAGTTCGAAGAAATCAAACGGCGAATTCATGGCAAATTAGTCGACAAGCTTGATCTTTCCCGAGTCGGTGACCTCAAGGGCGACGTCCTGAAACGCGAGATTCGAATTGTTGTTGAACACCTATGCGATGCCGAAGAAACCTTGCTCAATCGGCAAGAACGCGAACGGATCGTGGATGAAGTTATCGACGAAGTGCTCGGACTCGGCCCGCTTGAGTTGATTCTCAAAGATCACACGATCAGCGACATCCTGATCAATGGGCCAAAAAACATCTATGTGGAACGCGGTGGAAGAATGGAAAAATCCACCGTGGAATTTCGCGACAACAAACACCTTCTGCAGATCATTGATCGCATTGTCAGTAAGGTTGGACGTCGCATCGATGAAACCTCCCCAATGGTCGATGCCCGTCTCGAAGATGGTTCACGAGTCAACGCCATTATTCCGCCGCTTGCGTTAGATGGAGCGGCGGTCAGCATCCGACGATTTGGCAGTAACCCTCTCAAGCTTGAAGACCTGCTGAACTACAAAGCGTTCACCCCAGAAATGGTGATGCTACTTGAGGGATGTATCAAAGCGAGACTAAACATCATCATCGCGGGAGGCACCGGATCAGGAAAAACAACTCTCCTCAACACCTTGTCCTCGTTTATCGGACACGAAGACCGCATCGTGACGATTGAAGATGCGGCTGAACTTCAACTGCAACAAGATCATGTTGTTCGTCTCGAAACGCGACCACCGAATATTGAGGGTAATGGTGCAGTCAATGCAACTGACCTCGTGAAAAATGCGTTGCGCATGCGACCGGAGCGAATCATTATCGGCGAATGCCGCGGTGGGGAAACGCTCGACATGCTTCAAGCGATGAATACGGGCCACGATGGATCCATGACAACCATTCATGCCAATAGCCCAAGAGACGCCATCGCGCGTCTGGAAACCCTTGTGATGATGGCTGGTTTCGAGCTTCCCGTTAAAGCGATCCGTCAACAGATATCGGGAGCTGTTGACATTTTGATTCAAGCCAATCGACTGCAAGGTGGAAAACGTCGCGTCACGGCAATCACGGAGATTGTTGGCATGGAACAAGACACCATCGTGATGCAGGACATCTACAAGTATTCGCAACAGGGGGTCGACGAAGATGGCAAAGCCTATGGCCACTTTGCCTGCACGGGAGTACGCCCCAGCTTCATGGATCGCCTAGAAGCGGCTGGAGTTAAGTTGCCGCCGAGTGCGTTTCGGGAACGCATCATGCTGCAAGCATAAAACATCGCAGCACCGAACCTTTGAACCCTCTCCCAAACAACGTCACTAATCACCCCACGTCACCAATCACCCCACGTCACCAATCACCCAGTTCTCGACCGAGCTTATCATGAGCGGCATCGTTCTTATTATCGCAGTGGGCGTTTCCGTCACGTCGTTTGTTGCTTTTGCGATTAACGTCCTCGCACCAACAGATGAAACGTCTCGAACAGAAGCCCGCCTGCAGCGACTCGCTGAACGCCAGAGACATCAGCATGACTCGGAGGGTGGCAGCGATTCATTTGTTTCATTACTGCGATCGGAATTGAACGATCAATCCGGAGTGTTGGAAAAGGTCACCGCAAAGCTTCCCGCGTTCTCGGATTATCTTGAGCAAGCCGATGTGCCAATGCGTCCATCAAAGTTCATTTTTTTGTGCGCCTCCTGCTTTGCAGCCGGAGTCGTTCTCTGCATTCTCTCCCCCGCCCCGCTCCTCCTTGCTCCAGCTGTGGGCATCGTCTTCGCCGGCCTGCCGATTGCTTGGCTATCGTTCAAACGCAAAAAGAGACTGGATCAATTCGGTGAGCAACTACCCGGAGCGTTGGAACTGCTTAGTCGGTCACTACGAGCTGGTCACTCGCTCAATGCCGGCTTCGGATTGATTGCTTCTGAAACAGAAGCACCGCTGGCGCGAGAATTTGGCCGTGCATTCGAAGAGCAAAATTTCGGCATACCATTGGATGAGGCGATCGAAAACATGGCAAAGCGCGT
>JAKMEW010000402.1 GCA_022425745.1 Rubripirellula sp.
TAGAGACTCCAAGACCGATGGTGTTCTTGAAAACACCGCAAAACATGGCGATTTTTGCGGGCTTAGCGGAATGGCCCAGAGAGCGAACTTGCGTGGCGGGCCGAGTTCGCAGATTGAAAAGAGTACACCCGGAGGGATTCGAACCCCCAACCCTCGGTTCCGAAGACCGATGCTCTATCCAGTTGAGCTACGGATGCGTTGTGTCAAATTTTAGTAAGGATCGCCCGCTTGTCCACGGGTAGTTTCCACTTCAAGTGTCCGTTTCCACCGATCTTTTACTCGCTAAAAACAGTTTTATTGGCTTCTCTTACCCACCCGCACGCAAATTCATTACCTAGTTATGCTCTATCCGCGATTCGAGACGCTTCACTTACCGTTTTAGAGGAACGGTTTTGCTTCGTTTCAGACTTTAGCTTTCGCAGCGTGCTAAACTTGGTACATCAAGGGCTTCCTTTTCCAATGTCAATATTTGGACAGAATTTGGCACCTTGCATCTGCAAATCAACCGATCTACCTATAGCCAATCATTGCAATTCAATCGCGGACTTGCAGCGGAGACTGAATACTTGGGTCTAACCTATTTCAAACGATTCCGAATGGAACTCAATTTTGATCAGTCCGGTTTGCAGGTCTCAAGCATCCCGCCCGGCTTTGAGATGATCCCGTTCTCAAGCGAACTGATTGGCGAACACGCCTCGGCCAAGCACGAAAGCTTCAAGAATGAGATGGATGTCAACCTCTTCCCCTGCTTGGGCCGACGAGATGGCTGCCTGAGATTGATGAGGGAAATCACATCACGGTCAAATTTTGTCCCCGAAGCGACATGGCTTTGCCGATACCGTGACCCAGTTAGCAAAATGCCCTTAGCCGTAGGAACCATCCAAGGTTTAGAGATCGATGGATGGGGAGCCATTCAGAACATCGGCATCTCACCAACTTATCGCGGTCACGGGCTGGGATCTCTGTTGATTCAACATGCTGCGAGGGGTTTCAAAAGCATCGGTCTCCGCCGGATGCATCTCGAAGTCACCACCGACAACACCGCCGCAATCAGACTTTACGAACGCATCGGCTTCAAGAGAGCCGAAGTGATCTACAAGGCAACTGATGTAGCCGGTGCGTAAGCAGATCAGCCAAATGATCAACGACTAGAATCAATCCAGTAATCAAGCCCGCAATGAACCGATGAAACATCTAGATGAATGGGAGTCAGATCTGCAGTCGCGATATCCAAAACCAACCTCAAACACGGATAAACTTGAGGTCAATGGAGATCGCAATTGCAACGGTGAACCGCATAAGACGAGAGAAGCATTTCGTGACTACGATGCCGAAGCTCGATCCTCAGTCAAAGACTTCTATCGACTCAACCATCAATTTCAAACGTATGATTTTGTTCAGCAGAAACGCAACCAATACCTGAGTCTCACTCAGCGTCGAATGGGTATTTGGGAAGCGATGGAATACCTGAACACACTGGTGGACGACAGTGATCCTGATACCGATCTGTCGCAAATCGAACATCTGCTACAGACCGCTGAATCAATTCGCGCCGATGGGCACCCTGACTGGTTTGTCTTAACGGGTCTCATTCATGACCTTGGAAAGATCCTCTGTCTGATGGGAGAACCCCAATGGGCAGTGGTGGGTGACACTTTTCCCGTCGGATGTCAGTATGCAAAAAGCATTGTCTACTATGACTTTTTTAAACAAAACCCTGACTGGCATCACCCCGTTTACTCAACCGAACGAGGTATTTACAGAGAAAGAATCGGACTGGATCAGATCATCATGTCTTGGGGCCACGATGAGTATTTGTATCACGTTGTGAAGAACCACCTACCGATCGAAGCACTTTACATGATTCGGTACCACTCATTTTACGCCGCTCATCGAGAGAATGAGTATCGACGATTCTTTAACGCAAAAGACGAACATTATTTTCCGTGGGTCCAACGTTTTAATGAATACGACTTGTACTCAAAGAGTGACCAGCGTCCTAATGTCGAAGAGTTGAAACCGTACTACGAGTCGTTAATTCAGCAGTATTTCCCGAGCACACTCGCATGGTAAACACCCATCGCCGCTAAGCCTCTTTTTTCTTCAATCGGTAAGCGGCACGCTGAGAAGCATATTCTTCCGCGTCGGGTATTTCCGCGGTTTCTGGATTGGCCTGTTCCATCAACTTTCGTAGATAGGGTCGACACCACCCACAGCCGGTTCCTGCGCCGTAGCACTCTGACAACTGGCTAGCGTACTTGGGTCGGTTCACACGAATGAATTGCATGACTTTGCGGCGAGACACATGAAAGCAGAGGCATAGTTCCTGATCTTCATTCACCATCGATTCTCCGTCCTACTGATTTGATCCATCGGTAATCAACCAAGTGGCAATGCGACATGCATCGAGGTAATCCGCGATATCAAGCGTTTCATCGGCAGTGTGTATGTTTCTCTGCCCGCATCCAATGGTGACTGCGGAGATGCCGTGCAGGAAAAGCCAGTTAGCATCCAATCCTCCGTTTGAAATCTCTTGGAACGGCTCGCGGCCAATCATTCGCACCGCTTCGGAAGCTTTCTCAATGGATGGATGATCACTAGGCAGACAAAATGATTCGTAATCAACATGCGACTCAAACTCAACCGTCCCAGCAACACCTTCATCGTTTTTCACTTCAGACGCCGCACGCTCGAAAGCACTTCTGATCGCAGACACAATTTCCATGCGCATTTCTGGGTCATGGCTTCTCGCCTCTGCCGCGAGATCCGCAAGTGGGGTAATCACATTCGTCGCATCACCCGCTTGCAGCACACCAACATTGGAGGTTCCGAAGCGGCCATCTTTTTCAACTTTTCCGAGCCAGCCATTAGCATCGAGTTCCGCGATGGCGCGTGCAGCCATCACGATCGTGCTCGCTCCTTTTTCAGGAGCAACACCTGCATGCGCCGGCACACCGTGGAGTCGAATTTTAATCCTTTCCCCACCAATGGCCCCCGTGGTCAATTTCTCAACAGTCCCTCCATCGAAATTAAACGCTCGATCCACCGATCCGACCTTATCCACATCGAGATGACGCGCACCTTCGAGCCCCACTTCCTCCTGAATCAGAAACGTGATCACGGCGGGTGGATAATTCTCATCACCCCGCTTCAGTCTCTCGACAACTGCTGTCAGGATCGCAGCACATCCAGCGCGGTCATCAGCTCCCAAGCCGGTGTCCACTGCACTGCGGACACAATCACCGTCAATCACTGGCTGGCTGCCGACACAAATTGGCACGGTATCCATGTGAGCAGAAAGGAGAGTTCGTGGGCCGCTACCGTTTCCAGGCAAGGTGACAACGAGGTTGCCACAATTTCCATTTCTCCGAGTTCGCTCGCCAGCGCCGTCATACGCGATTTGTGACGATTCGACTCCCGCGGCGACCAACTGATTGACAATCTCGGCAGCGACGTCAGATTCATTACCGCTGCTACCGGGAATCGCTGTGAGCGCGATGAAACGATTCAAGGATGATTGCGCCTCTACTTCTGTCTTATTCATTGTTAAACTCAGTGATCGGTGATGAGTCAGTCTAGGGAAATGATCCTTCTTGGCTCCCATCGTACGCAAACCTCGGTACCGTTGGCGACACCCCGTGGTCGAATTCGGTGCAGGCAATACACCCTCAAGTTCTTCTTATTCAGCATTTTCTACTTTGAACCTTCCAACGATCCAAAAAGCGGTTTCCTCGGAGACGCAATCGGCAGATCCTCAAAAGCAGCACCTGCTTAACCTCTCCGCTGAGGATTTAACCAATTGGCTGGTATCCAAAGGACACCCAAAATTTCGCAGCGGGCAGATCCTCCACTGGATCTTTCAGCGAAGAGTCCACACTTTTTCTGAAATGAGCGACCTTCCGAAGTCGCTGAGACAAGAATTGGAAGAGAACTTCCGAATCTATGTAACTCAATCTGAAGCAACCGTCACTTCTCCCGATGGCACTGACAAGCTGCTTGTTCGACTTCCGGATGGCGGGGAAGTGGAGTGTGTGTTACTGAGAGACGGAAACCGACGAAGTATTTGTGTCAGCAGTCAAGTCGGGTGCGCGATGGGTTGCGTGTTTTGCGCAAGTGGTCTGGATGGCGTGGATCGAAATCTGACGCAAGGAGAAATTCTTGAGCAGATGTTGTTATTGCAGGATAGGCTTCCGGAACAGGAACGTCTCAGTCATGTTGTGATGATGGGCATGGGTGAGCCACTCGCGAACCTGGACCGTGTATTGGCCGCGCTGTCGGTCGCCAAGGATCCCAAGGGACTCGGAATTAGTCCGCGCCGCATCACCATCAGCACCGTGGGATTACCGCCTGCGATTGATCGATTGCGTGAGAGCAGCATTCCCTACAACCTAGCGGTGAGCTTGCACGCGCCCAACGATACACTTCGAAGCCAACTGGTACCGGTGAACCGAAAGATCGGAATCGACGCTGTACTCGACGCGGCTGATCGTTACTTCGAAAGTAGTGGACGCAGACTGACGTTCGAGTACGTTCTTTTGGGAGGCGTTAACGACTCGAATGATGAAGCGAGAGAATTGGTTCACTTGCTGCGTAAACGCAACGTGCTTCTAAACGTGATCCCCTATAACCCAGTGCAGGGCTTACCATACGTCACGCCAACCAAGAAATCGATTGCCGACTTTCGTCAGATTCTGGAACATGGTGGAGTGAACGTGCAGTTTCGACAACGAAAAGGCAGTGAAATCGATGCTGCCTGTGGGCAACTTAGACGAAATCGCGGTAAGCAATCATCATCGAATCAATGAAGGTGCATCCTTAGTTGGTACACGGCTTAACGGCTCGAGTACTTTTTCAGGTATTTTTCATTGAGCATCTTGTGGCGACTGCCCAGGTCAACCTTTCGTCCCTGAATGTATGCTTCGACAACATTCGTTTCTGTTTCGAGAATGTTCCCATCAGCGATAATCAAGGTTGCATCTTTCTCTGGAGTGATGGACCCAATGCGATCTTCAAGCTTCAGGATCTTCGCAGCTGAAAGCGTGATCGCCTCAACCGCTTGCTCCTCGCTCAAGCCAAATGCCGAGGCAACTGCGGCGTGATAAGGCAAGTTCCGCGCACTCGCTGACCCACCAGGGCCACTCAAGCCAGGTCCACCGATCGAGAAGGCCACACCTGCTCGCTTCAATCTTGAAGGCAACGTGTAAGCGTGATCGTAGGGATCGTCTCTTCGCAGTGGCAATCGATATGTCGATGCAATGATCACCGGTACGCGATATTGCTTCAAGAGTTCGGAACATCTCTCCGCATCGTAACCTCCATAGATGATCAAATCGAGATTCTGAGAGGCCGCGTAAGTCACAGCCGATTCGATCTCGGACTGGCGATCCGCATGCGCGATCAGCGGCATTTCTCGATTGATTACCGGCACAAGGCTCTCTAGGCGAACGTTTGTGACGAAGTCCTCAGACGATTGACGACCCTTTGCATAGAGTTTGACAGCCCTCAACAGCTCATCCAATTCTTCTAATCGACGCTCACGTTCTTGACGTCGCTTGGAGTCATTACTGTCGCGAGGATGCACGGACGACCAATCAACAAACAATCCGGCAGGACCACTCAACATCATCTCCTCCACCGTCCATCCATCTAATTGAATGACCGCAGACTGCCCTCGAATGAATGGCCCGCTCGGTGCCGTCATTGCGACCAATACACCTCCAGCTCTGGCGACCGGTATCAGTTCACTATCGGGATTCACCGCAACCCAAGATCTAACATTGGGATTTTCACGACCAAACTCTCTCCGATCATCGGTTTCTTCCACCGCTAAAATTTCTCGCAGACCTAGGTCAGTGAGTGAATCAATCAGCCCGGGGTAGACATGCTTTCCTTCTGCTTGAATTTCCAAAACATTCTTGGGCAGCTTCACGTTCTGTCCGACCGCAACAATTTTCCCTCGGTCGAATACAACGGTCCCGTTTTCTAGGATTGGCTTGTCGATGCGATGGATTGTTGCATTGCGGATCGCAATCGGACGCTTTTGCGGCTGACCCGGAATTTGATCGTGGGCAAACACACGAGTATTAATCAAAAAAGCCAAGATGATGATCGCCTGTCCAAGTCGCTTGCATCGATTGGCCAAGTGACTGAAAGTCACCCCAAGATGCCCCTGAGATGAATCGCGATGATGCTTGATGCCCAGCATGTGATCTGATCGTTTCATTCTTGCGCTCCCTGAACATTGGTTTCGTGTCGAAGGCCGCCATGGACCGCACAATAAATATCTTTCCTAACCCAACGATCCTCCTCGGGCACCCGCTTAACGGCAACACTCCCGGCAGGCTCACTTTTCATTGCTTTCTGAATGAGGCGAGACCTCAGGGATCGGTCACGTTCTCGCAGTTGCTGGTCTTGGACGATGTCAAAATACTTTGTCCCATTAATCCACGTCTGCTCACAACGCGTTAACGTCGAGAGTGGTCTTCCGCTCCAAACAACCAAATCAGCATGCTTACCCACTTCAATTGATCCAACCAGGCTGTCAATGCGAAGTTGCTTCGCCGGATTGAGTGTCACAAACTTCAACGCTTCTTCCTCTGGCACTCCACCATACTTGGTTGCCTTGGCTGCTTCAGTGTTCAAGTGGCGAGCGAGCTCACGATCGTCACTATTGAACGAAACCACCACGCCCTGATCATGCATGATGGATCCGTTGTAAGGTATCGCATCAAAGACCTCAAATTTGTAAGCCCACCAATCGGAGAAAGCCGACGCCATTGCTCCGTGCTGCTTGATGCGATCCGCAACCTTATAGCCTTCAAGAATATGTTGCAGCGTACCAATGCGGATACCAAATTCCTCAAGCACTCCCAGCGTTGCAACGATCTCGTCTTGCCGGTAGCTGTGACAGTGGATCCATCGTTCGCCGCGTTGCACTTCAGAGAGCGCTTGCAACTGCAAGTCCACTCGCGGAGGCATTCCCTGACGATCTCCAGATCTCCACTCTCGCCAACGCGATTCATATTCTCTAGCTGCAAGTAACTGATCTCTCAGGATCTGCTCGACACCCATCCTTGTGTTTGGGTAACGCCCCTGATTTCTTTTGACATTTTCGCCGAGCGCAAACTTGATTCCCGGTGGAGCCTGATCCATCTTGAGGCCCTCCATGGAGTCGCCCCATCTCAATTTGATCACCTGATTCTGGCCACCGATTGGATTTGCCGACCCATGCAAGATGTTGGCCACCGTCAATCCACCGGCTAATTGCCGGTAGATATTAATGTCACTGTTGTCAATGAAATCGCCTATTCGAACCTCAGAAGTCACGACCTGCCCCGACTCATTGACGCCACCATCGGTTCCCATGTGCGAGTGGCAATCAATCAACCCAGGCGAGACATGCTTGCCCTTTAAATCAATGACCTGAGTGCCTTGGGGTACGTCTAATTCCTCACCAATTGCAGCGATGAGACCATCTCGGATGTAGACGTCAGCCTGCTGAAGAATGCCTTCCGGACCACACGTCCATAACACCGCATTTCGTAACACCACCGGTTCCTGCTTCTGAACAGGTTTTTCCAAGCCGTAGGCCCCAAGAGGATAGAAAATGGGTGTATCCGCTGGCCGGTTGCTTTGAGTAACGGATTCCTTTGGACTCGCGTCACCTTTCGGGTTCGAGGCACTGGGATCAGCATCATCATTCTGCCGATCACTTTTCTCCTCTGTCGATGGCAGCAACTGAGCTACTTGCTCATCACCCGTTGGAGTCTGCAAATATAAGAGAGCAATCCGATTGAGATTCGCCGAGGAGCTCGTTGCATCCGACTGATCGGCTTGAACAATGGTTACCAACCAAACACCAGATTCAGATCCAAATCCCAGCGAACTCAGATCGCAGGTAGCACTCAAACGGTCCCGCTCCACCTTAACAGATTTAAGTTCAATCTGATTCTTCGCCTTTCGTCGATTCTTTTTCTTGCCACTGGGCTTCGCGTCAGAATCACCCTCCTTCCTTAACGGTTCAGGAATCGATTCGATAAATCCTGTCACCTTGCCATCTACTGATTCCAACTTGATCCCAAGACGAACACTCTTATCGGCTACCGACAGATTCGTCTCCCAATTTCCTGACCACGGTGTTCCTTTGCGAGTTTGGCTATCACCTGTCAGCTGATAACGAGCACCGGCAATCCAACACTCGCGCAAAGTGGATTGGTGCGAAGAGAACTCACTATCAAAAATGGCAAGGTTGGCAATCTTCCCTTTCTCAATCGAACCCAGTTGATTTTCAAGACCTAGCAGTTCGGCGGGGACTGTTGTGAGGGCCGCCAGAGCATGATCTGGATTCAGTCCGCAATCCATCGCACGTCGAAGATTCTTTAAGAACGCGGACAGGTCATCTAGGCCATCCGTTGTGATGCAGATCGTGACGCCGGATTGTTGGAGAACCGCTGGATTGGTCGGCGCGAGATCCCAGTGCATTAAATCCTGCAGCGACACTGATTCACGCGATTGTGCGTCATGCACACTGGGTGCATCGGGAAAATCGATTGGGATTAATAGGGGGCGATTCATCGCCGCGATTGATTCAACATCTCGATATTCGCGGCCGGAGCCCCTGATAGCGATTTGCAATGCGAACTCACGCGCAAGCTGATCCGCTCTTAGCGCCATCCGCTCGTTGGGTGCATCAAATACAAACCGAGTCACCCTCATGTCCTCGGCCAGAACTTCAAGCGACGCATTAAAGTCTGGCGCAGCCTGGGTCACATCAGCACGATGCGACTTCCATGACTCCGCATACCATTTTGCGTCGTAAAACGCTTGCCGAAGTAAGGCGACTGCGCCCATGGGTGAATTGGGATACTCGACGCGCGGACCCGACCTTGGCACCGTTAATTGTGCATGTTGCCAACGCGCACTCTTGAGTGCTTGATGTGATCGCTTCACTCCACCGAGCAGATAAACTTGGCTAGCACCTTTGATGATGCCACCTCGTGGCGCAACTAATCTCGCGGCAAAACCCTGTTGTCGTAGCTTTTCTGCATCTGACGATTCTGAGATTGATTCAGCAACGGATCTTTGTGGAGAGATATTTGGGTTCCAGTAGCTTGTTGCTGTCCCGGGAAATCCGACCTCTTGCTCACTCCATGCATCAATGAAACCGGCATAGATATGCTTTCCGGTGCAGTCGATCTGCTGATAGAAATCCGGAATGACAATATCTTTGCCCACTTCAACGATTTGCTGATCCAAAATCAAAACTGTCGCTGGGGACACCACTTCTCCGGGTCGCACGGCCACCGTGCCTCCCGTCAAAGCGTAGGCGCCGGCGCGAATATCGCGGAGCCCGCTGATCGGTCTGGTATCAAGATTTTGCGAGTGAATCTGCGTTGAAAGCGTAAGTGTTGTAATCCACAACAACACAAAGAAGGAAGAAGCTAGTCGCACGTCTACATACTCACTATCGATTGCAAAAATATTTCCGTTGGAACAGCATAATCCAAGTTTTTCCGGCTCGACGAAAAACCCACCAGCGATTTTTGCGAAAAGCCAGCGCTGAACAAAATATTGCAGCTACACCACGGAAGAACTCCAATTTTGCGAAAGTGTTGCAAAAAGGAAACATTCGCCTGTTCCCAACTTTCATCGATTGCCAAAATAACGAAGCAGGATCGGCTGTTTGGAGATTGGTATCGATGACAAATCAAGCGACAGAATTCAATTCGACTTCATTATTGAGTCGATTCCTGACTGGAATCAATGAATCGGTGTTTCTGACGAAAATGGGAATCGCCAACATTGAACTCGTTAATTATCTCACTGGATTGCTCATCCAATTCATTAGAACCGATGCGATTCCAGTTCCCAGCGGCCAAGCGCATTACTCGGCAATAAAACTTCTTCACCTCATGGATGAAGCAGAAAAGAGTGGGAGCCGTAGACGTCGCAATCTGTATCAGGCCATCGGAGACTACACCTTATTTTATGCAGGTGTGTACCCCGAAAGCGTGGAGAAACCCAAGCAACGTCACACCTCCGGTTGGCTCAGAAATCTTACACAGCACGGAAAATATTGTTACGCACTCGCTTCAAAAATAACACCAGAAGGAGAGCAACCCAGCAAGCAAGTCCTTCAATGCTTAAGTCACCAATACGAACTTTGCACCTATGGACTAAGGGAAACGCGTCGTGAGTGGGAACAGTCTTGCAGTAAACCAGAACATTTGATCGTTTAGCAATAAGTTTATCGCTGCATTAATCGATCCAAAAATAGCTTCCCACAAAGATTCTTATGCCCGAATCCTTTCAGTCGAATCCATAGAAACACACTCAATTATTATTAAGACACCATGACGGACAGCCAAGCATTTCAGTACGTTTGCCAGAACGCGCAGCAAGCCGCTTTACTTCATTCTTCAGCTGATTTGCTTGAGTGGGATGAACGCACCGGCATGCCCGCTTCGGCGGGAGATTACCGAGCAGATCAAGTCTCATGCTTGCGAGGCCTCGCACATCAAAAACGCACCGAACCCAAGTATCGCGATTATCTCGAAGAACTTTTCCAAAACATCGATTCAAAATACGAACCGGATCGCACCTCAATTACAGTCTCACAGCTGTACCGAGATCTTCAACGCGACATTAAGTTGTCAACGGCCATCGTTGAACGCTCTGCAAAGCTCACTGTAAAAGGCCAACAAACGTGGGACTCTGCTCGCAGAAACAATTGCTTTGAAGAATTCGAATCGATCTTAGCTGAGATCGTGTCGCTGAAACGTGAGGTTGGAGATCGACTCAGGGAAGACACCCAGCGAACACGATACGAAGCGTTGATCGATGAATACGAACCGGATGCGACGGTTGAACAAATCGATGAGCTATTCAATCAACTACGCCATCCACTGGTTGATTTAATCAAGAAAATACAAGGGTCTGAAAAACGGCCGAAACGCGAACTGTTTCAACAAGCATTGTCGGTACCGATTCAAAGGCAGCTCAGCCGCGATGTAGCTGCGGCTATCGGGTTTGATTTCAAACGCGGTCGATTAGACGAGACATCTCACCCGTTTTGCACCACATTGGGTCCACACGATTGCCGCATTCTAACGCGTTATGACCCTCAAGACCTTGCCACGGGCTTGTTTGGCACTATGCATGAAGCAGGCCACGGCATGTATGAGCAAGGCCTTGACCCCGCTGAGTTTGGTCTCCCTTATGGATCTTATTGCTCTCTAGGGATACATGAATCACAGTCCAGAATGTGGGAGAACCAAGTAGGTCGCAGCCAATCATTCTGGCAGTGGATCACACCGATATTAAAGGACTCTTTTCCTGATCAATATTCTCACGCGACAGCAGAAGAACTCTACTTTGCCGCCAACGATGTTTACCCGAGCCTCATCCGCGTTGAGGCTGATGAAGCTACGTACAACCTACACATCATCATCCGATATGACATCGAAAAGAAACTCATAGACGGGAATCTAAATGTTAACGATGTTCAAGACGAATGGAATGCGAGATACCACTCAGACCTTGGTGTGAGAGTTGATTCTGAGAGAAACGGTGTTCTCCAAGACGTGCACTGGAGTGCGGGACTATTTGGTTATTTCCCAACTTACACCATTGGAAATCTGATCGCCGCTCAGCTCTTTCACTCCGCCCAGAATTCAATCTCGAATTTGGAACAAAAGATAACTAACGGTTCTTTTGAGGAGCTACTCCTTTGGACACGGGAAGCGATTCACAAACATGGCCGCAGCCTCAATAGCGATCAGATGGTTCAGAGATCCACTGGTATTTCTCTATCCCCGAAATACTTAGTGCAATATCTCAGTGAAAAGCTCGAGACTCTCTATGACCTCTAACTGGGCGATCACTTTGGGTTAAAATTTCCGAGTCAGTTGTAAAAAAACTGCTAAACACCACCACTATTTGCATCCCTAATCATGACCATCTCTTCGTGCCCACATTGTGGCGAGCAATACCTTATCTCTGACAAAGCAATACCGACCGATGCGACGGTGCAGTGTCCATGGTGCTCCGAACAATTTGCATTCAAAGATGCGGTGAAGTCTTTACCGCCTGAGCTGATTGTCTTCTCAACGGATGGAGCGATAACAACTGATGGATCGATGAATGCATTCGACACGGAATCGCTTCCAAGTCAGCAATCAACAGGCTTTGATTTCTCTCGCCTAAGCGATCAGGTAGGTCTTGATCCCGAAGATACAAATCTTAGCGACCCAAATGCCGAGGCTTATCAAGCTTCCGAAACTCCTGAAGGGATATCTGATGGATGGGAGAACTCACAGTCGAACCCTGGGTCTCCTCCAGAATTCACCCAACATCGCCCACAGGCCAATAGCAAATCCACCGGGATTGGCTCGTTCATTGGGATCGTTCTAGGTGGACTACTGTCACTACCCTTAGCAGGATTGATTCTTTTGGCTTTGGGTAAAGCACCTGACCTTGGTTTTTGGCCATTTCTGGGAAATGGGACGTCTGCGAGATCAGCTGCTCCGCTTCCACCATCGGATGAACGAGACACGCTCAGCGGAACACCACTTCGATTTAATCAGCCCACCGATCAATCCACCGATAGCAAGGGCCCAGCGGAGGATGCACTAGAATCGATCTTGAACTCGAATGACGAGACATCTGACAGCGAAGCAGATTCTCAGAACACAGAGAGTGAATCCAACGAGACTCCAGATGAAAGCTTGGTTGAGGAGACAGAAGCAGAAACACAAGCCGATCCAGGCAACTCCTGATCATCTATAAAACGGATGAAATTGATCAGGAGTTCCAGATCGTACTCATCAGAATGAGAAGTTACCCGACTACGTGTCCGGCTTCAAACTTCACCTCCAGTGCTATCAGTCTGACAGGAACAGCAACGTTTCCGCTTGATCGCACTCAAAATATTTTCTGTGTCTTAATGCACTTGACGTAGAATAGACCAACTCGGGACTCGTGGCTCGTCGCCCGAAAGCTGCTTGGACCAACAATCTACGGATTTTCAGTCGACAGGGCATTCTACAACCCACCAGTCATGACCAGGCAAAATGAAATCGATCGGGAATCTACTGACGGGTAGCGACGGAGATAAAGATCGCCAAACCGATCGCTTATTTATCCAGTTGTATGATGACCTTAGTCGCCTAGCTTCCAAATACCTGCAAAACGAACCAGCTCGCAGCCGCTTGAGTTCGGCATCGCTCGTTCATCAAACATACGTCCGAATGGTTGATCAATCCAAGATAACTTGGAAAGGTAAAACGCATTTCTTTGCTGTGGGCGCAACAGTGATGCGGCGAATCTTGGTTGACCACGCAAGAAAAGTGCAATCACTGAAACGTGGTGGGGGCTGGCAGCAAAGATCACTTGATGATGAGTTGACATTTCGACTCAATGAAGATCAGGACATTGTTGCTTTGGACGATCTGCTTAATCTGCTAGCGGCTTTGAATGAGAGGCAAGCGAAGATTGTTGAATTGCGTTTCTTCGGTGGTCTCACCATGAGCGAAATTGCATCGGAACTCGACTTAGGTCTTCGAACGATCGAACAGGATTGGTCAATGGCTCGAGCTTGGATTCGTAGAGAATTAAAGAAGGAGATTTTCGATTCCACTGAAGGTTGCTCAAAACCCAACAACTCAAACTTGGGAATTGATGACCATCATGAGACCTGAGCACTTCAATACTGTTCGAGAACTTTTTCTTATTGCTACAAATCTCGACGAAAAAGCACAGGAAGAATACCTCGCTAAAGTGCGAATTGAGCAGCCAGATGAAATCTACCTTGAACTCACCTCTCTATTGGATGAGCATGATCCGACTAACGCGAAACAAGAAGGATCCAACCCGAGTACCTTTCGATACGTCATCGCCGAACGATCGACAGCGGGTCAACATTCCTTGAATGATCAGGCTAATTCGGGTCAAATAGAGCCAAACAGTAGCGATCAAGAAAAGAACCAACCTCAGCACTTCAACGCACCGACCACAGACCGGATCGCAAGCTCATTTCTCGTTAAATCTCAAGCTAAAAAAACAAGACGCAGGAATAACGCGTGGCTTTGGATAACGGCATTGCTACCGACAGCACTGATTGGCCTATTGACCTACTATCAGGTCAACAAAACCATGAAACAGGCGGTGCGAGATGAGATGCGGGGAGTTTCGGATAGTGTCGCACACGCTGCAAGGCGATTCTTGTCGGATAAATCCCATCTAGTCGAATCATGGACGCGCGAACCTGCTATTCAATCCACCATTCGTGAACTGATTAAACCCAGCACTGATACTGGAGGCAAACGGCTCCTCAACACATCGCTTGTTGAGTTGATCGGAATCCAGCTGGACCGCTTGTCTGGAATCAATGATGTTCATTTTGCTATCTGGGGATCAGATTACCAGTTTCTCTGCACAAATCTCTCGGGGATCGCTAGTAAAAACCTGCAAACTCAGCGTGACATCCAATCGTGGCTCGGCCGCGCAGAGAAGGACGAGAGGGTCATCTTTGGCCCAATGAGACTTTCAGAATCAGATCAAGAACAGCCAAGCCCAACCGAAATGGGAATCTTGACGGCAGTTCGAGATGATAACGATGCAATCTTGGCGATCATCTTGGTAACGAGAATCGGAATGCACCAAGAATTCAGCAGAATGTTTTTTGACATTGCTAATGCGGGTAACCTGGATGCATATGCGGTCGATGAAACGGGAACGATGTTAACTGAAAGCCCACGCGCCGCGACACTCGCATCATCAAAACGACTTGATGTGACCGTGGAAGGAATAGCGGCATCTCTGCGCGTTGCAGATCCGGGTAAACCCATTAAGTCGTCGGACACAAAGTTATCTTCTCGAAGCAATTTCCCCCTGACCAAAGCAGCCAAGAGCGTCTGCGGCGGACAAAGTGCAGTCGATATACAACCCTATCGAAATTATGCGGGGATCGAAGTTGTCGGTTCTTGGCGTTGGAATGGCGACTCAAAAATTGGGATTATCGTTGAACGCCCGGCTAGTCAAGCTTTCGCCACGGTCAGAATCGTGCAAGCAAGCTTCATCGGTCTAGGCACCCTTTTATTTCTCTCGGTCACAACGGCAGCAGCGTTTCTCGCCCGCGCAACCGCTGCGGAACGTGCCGCTGTCCACCCTCTTAGCCGATACGAGGTAGTTGAAGAAGTTGGCACGGGCGGAATGGGAATGGTTTTTCGAGCTAACCATCGGCAACTGGGACGAGAAACAGCATTGAAAGTGATGATCGGTGGAACCCAACGCAAAGAAGATCAACTACGTTTCGATCGCGAAGCTCGGTTGGCGGCCTCTCTAAGTAACCCTCACAGCGTGACAATCTATGACTACGGTCGCTCAGAAGATGGTGAATCCTACTGCGTTATGGAATTCCTGCGCGGCCTGACGCTGCAAGAAGTGGTTGACCGAAGCGGGCATCAACCCATTGGACGCGTGCTATTTATCATTCGGCAGGTTTGCGAGGCAATTTCCGAAGCCCATCAGAAACGACTCCTTCATCTCGATATCAAACCACAAAATATCATGCTGTCGTTGGATCAGGCCGTTGGCGACTGGGCCGTTCTTTTTGATTACGGACTTTCGAAGCCGATTACTCCGACGCTTGAGTATTATCGATCACCTATGGCCAGATGGTCGGGAACACCAATGTACATGGCTCCAGAAAGATTCCATCATCTCGACCAAGTTGATCAACGCGCCGACATCTACTCACTCGGTTGTGTTGCTTATTTTCTAATCACTGGATCCACACCATTCTTTGAATCGGATACTGAATCGCTATTCACACTTATCGCCAATCAACAACCGATTGACCCGACCACTCGGAGAGGGGAGCCCGTGCCGAATGACGTTGCGAATTTAATCATCAAATGCATGGCAAAAAATCCGGAAGATCGATTTCATTCAATTGAAGAGTTCGTACTTAGGCTCGAGCAAATTCAGATAAGTCACCCTTGGACTGCCGACGATTCGCGACATTGCTGGAAAATACAATCTGATCATCTTCCCAAAACAAAACGTCACGTATGAACGGCATGTGTTTTTTATTTCGCTCTCACAATGAATTCGGCGGTGTCAAAAACTGGTAAACTCCCGATCGCTGAAAACCAAACAGCAGAGCGACTTTGGCAGTAGCAACAACACCCAAACTCAACACCGGTATAGGTTATTTAAATGCGATTATGCACCACTGCGTTACTTACGCTGATGTACATCGTCTGCGCATCAAACTCCTACGCAGCGAATAAAAAACTGATTCTTATTGCAGGAAAACCCTCGCACCCACCGCGAATGCACGAGTTTAACGCAGGTGTTCAACTGCTCACTAAGTGCCTCAAACAAAACACAGAGATTGATGTCACTTACTGTCTCAATGGATGGCCAGAGAATGAATCGATCTTGAACGATGCGGATGCCATTATTTTTTACATGGATGGCGGGGGACGTCATGAAGTAGTCCAAGAAAATGGTCGTCGATTAGCTTTGATTGACCAGTTGGCCGAGAAAGGCGTTGGCTTGGGATTCATGCACTATGGAGTAGAAATTGTTCCTGAGCAGGCGGGGAAAGAATTCCAAAAGTGGATTGGTGGGCATTACGAACACATGCACTCCTGCAACCCAATCTGGGAGCCCGTCTTCACATCGATGCCAAATCATCCAATTTCCAACGGTGTAAAGCCGTTTCAGATCAAGGATGAATGGTATTTCAACATGCGTTTCGTATCCGACCTTAGCGGAAATGAAGCAGCGACTACTGAAGGTTTGAAGTTTGTTCCAATACTTGTTGCTTCACCATCTGATGCGGTGCGAAATGGGCCCTATGTTTACCCAAAAGGGCCGTATCCACATATTCAAGCTTCCAAGGGTCGCGCTGAAGCGATGATGTGGACCATCGAACGTCCTAGCGGAGGTCGAGGCTTTGGTTTCACTGGTGGTCACTTCCATGACAACTGGGAGAATGAATCGTTCCGAAAGGTAGTACTCAACGCGATGCTATGGATTGCAAAAAGCCCAATTCCTGAAAATGGAGTTGCTTCAACCCTCAAAGAAGGGGACATCAACGAGAACTTGGACCCCAAGAACAAAAGGTAAAACCTTAAGTAATTCTGGTTCAATAAAGCGCTTCTGATGAGCAATTAAGTCGCCGGCGGCGACACGCGCCCCCACGGAAATTATCGCTCACTTTGGCGACCTTTGTGCCAAAGTGGGTGGTTGCTCAATCCCCTTTCTCTGGGACGAACTCAAGAATATCCAATAACACTTGATCCGAAGATACACCCTCGGCTTGAGCTTCAAAGTTCATCAACACGCGGTGCCTCATCGCAGGTAAGAAGACTCTTCGAATATCCTCAAAACTTACATTGAACCTGCCATCGAGTAGAGCCCTGACTTTGGCGGTAAGTGCCAGCGTTTGTGCACCCCGTGGACTCGACCCCCATCGGACATATTGATTTGTAATGGGAGCACTGTGAGCCCCATCAGGATGCGTGGCCAGCGTTAATCGCACCAGATAGTCCTGCACATGTGGAGCGATAACAATACGCCGAATCATCGACTGCCACTTTAAGATTTCTGCTCCGTCCATCACTCGATCGACGTTGGGCGTATTGTTAGTGGTTGTACGATGAACAATCTCATTCAATTCATCTCGGCTACTGTATCGCACTATTAACTTGAATAGAAACCGATCCAATTGCGCTTCAGGCAAGGGGTAGGTGCCCTCTTGCTCGATGGGATTTTGCGTTGCTAGGACAAAGAAGGGTTGCTGCAATTTGTAAATTTCACCACCAACGCTGACTGTTCCCTCCTGCATGGTTTCAAGCATGGCCGACTGCGTCTTGGGTGTCGCACGATTGATCTCATCTGCCAAAAGGATCTGCGTGAAAACCGGACCCCGCTGAAATTCAAATCGACGTTTTCCGGATTGCTCTTCGACGATCATGTTGGTGCCGAGTATGTCAGCAGGCATTAAATCCGGCGTGAACTGAATGCGGTTGAACTCGAGATCTAACACACTAGAAAGCGTCTTCACGAGCATCGTCTTTCCGAGCCCCGGCACACCTTCGATTAAGCAATGTCCACCGCATAAAACTGCGGTCAACACACCATGAACAATCTCATCGTGGCCAACAATGACACGACCTATCATGTCACGCACCAATTGATAACGCTGCCGAAAATGTTCAGCTTCGCGCTGCATGGATTCTACCGAGTCATTCATGACAAACCTGTCTAATTGGTGAGCAAAAATGTGCCCTGCTGTTGACCAATCTGCACGCGAATCAATCGCACCTGCATTGCTTCCTGCCCCAGGTCAACTCAGATTGTCTAATCGAATGACCTTCCACATGAGCTGTTTATCTGACTAATGCTCTGTCCTCGCTACCACCGTAGCGTACCACAGGTGACAGATGCAGAAAGCTTAGAGGTCCTTAAGTTTTTCTCGCTCTGGCCTCGATCGATAGAAATCATCTAGCGGAAAGCAGCCACTAACCATGCCATTACGTGGAGCGGTGGTGCAGTCGCTAAAAGTACGACACACCTTTTTCCTTCTCATTGCTTTGCCGCTCAAGACATCGCGGGGCAATTCAGGATAAGACAGCACCATACGGCCCAAACCAACGGAATCAACCCACTTTTGCCGAACGACACCTTGGGCAACATTTGGAAGCCAGTCTTGAAGATAACTGTAGCCCGAGCCAACGAACAACATATCAGCATTGTCTTCTTTGAGTTTTTGCGTTGCCCGAATTTGCCTTGCGACGCCAACGAGCGGATCTTCCGGAGGCTGATAACCGTCGCTCGGTGGAAAAATTGCCGGCCGCTGAATATGGGGATTGTAATAAGGACTGCCAGCGGTGGTGCAAACCAGCGACACATTTAACGACCGCAGTAGATTCATGAATTTGTTCGGCTCGGTCAAATCGACGCCAACGCCAGACGAATCTCCTCCGAAGCAAAAGACTGGATTCGGAGTTTCCTCCGGAATTCCCACGCCATCTGATCCGCCGTGGAACGGAACAAAATCAAAGATACTTAGGCGTACCGCCAAACCTAATCGACTCGTGGCTGCACGCACTCCCTGCACAATACTTTGAAGAAACCGCGTACGATTCTCGAAACTCCCTCCAAACTCACCGGGTCGATCAAAACTGGATAACAACTCATGACCAAGGTAACCATGGCAATGCTTGATATCGATGAAATCAAACCCCGCTTGCTCTGCTAATTTTGCCGCATCAATAAAATCATCAATCAATCTCTTTAGATCATCGTCCGACAGGATAACGCTGTCATCAATGATTCCTAAACGTCGGTCCAAAAACGAGTTACGTCGCACAGGACGGGGCAGGGGCCCAATCCCTACTTGAGGTCGTGCGTAGCGTCCCGAGTGCGTGAGCTGCAACCCAATGACTAAATCATTGACTGAACCGACACACTTTTCATGCTCCTCAATTAATACCGACCGCAGGCCCTCTAAATCCTTGAGCGTCTTCTGATTAATCAGCAATTGGTTCGGATTCGCCCTTCCATCCTGTCGCACCGCGACGGCCTCTCCACCCCAAATTAGCTTTGCCCCACTTGCGCCGAAACTTCTCCAGCGACGAAAAGTCAAATCGCTGGGCTTACCATCTAGTGTTCCATCCCACCCTTCCATTGGCAAAATGCAAAAGCGATTACCGATCTCGCGACCGTCCCACGCTAGGGATTGCTGCAAAGGAGATTCTGCGCCAGACTCCACTGCCGCATCGAGAGGAATCAACGCATCCAGTTCCCGAAGGCGATCCTGAAATTGATTCACTGTTTTAAAACTTGCGACCCGCGAATAACTCATACGAGATCTCCGCGAAGCAATTTTTCGAGATCCTCTGCAATCTGAATCAGCACTTCTCTATCAGCACTACCGCGTGTAGGCGATCCTGCATAAGTCTCATCAGAAGTCAGCCAACCGCGAATTTTCAAGAACATTGCAGCGGAATGTTTATAAGCTGGCGTCGGTGCTCGAAAGGTGTAACAGCCTAGGTACTGCAACAAATCATTAAGTTCGTAAAAACGACTATCCCCAGATCTCCAATATGCATCACGAAGCGCAAATGCATCGGGCGCAAAGGTGCTCAGACCCAGCAGATAATCACTGCCGTACATCACCATATCAATTGCTAAATCATTCCCGGTGAAGACTCGAAATTCAGGTCTCTTCTCATTTCTTAATTGCAGTCGCTCCCATTCCGGCAATCTTTGAAGCGAGGAATGCTTTGCGCCAATGGCGTTCGAAATTTGCATCAGCTGAGAATAGACCTCGAGATCATAGATTTTGCCGAATGGTGCGAAGACCTTCGCAAGCTCAAAAAAGAGAAAAGAGTCACAACTGCTAGCCAGATCCTGGTATGCCCTAACTAACTCCTGATCGCCTTGAGAAATAAGTCCATGCGACTGAAAGAAAATGGGAGTTCCGCCTGCCTGCTCGACCTCTGCTATCCCACGCAGGTACGACTCTCGATCAAGCACCGAATCAGGGGCATCTTGCACAAATACGCCGGCGACAAAACGCCTTCCGTCTGCGATCGCCTTGGTTCGATTCAGCACCTCGGCTCGAATGCTGCCCTCAATTAAATTTGCATAACCAGTATCCATATTCACAGCGGGCTCCAAACCCGCAGCAAATGTTCGCTCGACATGTTGCTCAAACCCACTCCAGTCGACCGAATGATTCGCTACCGGCAACAAAATGGCAGAAATCCCATGTATCGCGCGCTTGGGAACAACGAGCGTTCTTGGCTCAATCACTTTTCTCTCTCCAAAGGTTTGATCTCGAGAAACCTTGTCACGTTTCTTTCCGATCGACACCAGACAACTGACTTGCATGTACGTGCAGTATATGAATAAAGTCGGATATATCTTTGCATTTTGACGCAATTCCACACTTGCAAATCGGGCACGGCATGAATCGCCCCCCTCGAACCGACCGCGCACTGAGTGAAATCCTGCCTAAATGGGGGGTCCTACTGCTGGAAAGCCACCATAGCGAACAATTCACCATGGACTGGCGGACGCATGATTTCATGAAGGTGATTTACGTTCTTCACGGCAGAGGGATTTTTTTTATCGGTGGTCAAAAAATTGCGTTTAAATCTGGAGACGTAATCGTCGTGCCTCCCAACGTGAAAAACCGAATCGAAGATGGCCCTCAGGTCCCGTCAAGCCTTTACGTCTGTTGCATCTCTGAACAGATATGGAGCTTCGACCCACCGATTGCAAAGCATGCCACCGTGACCGTGCGGCACAGCGATTTACATTTCACTTATCGAATCGCAGCTGCAATGCGCCGCATGATACATCAGCAACCCCTAGAAAATTCTCAGCGATCTCTCTCCATCGTCTCTGATGCATTACGAATTTTAGAAATCCTGGTTCGACGCAATGGGCAGAGCAAGAGCAACCCAAACGCAGAAGGATCTGATTACACAATTATCAATCGCTACGTCGAAGACTTGCCGGCTAATTTCTTTGAGGAAAAATCAATCGATCAAACCTGTCACGCTCTCGGGATACCACGTCGCACATTCACCAAGTATTTTCAGCAGTTAACTGGCAGAACGTGGCTTAATCACATTCGCTATCTGGCAGTAGAGCATGCCAAGCGACGACTACGAAAGACGGACCTACCCGTTACCTCAATCGCCTTTGAATGTGGATTCAATGACCTCTCGACTTTCTATCGACAATTTAAGCGTCAATGCGAAATCACTCCGCTAGAGTATCGCGATGGAATTCGCAAATCTAATGACTAATTCGATACAAGGCTTCATCCGTGCGCAGCAGAATCGCACCCTCAGAAAATGCCATCGTTGCAAGCGTCCTCTCTTCAAGATCACTTTCCGCAACTCTATCAAAATCAACACCAGTTCGGACAACTGTCGTTTTCCCTGTTTCGCTGGTGAAGTAAATATAGTCGCCGGCGATAATTGGTGAAGATGAATAATTACCACCAATACGCTCTCGATAAAGCAAATCCCCGCTAGCTCCGTCAATACACAGGGCAATCCCATCATCGCTAATGGTGTAAATCAATCCTTGATGAGCGATCAGCGAAGGTGTCTTAGGGATGTTTCGATCAATTTCCCAAACCAATTTTGAATCGGTAACATCGCCTGTGCCGGTGGGATCAATCGCTAACATGGTGGCCTGATCAAAACCTGTTGAAAGAACAACCAGACCCGCAACTGAAACAGGCTTGGGGACCACTGAATAACCTGTGTAGTGTAGGTACCAAACCACCTCACCCGTTACTGGGTCCAAGGCCTGCACCACGTCACTACCCGGCACAACAACCAAGTCTCGATCACCTACCTTAATGACTGAAGGTGTGCAAAAAGAAAAAGTCTTTTTAGCCTCAACCTCTCGATGGACCCGCCATGCTACTTCACCGGTCTCCGCTTCGAGAGCAATCACGTTCGGATCCTTCCCACCATCACAAGTGAAGATCAATTTCCCACCAATCAGGATTGGACTACCGCCATTTCCATGAGTGGGAGGAAAATACAAATCTCGATTCACCCACAGCAACTCCCCATCCAGCGTCAAGCAAGCAGTTCCTTGATAACCAAAGTGCACGAAGATGCGGTCTCCATCAACAATCGGTGTCGGACTCGCATGGCTATTCTTACCGTGCATACGAGATGGCCTCTCGTCATTCTGAACCATCACGGAAACACGTTTGACAAGACGACCACTGTCTAAATCGACGATCAACATACATAGATCAAATTCACTAACCTCATTTTCGACCGCCTCGCCGTTAGATCCATCCCGAATCGTGTTTTCCCCAACCGACTTCAGGGGAATCGCAGCCGTCACGTAAACTCTCCCTCCCGCAATCACGGGCGATGACCAACCGCGTCCTGGCAACACAGTGCTCCACTGCAAATTCTCGTCGCGCGACCACCTCAAGGGTGCAGATTCCGTTGCAACACCGCGACCATCGTTACCCAAGAATTGAAGCCAATCATTGTTACCGTCAGCCGAGCACACCTCCTGCAAGTGGCATATCACCGTGAAGAAAAATAAGGTGATCAGGGCGATTGGGTGGTGCTTTGACTGGATATTCATTGTGTTTTCGAATTAAGGAATATGGTTTGGCCGTGGTGGCGTAGCGGTTAGGGGTCACGGTTGGTTATGCTCTTAGCTCGACGGACCGATTCATTCGCAAGCTCAATTCATTGCAATCATGGAAGATCCATCCCTTCAGATCAAATCACCGTGCACCGGTATTTGCACTCTCAATGACCGAAATGTCTGTGCAGGCTGCTTTCGGAGCCTTGACGAAATCGCTAGATGGGGATCTTCAAACCTTCTTGAAAAAAGTTCAATCCTTGCAAGATGTGAATCTCGAAAAATGGCCCTCGAAAGTGAGTCCCTAGCAGAGGGAAAGAGTTTAGTTCCTGCCAGCTGACAAATAATCAGCAACGCCTTCTCGATTCACAACCACAATAAAATCATCCTGTGAATTGCTTCGAGCATAAACATCCCGGGTAACGGGAAACGGGTTCGCGAGGTTGCTCACACACGCAACAGGATGCGGTGAGCAGAGTGCGAGAAGACCATCCACGCCAAGGTACTTTACAGCACCCGGAACAAACATCGGATCGTTGTGGGTTTTAAGTTCATAAAACTTGAAACCGCGAGTATCGATAAAGGTCTTATCGACTGCATCTCCTAGCTGACTTCGTGCAGCTGCTGCAATGGGCCCCGCCATCGCACCTAGACCCACTAAATGAATCGGCTGCTTCGACGTCTGCTGTGCGTACTTCACAAGAGATAGCACATCGTGTACACGTTTGACGAATAGTGAATGATTATATCCATAGGTGTAACCAGAAAACCTTTTCCAGCCCTGATCACCATTGGGCTGGTACCACATCGGCTGTGAGCCGGTATCACCACTCTCGTGTATGAATAGATCACAAGCGATAACATCGATATCCTTCGCCAAACATTCCTGCCTAATGATGGAGATCGCTGAGTTATCAGAGACCTCAAAATCCTGAATCCCGCGGTCCGTAATCACCAATGCCACGCCACGATTCGTGTCTGCAACAGACCATCTTTTAAAGAAGACCTGCTCGCCATTCTGTTGCCTTATGACTTTTCCGGCTGTAACAACAGTGTCATCAATTTTGCTGGAAACAACGTCATTTGTAATGTCACCAACTTCATCAATCGATCGACCGATGATTGTCGCCCAAGCCCCGCCGATCACCGTGTTGAAGCTACTCTCACTCTCCCCGCTTGACCGCACTAATTCCTTCATCTTGGCATCGCTATCTTCGCTTGCCAAACGAAGCAGTCTGACCTCATGCGAATCCCCAATCTGATCACCGCTCGGTGCAGGGTATTGATCGGTCCACACGGTAGACTCTTTCTGATTAAGTGGCTCATAATAACGCTCCACAATTGGTTCTTCGTAGCCGAGACCAAAATGCTCATTAAAAAAGTGGTACATCTCTGTACGGTTTACCAAGTTGTAGTTGTGCTTAAATTCGGTCCGAAAGACACCTTTTAAGTTTGCGGGCATTCCAAGCATCTCATAAAGCTGCATTAAATCTGGAAAGCCTTTCTCACGAAGCTCGATTGTCCAGTCATCTGCGGCGGTCAAAGCTAAGGACTTCGGTGCGAAAGCCGCCGCAATATCAACGTTACCTTGATTGATGCGAAGCAACGGAGCATTTTCACAAGTGCAGCCACCCTGCATGGCCGTGGACACCATCACACACGGCATTGATGCTGAGATACGATCATCGATTGCAGATAGAATCATTGTTTGTGTACCGCCACCACTGGCTCCCGTGATGCCAATGCGACTCTGATCAACATCATCTCGCTCGCATAAGAAATCGAGAGCTCGGATTGAATTCCAAGTCTGCAAACCCATCATGTTTTGCAGGCGTAAATCCGCCTGAACGCTCATAAATCCCCAATCCTTGGAACGATCAAGATGATTCCATCGTTCAGGTCGATGAGCGATCTGCAACGAGTCGGCATTGCCAGTCATGTCATAAAAGAAAACCATGACGCCCATGCGAGCTAGTTGTACAGCGCGAGCTTGCAAAGGAAACCGACCGCCAATCTCGTCGACCTCAGCTCCCCCTTTCACTTCCTGCTCGATCAACGCCTCGCCGGCGTCGTAGAAACGACCCTGATTCCAATGCCCATGGGGCGACAGTACCGCGGGAAAAGGTCCCTTTCGATTTTTGGGCCGATAAAGGCTTCCAGTAAGAAAGTGGCCTGGCGCGGACTCCATAAAAACACGCTCAACGGTGTAGTCATCTCGTTCAACGGCTCCATGCACAACGGCATTTAGATCCGTTTTCGTCGGTAAAGGCCAAAGCCCCTGAGACACCAAGATTCGACGCTTGATCGCTTGCTTTCGCTTCGACCAATTCTCAACTGTATCAATCGATTGAAATGGAAAATAACCGTTCAGGTTTTTCAACGGTTTTTTCCTCGGATCTACATCTCCCGGCTCCTGACCTGAAATCACTCCGATAAGAACAACGATCTGAAAAACTAAAGTGGCTACGGCAGTGACGATTCGCCTAAACATCGCTCTTCCTCAGAATAGATTGAGAGACCCAGAAACGGTGAGGATCACCACTGTTCCATCAGCCGTTGGAGGCCATCAAGATTTTGCTGCAAAGACTCACGAGCATCCATTTCTCCCCGATGATCCAGCACTCCGATAGGCCCCTGATAGGAACTGTCGAGGACAGCCTGCATCATTTCCTTCTCGAACTTGCCCGAGCCAACAGGAATGATCTTTTGATTGTTCGCGACCACGTCTTCTTGACTGACCATTCCATTAATATTCAGACACAAAAGATAGGGGGCCATTTCGGGCAAGATACGCTTGTACTCATCCACATCCTCGTGTGCGTGGTGAAAATTATAAACAATCCCGATATGTTCAGATTGAGTATCTTCTCGCAGATATTTGCAAACCGCTAACAGATTGCTCGGCTGTCCGCCCCAGCCACCATGATTGTAAAGACCAATCTGCAAACCCAATTCTTTTGTCTTCAACACCAGCGGACGTAGAGCATTGGCCGCTTGCCTAATACGATCAGCTTGTGTCTCACCTTTAGGAGAACTGAGCGTGACCCATATTTGCGGTCGTATGCCATGTTTTTTTATTAAAGGCTCTAATGCATCATGCCAACTCCAGAACGCAAAAAACTCGATGTCTCGCTTCTGGTACTCAAGGATTTCCTGTTTGAACGTAGAAACGTGCTCCGCCCGCCAATCATACGCCACTTTTCTAATACCTATTTCGTGGACCATCTCTGCCCTTGCAGCTGGACCGCGTTTTTTTGCGTCAAAAGGAACGATACACCACGCAACCAAGTTGTGTTTTCCATAGAGTGCATTCCTCTTCCGTTGTTGCTGGTCGGCGGTATCCTCAGCAGACCCTTCGGTCGGTGCGCAAATACAGCTCATCGACAGCAACAACATCGTAAAACAACTCAGCCTCGTCCTCAGTCGCGACATTACTTTCTCCGCAGGTGCTTTACTTGACTGCAACGATGTAACAGATCCAACTTGGATTACTTGGCGCGTCGGTCCCACGCGACCAAGTGCCGTAGGCGTCACTCTCTTCATCGTCATCTTCCCAATAGACATGACTCTCACTGAATCCTGCTTCCTCCAGAAGTTCGCGAACCTCTGGAATCGTCCAAAACCGCCAGTGGTACTCAAAGGCTCGTTTCAGTTTACTACCATCAGCAAACTTGAAGCTGATATAAAAACTTGCATCAGCATTTACCGGATTGAAGGATGCTTGCTCCCACCAATACTGAAATCCTTTCTTACCCTTCTTAATGGTTCGCTTATCAACGGATTCTTCCTGATAACAATCACCGCCACCCATCATATCCATGACCATCACGCCGCCCTGCTTCAAGTTGCTCTTAGCAATCTTGAAATAATCGAGAAGCTCTGACCTTGTTTTGAAAAGCCAAAACGAAAAATTCTGTGCTGCAAGTACATCTACTGCAGGTCGATTTCGCTTTCGAACATCTTGCTCAAGTAGGCGAAGGCGTGATTGTTCGTCCTCGCTTAGCTTGACCAAATTATGATCGCGTCCCCACTGCAAAGTTTCATCGCAAAGATCGACACCGAGAGCGATTCGCTCGGGTTTTGAATGCACCCACTCACAACACACCGCAAATGTGCCACAAAAATCTTCTCGCAGGGACACCGGAATCTTCTGGCCATTTGCCTCACGGTAGGCTTGCTCAAAAAACTCGACCTCATGTTCCGGTGTTTGAACCGACTTCTGATAACACTGGAATTTGTCGGCTTTCTCTGCGAGAGTCAGTTTTTTTTTCTTAGGCTTTGCCATCAGGTGCTTACGTCTATCGGTGTTGCTCTGGAGAAGTGATTATTTAGCATTCAAACTCACTCCTGATCTTCGAGCGTATGACGAGAAGGCAACAGGAACGAGGATTGATGGAATTCGTATTTTAACCACTCAAGGCATTGTTACTAGCTCCAAGTTCTCCACGTTGGAACGGGTCTCCGAAGTGCACCAAATAACCTCTCTTCCTAAGAACCCTGCGAACCTCCATCGTACCTGCTGGATATCTTGGATACTGCACCAGCAGCCCCCTGATAATTACGATGTGAGCAAATCACGAAGTCTGCGGTGAACTGTTAGACTAACGTTCGGATACGTTAGGTAACGACGAAAGGTCGGTTGACCGATAGAAAAGATCAGAACGAATATGGACACGCGGCAAATAGTAAGAACATCGATCGATCGCACACGGCGGCAGCTGTTTCATGATTGCGGCATAGGTATTGGAAAGATTGCCTTGAGTAGCCTGTTAGCCAATCGAGCCATTGGTGCTGAGACAAGACGCAGCGAGACGAAGAAAACCGGCCTCCATCATCCAGCGAGAGCGAAACGAGTTATCTATCTGTTCATGGCTGGTGCACCAAGTCAGCTTGATTTATTTGACTTCAAGCCGAAACTGCGGCAGCTTGAAGGTCGCCCCATTCCCCCATCGGTGATTGACGGTCAAAGATATGCCTTTATTCAGCCCGATGCCGCAGTCCTCGCTCCTCAATTCAACTTTCAACGCCATGGGCAATCCCGAGCAGAAATTTCAGAAGCACTCCCCCACCTCGCGAAGGTAGTCGACGACATCACGCTACTGAAAGCAGTCCACACCGATCAGTTCAATCACTCACCAGCGCAGCTTTTCATCAATACAGGGAGCGGTATACCCGGTCGGCCATCGATGGGATCTTGGTTGAGCTACGGTCTTGGCAACGAAAGTGAAGACCTACCAGCTTTTGTGGTTTTGAAGAGTGGCGGGAGTCTTTCTGGTGGCTCCGCAATGTGGAGCAATGGTTTCCTACCTGGGGAACATCAGGGAGTTCCGTTTAGAAGCAATGGCGACCCAATCCTGCACGTTGCGACTCCAGATGGAATCAGCCCGTCGGAGCAGAGGCGAACCATTGACTTTATCAATGCAATGAATCGCCACCAACAAGGCAATTCTGACCTGCAATCGATTCAAACAAGAATTGAATCGTATGAGATGGCATATCGTATGCAGAGTCGTGCCCCCGAATTAATGGATCTATCAAGCGAGAACACCGAGACCCTTCAACAGTACGGCATCAAGACAAACGACGGCGGATCTTTTGCCAAGAACTGCCTTCTGGCGCGACGCCTTGCTGAACGTGGTGTGCGATTTGTTCAGGTTTACCATTCAGGGTGGGACCACCACAGCAATGTTAAACAAGGGATCCAACGGCAGTGCCAACAAACGGACCAAGCGTGCGCCGCCCTCCTCACCGATCTAAAGCAACGCGGGATGCTCGAAGATACTCTTGTCGTGTGGGGTGGAGAATTTGGTAGAACTCCCATGGTGGAAGCGAGTGCTGCATTGGGACGTAACAAAGGGCGAGACCATCACCCCCAAGCCTTTTCAATGTGGCTTGCGGGCGGAGGCATCAAAAATGGACAAACCATTGGAAAAACGGATGAACTCGGCTTTCACCCCACTGAAGACTCAATCCATGTCCATGACCTTCAAGCTACGATCCTTCATCAACTTGGAATCGACCACGAACGCCTCACATTTCGGCATACTGGTAGAAACTTTCGACTTACCGACGTTCACGGCAAAGTGATTCGTCAGTTGATCGGTTAAGATTTATTGGCTATGACGCCAATCGGACCGCCACTTGGTGAACATGAATCTGCACCATGTCAAAACGGTCGAGAAACTAAAACCAAATGCGCTTCGATTCTGTGAAGCAAAATCGCAACAACCATCATGGTATATCACGAGGAAAATCGACTATCGCCACCAAGGCATCCGCTAATTGATCGCTATGGACGCACGCATACCAGCTTAAGAATCAGCGTGACAGACCGCTGCAACATCCGTTGCACTTACTGCATGCCGGAGCTTGATCCGATTTTTTTCTCAAGATCTGAACTGCTGACATTTGAAGAAATCACGCGAATATCGACTTTACTGGTCAATCATTGTGGTGTCGAAGACATTCGCATTACCGGCGGGGAACCATTGGTCAGGAAAGATCTGCATGTACTGATTGAACGCCTATCCGCCATCCGCAATCTAAAGGATCTTTCACTTACCACCAACGGTCTTCTGCTGAAAAATCATGCACACAACTTGATGAAAGCAGGCCTGAAACGGATCAACATCAGCCTCGATACGCTCTCTGAAGAGGTCTTTAAAAATCTCACTCGGCGCACAGGACTAAAGAATACGTTGGAAGGAATCGAATCCGCAATTGAGACGGGATTCAAAAATATCAAGTTAAATGCATTAGCAATCCGAGGGATCACTGAAAAAGAAATATGCGACCTTATCGAATATGCATCATCCAAAGGGCTATTGATCCGATTCATCGAATACATGCCTCTTGATTCTGATAAAAATTGGAAACGCGGAGACGTGCTCAATGGAGATGAAATTCTTAAAACACTCGCTCATCACTTTGGGGTCGTTAGAAAGATTCCGAGACCAGACGCATCACAGCCAGCAGAAGATTTTCTCGTTGGCGATCACAAGGTAGGAATCATTCGTTCGGTAACCAAACCATTTTGCGACCAATGCAATCGAATGAGAATTACGGCGGACGGAGCGATTAGAAATTGCCTGTTTTCGAACAAAGAGGTGAGCTTCAAAACTCCCATGCGCGAAGGGGCTACAGATCACGAATTACTTGAACTATTCGCGACTTGCATCTCAACCAAAGAAAAGTCACATGGGATCAGTAATGAAGCATTCCAGCCGCCCGATCGACCCATGTATGCAATTGGTGGATGACGTTCGACCCTGGTTTCCAAACTCCACTCACACGTTTCAGGGTCTAAGCATCCACCAAACTCGTTGCAAAAGTAGATTTTGATCTTCAACCGTTTCTTTATCCATCATCTGAACAACATCTGCGACTTCTTTTGGTAACTCATAAAGATCAGCCAAGTATGCTAGATGATCAACTCGACTATCTTGACTCTGGATCAGTCGTAACCATTGTACGGGGAGCGTATCACTGGCAGTGGGGAAATCATCGTCGAGAAATGTGGCAGTTGTATTGCGGTTCGCTTTGGGCGGCTTTCCCGTTGAGTTGTCTGCCTGCGCCACAAAGGCGGGGTTCCCAGAATTTAACGTTGTCCCCATGGATCTAGTAACCTGATCAACACGCCGCTTCACCGAAAGTCGCTTTTTGATTGGCAAGGATGCAGCAAACGCATTAATGGCGTGAATTGCTTCCGCACGGGATCGTGAACTTGCGACTACTTGGCCGTCATCATTGAGTGCTTCAGGAACAGCTCTTCTGGCGACAGGTGTACCAATGATCAATGCTAAAGATCGCGAAATATTGAAATCAGATTCCATTAAATCGCTTACAAGGCGATCTTGGATTCCATCGAGAACCGCATCATGAGGCGCCGTCACGGGGTCAACAACTCTGCCTTCCAACGGCATGCCATACACCAATTCCCAAAGTGAATTCACAACTCCATTTGCAAGCGATCTTGATCCCGATAGAGCATCGGCCCATTCTTTAACAGACCTAACTGGCTGGCCGTCAGATGTGGCTAACCATCGACTAGAAACTGAGGGATCTGCGATGCGTTGGCGTCCGTCGAGCAGTTCATAAAAGATGGGCTTGGCGGACTGACTCTGGTTAGCATCTGGAATCTCTGAGACAGACTGAGTTGTAAAACTGGATTTGAGCAAGGCAGCAAACCCCCAGTAATCGGCTTGTCTGCCCGTTCCCTCGATCTTTGAATCGTGGCAACGAATGCATCGTAGATCCACGTTCATTGTGAGTTTTGCGAGATGATTGACTGTTGAAACTCGTCCAACTGAACCAAACGCTTGATGAAACGCAGCAGATCGTGGATTTTGACCCTCGATCCAACTGAGCAAAGTACGATCCAACGATCTCTCGCCCTCGATACACTTGGCAAGTTCGTTCACAAGAGACACGAGATCATCTTCTTCCAATCTCCCTAGTCCGCCATTCGTCATTTGACGAAGCCAAGCAGTTGCTAATTGCTTGGCACTGGGCGTCTGGGCTAGATAAGTCTGCATGGTTTCTGGGTCGAGAAGCATTTCCGAAGGGATCTTCAAATCCAGTCGACTAAACAGTCGATCAGCAGCTTCGGGTAAAGGCACCTCGCCGGTGGGTGTCACCCCAACGGATTCCCAGTACTCCATCAATTCCTGATTGAGCTTGCTGGAAACAAGATTAACCTCTGCTAGGACCGCGTCTTCCGGAACAGGGACGCCATTTGCCTCGTTAGAGTTACGCCCCTTTGTGTCACTTCCAGCTTCAACCAACATTGGAATCCCGCGCAACGGACGCTTGGGATTCGACTTGTTGCCGTGAGACTGCTGAGGCTTTTTCGGAACACTCTCTACGACTTCGATCAACTCAGGTGATGGTGGATCAATCGCGACCTGCGAATCAATGACTGCTTCATTGTTGGAAGGATTACGAGCTAAGAACCACAGCAGGCTGGCCGCAACCGCTGCCAACACACCAAGCCTTCGCAAATGCCTAACAAAACGCTTTCCTGAACGATCCGTTCGGGCAATCGTTTCAATCGAGAAACCGGCGACAGCGTCTTGGTCAACAAGCGTTTCGCGACCTGACTCCAATCGCTCCATAACAACACCGCTAAGATCCGGCGGGTTGAATCCACCCACCGTCTCAGAAAGCAGGGCATCAAATGCTTGTTCGTCGATTATTTTGGACTCATTTTTCATGACGGTCCCGCTTTAAAGTCACCTCAACACACTCTCGCAGTTGCTGTTTCGCTCTTTGCATCAGATTTCTTGCGCCGTGCTCACTAATACTCAGTGCTTCGGCAATTTCAGCTCGACTCGAGTTTCTGCCGAATCTCATCCTCAACGATAAACGCGCCCGCTCAGTTAGCTCGTTGAGGCACTGGCGTAGGGCATCAATAGCCTTATCACCACTAAGATCCTTACCTGCCCAGCGATTCCAAGCCTGGTCAATCATCTGCGCGTCTGGAACGTTCTTAACTCGTCCCATTTTCCTGTGAAGCGACACCAGCAGGTGATAGGCGGTCCTTCGCAAATAACTTGACGTCGCTGTGTGACTCACCTGCTTAAAATCTTGGCTACGCAACACCTTCAAAAAGGTTTCTTGTGTCAAGTCATCTGCGGTGGCGGTGTCACAACCCAGCATCCGTAAATACCGCCAAACACCATGCTGGTGCTTCGCAACAAGCTCAGATGGAGACAACACGGCATCTTGAGCCACGGCACTATCAAGCGATTCACCGTAGCCCTCTGCGTTAACACTTAACCCGTCGCGTTCGTTGGAGTTTCCGCTCAAGATCTCAAACGAGTTCGCTAATGATTTTTCCACCACCAGCGATCTTCATAGGCCGGCCGTTCTTGCTAGTGAAAGTCTTCTCAGTTGAGATTCCAAGACCTTTGCAAACGGTTGTCATCAGATCTTCACTACTGAATGGCTCGGTATCGACAGCAGTACCATCGCTGTTTGTCGCACCGACAGCCAATCCACCTTTCAAATCTCCACCACCAACAACGCATGACCAAGCACGAGCAAAATGGTCACGTCCGGCATTCTGATTAATTCGAGGTGTGCGGCCAAATTCGCCCATCCAAATCACAACCGTGTCTTTGAGCAATTCACGCTGCTCAAGATCCTCTACCAACGCGCTCATTGCACGATCTAGTTGTGGCAGCTTGTTATCTTTGAGAATGGTATGGATACCGTTGTGATTATCCCACCCACCAAGGTCCACCTCGACAAATGGCACTCCAGCTTCAACCAGTCGCCTCGCGAGCAAGCAGCCCTGACCAAAACCATCCGTTCCGTATCGCTCCTTAACTTCTTCTGGTTCTTTTTCAACTCGGAAGGCTTCCATCTGCGAACTGGTCATCAGATCGAACGTCTTCTTCAGAACCTTGGCGTGTTCGTACGCCGGAACGTCACGTGTCCTTTTCGCAAAGCCCGTCTCGATCATCTCAAGCGCGTACATACGCTCGCGAAGTCGGCTATCCTCGAGTTTCATTTCGAGGTTTCTGATCCGACCGTTACTGGTAACCGAAAACGGTGCCCAGGACATTCCCAAGAAACCTGGGCCAGCACTTGCACCACCGATTGATACGAAAGGCGGAATCTCAAGCTCAGGTCGCTGCTCAAGCGTTTCATGAGCAATCACCGAACCATAACTTGGATGCTCAATATTTGGGTTTGGAACGTATCCGGTGTGCATGTAATAGCGGCCACGATTATGGTCCGCTTCACGTGTCGACATACTACGCACTACAGACAGGTTATGCATCTGCTGCGCGACCATTGGCATATGCTCACAAATCTGCAAATCACCGCTGGTTGAAATCGGTCGGAATGGCCCGCCGGTGGCTGCTCCCGGCTTAAGATCCCAAATATCAATGGTTGCAGGACCACCACCCATCCACAGCAAAATGGCAGATTTGTGATTCTTCTTTAGCTCTTCCGCATTCGCGTAAATCGCATTACCCATCGTCATCGATGCGGTCACCGCAGCGGATGAGCCCGCGAGGTGCTGCATGAAGTGCCGACGAGTCATTCCTGCTGGAGTCTGCCAATTCGTTGTCATTTTTGAACCTATCGGTTTGGAGTGGCGTGGTTTGCTGATATTGCTGTTTTAGAAGTTCTTGTGTTCCGGGTGTCTCTAAGTCGATGGACTAGTGCTGCATGATGAACTCATTACTGTTCAGGATCGCCCACCACATGTCCTGCAACATTTCTTTTTCATCGCCACCTCGAGAACGAAGCAGGGCGGATGCCACCTTCTTTTCGTTCACACTTGGTCGCCTCGCTAGGCCATTCATGAAAAGATAATTCAGCCGATCAACGGGACTCTTTCCAGATGAAGCCAAGCGATCAATGTAAGTTCCTCGTCCTGTATCAGTTGCCTTCTTTGTCAAATCGCCGTTGAAAAGCATCAACGCTTGTGGAATCGATCCATTGAAGGTCGTTGCCTCGTCGCCTTCATCTGTACCAAAGGCCACAACGAACTGACTCAGCCAACGACGACGCTCTTGTTCCTGCTGCTCGTAGGAACCACTCGATGCAGCATCAGTTGCTGTGAGCATCGATTGATAAAGTTGCTCTGCACTCATCTGTCGCAGATAGAAGCGAGAAAACTTAGGCATCTCGCCGATCGAAGGATCATCGATTTCGTTAGCGCTTCCCAAGACAGGAGACAATCCATAGGGCCTGCTGAGTGTAATCCAAGTGATTAACTGCTTGAGATCATAACTACTTCCTCGGAACGCCTTGCCTAACTCGTCAAGCAACTCTGGGTGAGAAGCAGGATTGTGAGGCCCTAAGTCATCAACCGGTTTCGTAAACCCATAGCCCAAGAACATCGACCACATTCGATTAACAACCATTTTATCGAGATACTCACTGTCGAGCATCAAACGTGCAAGTTCGTCACGACGATTAACATCACTAACAAACCCGCTCTTTGGAATTTCAGTTCCATCGGTGAAAACCGGATATGCCACCTTCGTCAGACCATTTCGAAGTTCGTAGAAGATCAATGCGTCATCGGCTTGGTTAGCTTCACCTGCAAAGTCCTGATCAATCAACTCCGCATGATCGATGTCGCGAGTTCCATCAACAAATCGACGAAGAGAACGCGTCTGCCGGAAGAACGAATTGAACTCCCAGAACATCTGCTGCTTCCACTGATTGAACGGATGGTTATGGCACTGCGTACATTGAACCTGTTGACCAAGGAAGATTCTTGAGGTGCTACTGGTCGCTAAAACCGCCTTTTCTTCGTTCACCTTATCAACCAAGAAGTTAACCGCACCGTTGAAGTTTTCGGTGCCAGGTTTGGTTGAACCCGTTGCTGTGACCAACTCACGGACGATCGTGTCGTACGGCTTATTTCGAGCAAACGAGTCACGGAGGTACTTCTGCATTCCATCACGCGAGATCATTGACCGTCGATCATTTCCACCACTGCGGCCAATCAAGATGTTGGTCCAAATGGTTGCCCAATGCCCGGCGTATTCTTCGGTGTAGCGGTCATCATGAAGCAGTCTCTCTACGAGTTCGCGACGCCGGTCGTAGCGAGAACCTTCGAGAAACTCATCTAATTCAGCGCCAGTAGGAATCCGACCAATGATGTCGAGAAAGGCGCGACGGCACCATTGCTCGTCTTCAGCAACCGCTGCCGGCTTGATCTCAAAATTTTCCCAACCCTGCTCGATCATCTGATCGATCATCGCCACCTGTGCTGGATGCGATGAATCCGCAGCACGAGAGGAAAGGGGAAGAAATGCGACGAGAGCGATCAGTGTAAATCGGCTCATTACGTAGCGTCCTTAGTGAGGAGAGAGCAAGAAAAAGGCTTTTGAAGAGCTTTCACGGAGAGAAACGCACTCGGATTCGAAACGTACTCAATTGTATGTCGGCTTTTCATTGTATTCGAGTAAAACTCACCACAGAAAGCCCGAACGGTTCACGATTCCAGTCCTTCCTGAATCGGATGATCGCTATCTTCCCACCACGGAACGCAAAACCCCTCTTTCGGGCCGCCTGATGTTCTGTTTTTCATCAGTCCAAAAGCGAAAAATCGAGAGCCGTCAAAAAGAGGGTCGCTTTTGGGGCAAATCCGTTCCCCCTAGGATCCAACCGAACTGACGTCCTCTATCAGCTCCCAGCGGCCTGAATCGGTTTCCGCGGTCCAAAAATCGACAACCTCCTCGCCGTTAAGGAGGCTGTGGACAACCGAAGCAAGCGGCTCCGGGATCACGATCGTCACGAAATCTTCGCTACTCTTGCGAAGGATCTTCTGGATGGCCTTCATCACTCGGCCCTTTGCCTCACGCATCGATTCGCCGCCTGGGGGGCAAATATCACTCGGAGTATCTTGGCCTTGCTTGTAGACCCTTGGCAAATTCTTTTGCACTTCAGCGATCAATTTACCGTGCCACAATCCGTGATCCACGTTTCGAAGTGCGTCCACAACCCGAATCTTCGCATCACGACGATCTCGAGCCAGACGGTCAGCAGTCTCACGAGCAGATTCACAGGGCGCTGTGTAAATTGTATGCAAATCAAATTGGCACAACTGTTCGGCAAGATGATCCGCCTGCTCACGCCCCTTATCGCTCATCGGCATGTCCAATGAGCCTTTCATTCGTCCCTGCTCATCAAACTCAGTCGCCCCAGGTCGAACGAGCAAAACGCGAGCGACAGATTTTGATCGTGTGATCATCAGTTGTCGCTTCCTTGGTTTCTACGCTCATCACCCTCGGCACTCTCACCGTGAACAGTGGAGTCATTCTCGGAGTGCATTGCCGCTTCCAAATCTCGCATTGCAGATGCGTAATCCTCCTGCTTGAAAATAGCAGAACCAACAACAAAGAGATCACATCCCGCATCGCGAGCCGGCTTGATTGTCTGAAGATCGATCCCACCATCTATTTGAAGAAGCAAATCAGGATGAGAGTTACGTAGTGAACGCAATTTATCTAGCACCGATGCGTTAAAGGCTTGACCTCCAAACCCAGCTTCAACACTCATCACCAAAACCATATCCACAAGCTCTAAGCAGCTTGTCACGGTTGAAAGAGGAGTCTCCGGATTCAACGCAATACCAACACCAACACCCAGATCTTTGATAGCAGATGCAACATCTGGAGCCTCATCGGGCCGCAACGCCTCGACGTGAAAAGTGAGCAGATCCGCACCCGCCTCCACCATAGGCTTCGCGTAAGCAAGTGGATCGGTGATCATCAAATGCACATCCAACGGCAAATCAGTGTGCCGCCTCAAGCCTTCAACAATTGGCATTCCATAGGTCAAGTTGGGAACGAAATGCCCGTCCATGACGTCAAGGTGCAAACCCTTGACGCCAGCATCGACGAGGCGACCTAACTCGCCTTTAAGATCACCGAAATCACAACGTAGAAAACTCGGTAGAATCGCTGGCGATCCGGATCGAAACGCCTCGAGTGGAGCAGTCGCCATGCAGTATCTGTCTATTCGGGTCAGGAGCGTGACTCGAGTCTCATCGGTTACCTCGGTCACAAATCGGGTCAACAGGTTTGTCCACGGACCCCAAAATTGTCAATTCCCAAATCGGGCGTCATTTGACCCCCTGTGGTGCTGAATGCACCTTTGTTTGCTCGAAAACCGCATTTGTGTCGAATCATTCGGTGATAAGGGTGCTGATTCACCCAAAAAAAAATCCAATTCCCTTTCGATTTCTCGGACTTAGACGCATCACTTACGCTTCACTCTTATTTTCACCCCTGCCATCCTTGCGTCATCTATTTTGCCGCCAGGTGAAAGGCGTTCACACAAACATCCCAGTTCGGAATACTCGGAGCACATTTGAATGCGATTGCTAGCCCGACCAATGCTGCAGTGGCTAGGAAAAAGATCTCTTGGGCTAATTTTGGAGCGAAAGCTAAACTAGTGGAGTTGAAGAAGTTACCTCAACAAATAACAAGTTAACTTCGAGCAGCAATGAAACTAGTTTGATTCCACGGAGCGCGAGAGATTGAACCAACCTCGCAAACATCGACTGCTGCCTCCCAAACGCGTCCTGGCATTCTTGCTCGTTGTCGTACTCCTGACACTCTGTGCAATTGCTCCCGCTCTTTTGTCCCAAAGCGGACTAGCGGCTAATCTTCTCTCGAGCTCCCTCTCCAATCACCGACTCGAAGTCAAAACGAGTTCAGTCCAGTTAAGCTGGACTAATCCAACAAGAGTGAGTGATCTTTCGGTTACATCTGTCGCTGGAGATCAAATACTGGTTGAAGAATTGACGTGCGATCTCTCACTTCTTCACTATCTTACCTGGGCCGCCGATCGGCCCCTCACGATTTACGCGCGACAAGTGTCGCTGAAAACAAATTTAGAAGATGGCGAAGTCACCTGGATTCGCGAAATTAAGCGGATCAATTCTGACAAAACAACAGACACAAAACTCCGCGTTGACATCAAGGCCGAGGAACTCAACCTGACGCTTCATAACCGGAGCACCGGAGAGAATTGGCACATACATAAAGCCAACGCGGATGCTTCATACAACCAAGAACTACACACGGTAGCGATAGAAGGAGTCCTAACAGATCCGCAAGATCAAACAGGTTCATTCAAACTGAACGCTGAGCTTAGTGCTGTCGAACCCAGTGAAACAACAAACGAAGGTCAAATAATCTCACCGTGGATGATGGATGTCGAAACCTACTCTCTCCCTGTGACCTTCATGAATCTTCTCACACCCCAGATGATTAAAGATTCCAACAAGAACCCAGAATTCCGCGCCGGAGATGCCACAGGCCGCATAAGAATCAAGCATCACAGGGCGGGTAAGTCTGAGATTTCATTCAATGACTTACAACTCCGTCAGTACGTCATTAACAACTTTTTAACCACCGAATGGAGCCAACGACTGACCGAGTTCAACGGTTCCCTTTGGATTCTTTCGGACCACCTAACTGCCAATGAGTTGTCAATCACGACGGACTTTGGGAATGCGGTACTTGATGGGCAAACCCCACTCGTGATCGCAAAGAGCATGGATGAGCCTACCCTGAGTGACTTCATCACGACGACAGACGGAACTGCAACAATCGACGTCCATCTACCGTCGCTGTCACAGTCACTTCCGGATGTCTTACCACTGAGTTCAGGAGCAAAATTGCATTCTGGTCGGGCCTATGGAAACATTGGATCGACTCAAACAGCGAACGGCTTCGCAATTACTTTGCAGTGTTCACTCGATGATTTCGAAGCTAGCACGAATTCCGGAGAAACCATTTCTCTTGCTCCAAATCGATTCGACGTCACATTAGAGCAAACACAGAACACCATTTTCATGCGCAACATGAAATGGGAAAGCGAATTTGGCGCTGCCACTGGAGCCGGTGACCTTCGACAAGGAAATGCAGATTTCTCAATCAACTTGAATAAGATTTCCGAGAGTTTAAATCAAATCTTCGACCTCCAAGAATCCTCGCTTCAAGGTACAGCCCAAGGCTCCATTGCATGGATTACCACCGAGGAAAGTGAATGGTCAGTGGATGGATCCTTTTCCGCTAACGACGTCACCATTGACATTAGCAATGCACCACAATTGAACCAGACAGAAGCCATCGGAGAGGTGCATTCCACAGGACGCTGGAGCGACAAAGGAATCGAACAGATCAATACGCTTGAGATGCGTTATCAGTGCGATGACTTCTCTTTTCAGTGCGACCTAGATGAGCCAGCCCAATGGAAATCACCGAGTGACCATCTTGATCTCGTGTGGGCTGTCTCAGGTGAACTTGCATCGTTGCAAAGTTTTACGCAAATCTATCCCGAGCTAGACTTCGACGCGATCGATGGAAAGTACAGAGCCGATGGAAAAGCAAATCTCTCGCAGGACAATTTCATTATCCCCGAATGCTCAATCAATCTATCTGATGCCTTAATCGCGGTTGAGAACACTTACTTCAGGCAGCCACTGATTCAAATCATGCTAGGAGGCGCCTACTCGTGGAAGACAAAAGGCTGGACGATCCATGATTTGACGTTATCAAGCCACTGCATGTCCGCTCGAGCATCAGGTCAGAACGACGGGGACGTCATCAATTATGAGATCCAATGGAGAGTTCTGATTGATCGACTTTTTTCCAGTGCAAGCAGCCAGGGAAGCCCAGAAACCACTCGCGCACCCCTCAACCAAACCGAGAACACACCACAACAATTCATCACTCTCTTTAAATCGTTCCCGATATATGGAGATGCAGAGGGCAGCGTGATTGCAAAACATGCGTCCAATGAATCGCAATATGAAATTGACCTTGCAATCAAGGATCTCGCCGTTCCGTATCAAAAATCGACGCCCAATCAAGACTCCAGAAACATCAACAGTAAAACTCCACCATTAAATTCGACAACTAATACAGGTGTGACTGGCGAAAAACGGTGGATCGAACCGGAAATTCGCGCCACCACGGTGCTTCGACAATTCAACAATGACCAAACCATCACTATCGACCGGTTAGACCTATCTACAAATTGGATCAAATCAACCCTCAAGGGAACGCTCCAATCTCGAGACGGACAACGACTACTTGAGCTCACTGGTCAAAATGATTGGGACAATCGCTTGCTTTCTCAGCGACTTAAGTCGCTAGCACCATTCGAACTGCAATTAAATGGAAAACATACTTCACAAATGAGCATTGACGCAGTGCTCACTGATCAAGAAGTGAAATCCTGGACAATCGCAACCAACCTTGGATGGGATTCGGCATCAATCGCTGGGATCTCGCTTCAGTCAGCGTCAATACCTTTCGTCGCCAATCAAGAGAGAATCAGCTTTGAAGAAACCACGCTGCAAGCAAGTAGCGGACGCTTGACGATTGCGGGATTAATCTATCAAGCGAACAACCAAACTTGGGTTGAATTAACACCGACATCGATCGCGCAACAGATCATCATATCGCCCGAAATGTCTACACAGTGGTTAAGGTACGTCACGCCGATCCTAGCGGATGCCACTGAAATTAATGGACGGCTAGGAATTAAACTCAACGAGGCTAGGATCAACATCGATGACCCAACGCAAACTCGGATTCGTGGACAAATAGAATTCGACGAGGTACGTCTGATAGCGGGCACGCTTGTCAATCAATTGATTCAAACCACTCAGCGGTTAAAAACAGCGAGCCTGAACGCGGGATCGCCAACCAAGCCCCAAGACCCCAGCACTCTGGTTAAGATCCCTACTCAAGCAGTTGATTTCACCGTAGCAAACAAAATCACCGCGCATGAACGTTTTCGTCTCGACATTGATCGGGCACAACTGTTAACCACCGGCCAAGTTGACTTCGATGGGAATCTTGCCTTAACAGCCATGCTACCCCTTGATCCAAGGTGGCTAGGACAAGACCTTCAGCGACTATCCGGACAAACCCTTCACCTGCCTATTGCCGGCACACTAGAACGCCCTTACTTAGATGCATCAAACCTACAATCAATCATCACTCAACTTGGTGTTCAAGTGATTCAGGACAATGCAGAAAACTTTATCGAAGAGCAGATCAACCGGAGCCTAAATAAGTTATTCGGCAACTAATCAACTGCCAATTTTTACTCCGTGATGAGGAATAATCAGCAACCGAAACGCGTTTTCTTATCGCTGCATCTCGCAAATTCGAATAGCATCCGCCGCTAAACGAGCGTCAAGGATTGGCGACACCTCTCCTGTTTTCACGCACCGTGCAGCCTCATCAATCTCATGCACAAAAGCATTAACGGGATCACCGTCTCCGAAATCAGGTTTCTCAACGCTACCGTCGGCATGCAAGATGGTAACGGGGATCAGGGCACTAGATCCATCTGAGTATCCTGCAAACTCAAACTGAACCGTTGCACGCTCAAAACTAACCTCATAGCCGTGCGTGAACGGCCGCGCCGGTGAATTGATCACACCACCACCGGCTGAGACTGCGAATCCTTCTTGCCCGAATTCAAAAATTGTCTCGTAGAACATCGGCTCTCCGTCTTTTTTCCGGCTCACCGAATGAGCGGCGGTGGGCATACCGAATAGAAGTCGGATCAGGTGTGCGTCGTGGACATGAAGATCAACGAGTGGACCTCCCACACTTTTTCGATCATAGAAATCGGGGATCCAATCAGGCGGACCAATGGTTCGCTTAAAACGACCTGCAATTGGACTCCCCCAACGCTGATCTTCCTTCGCATCGACGAGTATCTTGAATTCCGGCATCAGTGGCAAAATGTGTGCAACCATCAACTGCCCTGGACTCGCCTCGGAAGCCAAAACTTCGGCGGTCTCCGCATCGAGGGTTAATGGCTTCTCACACAATACTCGCTTTCCGGCCCGCAGGGATTTCCTCACAGCCTCCGGGTGCAAGCTAGGCGGTAAGCAAATATCAATCAAATCAATTGTGTCATCCTCGAGCATCTGATCGAGCGTCTCAAAGGCAGTCACACCTGACATGTCGATTTGCTCGCCGGGCGGACCAAAATTTCCTTGGATGCCTGTCCAATTGCCAGATCGTTTATCGACATCGCGACTGCAAAATGCCACCATATCAGCCGATTCACTACGCTGATAAGCGAGATAATGAATCCAGCTCATAAAGCCAACACCGACGACTCCACTACGCATCTGAACACTCCAGCTAAGGACAATCGCAAATTTGAGAACGAGTATGATGGTGGATTCTTGACCGAGAAGAAAGTGGCGTGACCAGAAACAAAACAAAATGCTCCGTTTCAAAAAACATTCGATCTGTCAAAGAAACAAGAGTGGCTGTTGATTCCCGTACCACCTCCTTCAAGCCATACCGTTACTCATTTCAACTTGCGCGATTCATCAACATGACCGAGAAAACCCACCCCGCGAGGATCCGCACTCTATCGACAACCTACCGGAAAGTTCCAACACAGTTGACCCACAACATCAAGCGATCAGTTCGTTCACAAAAGCCAGTCCTCAACTTTGTAGTGAGCAGACACTTCGTTCCACAATGCGTCTCCAAAATCCTGCTGATGATGATCTTCCTCGGCGTCATGGAATCTCATTCCCTACATGGTGAACAGTGGCGTTCATGGAGAGGACCCAATGGAAACAACCACGCACCGGCAAATACAGACGCACCGCTCAGTTGGGACATAAAGACTGGGCACAATATTGCATGGAGCACGGCCATACCGGGACGTGGTCATTCGACCCCGATTTTTGTTGATCAGTGGATTTTCCTCACTACGAGTGAACTTGAAAATCAGTCTCAGTCCGTTCTTAAACTTGATCGTGAAAGCGGAAGGCTCATCAATCAATGGACGATTCACAAAGGAACCTTACCGACTCGTATTCACCCAAACAATTCCCACGCGTCACCGAGTCCGGTATCTGATGGAACCCATCTTTATGTCTGCTTTCACACCGAGGATGCAATCTGGGCAACAGCCCTCACATTCGATGGTCAAATCCTTTGGAAAAAACGCGTGAGTAGTTACAAGCCTGCTGCGTTTCAGTTTGGATACGGAGCGAGTCCACTGATCGAAGAAGACTTACTCATCATTGCGGCGGAATATGACGGCGAAGAAAGCGGTCTTTATGCCTTATCACTTGAGAAGGGTGAGCCTGTCTGGAAGTTACGTCGTCCGCAAAACCTTAATTTTGCCACTCCGATCGTCGCATCGATTGCCGGCCAAAGACAGCTTCTCCTCGCCGGGGCAGATCAACTCATTTCCTATGATCCCATCAAAGGAACCGTTCGCTGGCGAGCCGATACCGGAACAGAAGCAATCTGCGGTACCATCGCGTGGGATGATCGACGAATCCTTTTTAGCGGTGGAAATCCAATCGCAGGAACATGGTGTGTATCAGGAGACGGAAAGGCGTCGCCACTGTGGGACAACAATGTCATGTGCTACGAACAGTCCCTGCTAACCATCAAGAACTACGCATTCGCAATTGCGGATAGTGGTGTTGCTTATTGTTGGCGAACCCTTGATGGAATCACCATGTGGCGGCAACGCCTTTTCGCTGGTGGTATCAGTGCTTCGCCTTTACTGGTCGGTAACCGAATTTACATTGCCTCACAGGCGGGCACCATTTACGTGATCGCGGCAACACCTGATCGGTTCGACTTACTTGCAGAAAACCCAAGTGGACAGTCGATCTTTGCCAGCCCTGTTGCATTAGGTGATCGCATTTACTTTCGTACGGCGGTTGGCACTGGCTCAGAAAGACAAGAATTCCTCGTTGCTGCGGGTGGTATCTCTCAAGGGAAACCACTGCGGTAACGCGACGACCTGTTCATCTCCAGAACGATCAAATGCCGAGTTAAACAGAGTGTTTTTTCAAGGAAGCACAGCCAAACCAGCTGACCAGCACAAGCTTTTCATCCAGCCAGACATTCTGACGATTGACGCTGCGCGCAGCTAGGGTAACGTGTAGCAAAACCTAACAACTCCTCCCCTTCGGTCCAATGACCGTACAAAATTCTATGCCTGTTAAATTCTCGCTGACCTGCGTTGCAACGACCGTTTGTTTTCTTCTCACACTGCCACCACTTGGTTGTGCGCAAAATACCAATGACACAATCGCTAAGACAGCCGAGCGGGCTGATAAAATCAGGGAGATGCAACAAGAGGCATTCAACCAAAAAAATGCTTCTTGGGGACATTGGGGTTATCAACCTCATCAGTACAACCAATGGAACAATCATTCCAACCGCCTCATCCCCGTCTACACCTTTGGCATCACCTTGAATCAATGGAGAGAGGAGGGAAGCAAATACCGAGATGCCGAAAAGTTACAAGCGCTCTACGGAACGTTGCCAAACGGAACGCTTAACCCACTCGCTAATTACTACGACCAGACCGACATCTATCACCTTCAGCAAACTGCGGTCGAACAAGGCTATCGCCACATCGTCTTGATTGTTTTTGACGGAATGGATTGGCAAACCACTCATGCAGCCGCCTCTTATAAGCAAGGTCATGTCCCGTACATCAGCGGAAGAGGTCGAGGATTAAGCTTCTTAGACGACACTCGAACCAAAACTGACTTCGCGTTAGTCTGCACCAGTCCAAAGTTCGGTAAGACGGACATAGACGTCAATGCCCAAACCGTCACCATGGGAACAGAACCGAGCACGGGAGGATTTAACCCAATGCGAGGTGGCAGTGCACCGTGGGTTGAGCCAGTGACGGGTTACCTGATTGGTCGCGACCGCGAACAACCACACACAGTCACCGATTCCGCTTCTTCCGCGTCAAGTCTAACAGCAGGAATAAAGACCTATAACGGCTCGATCAACTACAGCGTCAGCGGAGAACAAGTGGTTCCAATTGCACGCCAATTAGAGTCGATGGGATACAAAACCGGTATCGTGAGCAGTGTCCCAATTTCTCATGCCACTCCTGCTGCAGCGTATGCGAACAATGTCACACGAAGCGACTACCAAGACATCTCGCGCGATCTGCTAGGACTACCATCGATCTCCCACAAAACCAAACCACTGCGTGGACTAGATGTTGTCATCGGTGGAGGGTGGAGTCCTGATAAAGAATCCGACGGCGGACAAGGCACGAACTTTTTGAAGGGTAACCGCTATCTACACCAAACGGATCTAGACGCAGCAAATACAGAAAACCAAGGTCAGTATGTTGTTGCAACAAGAACTCAGGACGTAAGCGGTGCCGAAATACTTGAGCAAGCTACCACCCGTTCCATTCGAGAGCATAAGCGCCTTCTAGGGTTCTTTGGTACCAAGTATGACGGGCACCTTCCTTTTCAAACGGCTGACGGAAACTTCAATCCAGCAGCTGACGGCAAGGG
>JAKMEW010000491.1 GCA_022425745.1 Rubripirellula sp.
GAATAAACAGTTTTTGAAAGAGGTCGCGGGGGCTTTTTTCTGATGGTATGGGCGCACCGCTGCGCGTGTAACTTAAGGTGGCGTTTTCGTTGGTGATCGCGAGGCTGAGTGATGAGAATCGAGTTTCGTTGCCCACCTCTTCTGCCGCATATTGATCGAGAGAAACTCCATTTCGGAATCCACCCCGCTCTGGGTGCGGAGTCCCCGTCAGGAAGCACTTTTGTGCCGCGTGACCTCCAGTCACACCGGGTAGGCTAACCCCGGAAAACACCGTCATCTGATTACGGTGATCTGACAGTCGCTCGAGGTAGGGGCTTGGAGTGTAGTTCCTTCCGCTTCCGGTGGGAAAGAAGTAGCGAGGAAGGATTCCCATGTTTGTTTGGATGCATACCATCCGTTTTGGCTCGCTACCGTCCTCGGAGGAGGATGGTTCCGCTTGGGATTCAAGCCATGGTAGTGCAAGCGTGACGCCGGAGGCGCGAAGCACACTGCGGCGAGTCATCTTTCGACCGCGAGGTTCGCTTAGCTGATGTTTGCTTGGCATCGTGGGTTCCTGAGGTTTTGGCTGGTTACTTGTGCCCAAGAGGCTAAATGTGGCCGAGAGGTGCAATGCGCCCGTGTGGTTCGGTGCCCGCGTGGTTCGATTTGCTTAGGGGTTCTTGTCACTCAGCGTTGGATGGCCTGCTGATGGTTTTCCGGCGGCATGTGAGTACCCATTATGGAGCTTTGTAATTAGTGATTTCTAGTCTGCATCTGGATGATATCGCGAATGAACCTTTTGATGGCTCGAGGGAGAGCCTCAGAAATCCATGGTTATTGATCACAAAGGGTAAATCTCTCCGTTCTATTTGGGCTTATACTGTCCCGATTCCTGGAAATCGATGCGCGTTCGCGAGAGCTGTTTGGATGCCGGCCTTTCATCTTTATCAACACTCCATCGTGGGAGCGATCGACGTGCGTGATCCTTCAAAATGTCACTCAAGTCTTTTTCGGCGTTTCGCCATTTCTATTGCGTTGATCATTTGCTTTGGCCTGCATGTGATTTGGGGTTCCAGCTTGAGGGCGCAACAAATCAGTGGCGGTTCATGTCCGGAGTTGAGTCAGTCAAGTGGAATGCCATTTGCCAGACAGGTCTTTGAGCAGGTGGTGTTGACTGAATGTTATCGATGCCATGTCGAGTCGGGTGAAGCCTCGGAGTCCGAGATGGTCTTTCAAACTCCTCGACTCGGTTTCACTGAATCGCAGCGGCAGGTGATTAAACAAAATCTTGACGCGATTGAAGTTGTTGCTAGGAGACGCGAGTCGGGTAAGTCTGTGTTGCTACAGAAAGTAGTGGGTGATTTGGATCACGGCGGTGGGCAAATTCTCAAAGCTGACTCGCAAGGATTTAGGATTCTTTCTCGATATGTTGCCAGTCTGGACGAACCTAGTAGTGTTCCGAGTGATTCTAAGAACTTAGGGTCTAATGATTTTTTTCGTAATGTAGAGCGTTTAAATCACCAGCGATTGCTTCGTAAAGCAGTCCTCTCGCTAGCTGGTCGACTACCGATTGAATCCGAACTCAAGCAGGTTTCCGAGGGAGGTGATGTTGAGCTTCGATCGGTTCTTTTGAATGTAATGGGAGAGGAGGCTTTTTTTGATCGATTACGAGAGGGCTTCAATGACATCTTCTTAACACAGGGTGTCGATGGTAATCCCGACTCGACGGTCTTGTCGTATGAGCACTTTGAGAAGACGCGACTGTGGTATCAGAAATACGATCTTTCACATATTGAGGATGAAAAAGAGCGGAGACAGGAAGGGTACCGGTTGGCACGTGAGTACCGTGCCGCTCTTTTAGAGGAGCCGATGAGGCTCATCGAGTACATCGTTCGCCATGATCGGCCTTTCACGGAAATTGTTACTGCTGACTACATCATGGTTTCGCCCTACACATCGCGTGGATACGGTGTGTTTGAAGAGATTGCGAATCGCTTTGAGGATTCGGAAGACCCTTTTGAGTTCATTCCAGTTCGTTTGGCGGCGCTTCGAGGTCGTCAAGAGAAAGAGAATCAGGAATCGCAGACCGGTTTTTATCCTCATGCTGGCCTTTTGAGCACCTTGCAGTACCTCAGTCGATATCCCACTACTGAGACCAACCGTAATCGGCTTCGGGCGAGGATGTTCTTTCAGCATTTCTTGGGGATTGATGTCCTTGAGTTAGCTGCACGGGATTCTGATGCGGCAGCGGCTACTGAGCGTTACGAGATCCCGACGATGCAGGCATCAGAGTGCGTGGTTTGTCACAAAATATTGGATCCGGTAGCGGGTTTGTTTCAGGACTACTGGCGCTTCGATCGTAACTTTGCCATCTACGGTAAGCGGCATGAGGGTTGGTTTGAAGACATGTTCGACGCGGGATTCAACGGTGAGGGGTTGCCTGCGGAGGAGAGATGGCGTGCGTTACAGTGGTTGGGCGAGAGGACGGCAGCAGACGATCGATTTGCGATCGCAATGACGAGGCACGCCTACCGATTGCTGACTGGTCGTGTTCCGCTGTCCGCCCCCTCGGATCTTGAAGATCCACGCTTTGAAATGCGTCATCGCGCATGGCGGGAGATGCAGTGCGAAGTGGAGCGAATTGCAACAGCGTTCATCCAGTGTGATTACGATTTCAAGGAGTTGTTGATTCAGTGGGTGATGTCTCCATTTTATCGAGTGGATGGTGTTGCGATGGCATCCCTTGATGAAAATCGAATGCTTGAATTGGATGACGTCGGGGTGGTGCGTTTACTAAGTCCCGAGCAATTGGAACGTAAGATTTTTGCCATCTTCGGAAAACGCTGGGGGCGACTGACCGATCAGACCGCGATTCTTTACGGTGGTATCGATTCCAAGGAGGTAACCGAACGTGCCACGGATCCTAGCGGGGCGATGGGTGCGATACAGAGAACCTTGTCGAACGACGTCGCGTGCCGAAATGTTGCCTTTGATTTTAGCCGCCCGAAGGCTGAGAGAATTCTCTTTCGTTCCATTGAAACAACGACTCTGCCGAATGAATCAGTGCAGTCGGACGTTCAGATCCGTAAGGTCATTCAGCATCTTCACTGGCTGATCTTGGGGAGAGAAGACGCGATTGATGGGGTGGAGGTTGATCGAACGTTTCGGCTGTTCTCTGAAATTGTTGCGGATGCTAAAGCGGCGGGGAATTTTGATTCTCGTGAAGCATGGAGTTGCCGACAGGGTTTGCTCTCAGACGTGGATGATCCCCATTACACGGTTAGGGCGTGGCGTGCGGTGGTAACTTATTTGTTGCGTCAGGAGGAATTTCTCTATGAATAAATTAGAGCATGGCAGGCGACGGTTTCTCAGACGGTGTTCGCTCGCGGGAATCGGGCTGGCGATGCCAGCCCATGGCGAAGAGTTGGATACTGTCAAGCAGACTGAGTTACCTGCCTACGAGGGGCCTTACTACATTGTCTTCAATGCCGCTGGTGGATGGGACACGACCTACTTGATGGATCCAAAAGGGGTTGGCGGGATCAATCGACTATACGGTGAGAATGATATTCTCACCGAAGGTGGGCATCGTTACGCACCGACAGAAAAAACGCGTGAAGGAGGCGTCAGCAATGAGTCCTTCTTTCAGGAGTTTGGAAAAGAGTTGTTGGTATTCAACGGACTTGATTATTCCGTGAATAATCATGCTCCTTGCTCGAGGTACATGGCGACCGGCAAACTTGACAGCCTTGCTTATCCCACGTTCGCTGCGTTGGTTGCCGCTTGCAGGGGGCAGAGTTGCCCGCTTTCATTTTTGACGTTCGGTAACTATTCCGCGACGGGTAATCTCGTTGCGATGTCTCGAGTTCCTTACTTGCCTTCTTTGAAACGAATCGCAAATGCAGATTCGATGGATGGGAACGTTAATTCACCTTACCACGATGACTTTGCACTTGCGAGGATTGAGCAGGCGATCGATCAGCGGCGCAGGGAACGCAAGCTGCAGTCGCTTTTACCGCGTCAGGAAAGAGCGGAGAGTATGCTTTACGCTGCTCAGGTGAATTCACAGGCATTAGCAAGGGTAACGCCGCACATACCCGACCAATTGCCAAAGCAAAGATTGGCTCAGCAGGCAGAAATTGCGTTGACTTCTTTCAAGGCAGGTGTTTGTGTCTCCGCGAATTTAACAATTGGACAATTTGACAGTCACGCCAACAATGATCGCGATCAAATGAGATTGATTCCTGAATTGCTTGAAGGAATCACCTACGTGCTGCACCGCGCAGAGGATCTTGGTATTCGTGACAAGTTGGTTGTGATTGCACAGAGTGAAATGGGGCGCACACCTGACTACAACAAGGGTGATGGTAAGGATCATTGGTCCATCGGTTCCATGATGTTCATTGGGCCGGGGATTGTGGGTGACCGGACGTTGGGTAAGACCGATGAAAAGCAATTTGCATTGCCGTTTGACACGAAAACATTGACGGTGAATGAGGAGGCTGGTATTCGCGTCCGCCCCGAGCATATTCATCAAGCTTTGCGTGAGTATGCGCAAATCGAGTCACATGCTAGTAGCCTTGCGTTTCCTCTTGGCGTTAACGAGGATCAACGTCTCGAGAGATTGTGGGGATAGAAGCCGGCGGCGACCGGAAATTCCTTCTGGTCGGATGAGCAGTCATCAATGTTTAGCCTGCATGCGGAGAGTCAGCTGCAGGAAGTTAACAAGGAAGAGTGAGTCACATGTTGCAGCGGATTTGGATCGCAGTGTTGGTGATGGGTTCGACGTGCATTTCCGTTGACTGTGTGGTGAACGCCGACCAGATTGTCGATCAGCAGATTCAGGATGCCGGTTTTCCCGGTAAGGGTGGGCAGGGCCAAGAGGCGTTCCGCCAAGCTGCAATTTCGGCGCTGGGACGTCCTTAGTTTGGGACGTCCTTAGTTTTCGGGGCGTCCTTAATTTTTACAGAAGCAAATTTCTGATTCCTCATGCTTCTGCTGGCGTTGGAGTGATTATGAGATGGCAAAGAAAAAGACCTGGCAGGAAAAGTTGCTCAATTCCAAAGGACACCCGAGCATCATGGAGATCGGCCCCGATATGCGGAAGCGTTGGGGTGGTGGAAGTTTTGTGATTCCTGCTCCGATTGAAGTTGACGAGATCATGAGAGGTGTTCGCAAGGGAAACGTGATCACCATTGACGATATCCGAAAGAAACTAGCAAAGAAGCATCAGGTGGATGTTGCATGCCCGATCACTACAGGGATCTTTGCGTGGATTGCCGCCAATGCCGCTGATGAAAAAGAGAAGTTGGGAAAAAAAAGAATCACGCCCTACTGGAGAATTCTCAAGACCGGCTTCGCACTCAATCCAAAATACCCAGGTGGGATTGAAAACTTGCGATCAAGATTAGAGCAGGAGGGGCATGTCGTGGAACAACGGCGCAAAAGATATTTCTTGAAACAGTCTTGATGGGTTCCAAGCACTCAGGTACCGGACAATACTTTGGTAATTTTGTATCTCAAGATCGATAGACAATCACAGCGAGTTGACGAACGTCATGACGAAGATCCTTGTTCTTTATCATTCCAATACGTCGAATACCAAAAGAATGGCGGAGTTGATTGCGGAGGGAGCCTCGCAATTAAGTGATGCCGAAGTCAGGTTGCGGAGCATTGAGGAAGCGGATCACTTGGATCTCGCTTGGTGCGAAGGAATCGCTCTGGGGTCACCGACTAACTACGGTTGTGTAAGTTGGCAAATGAAACAGTGGTGGGATCAGCAGCCAATTGAGAACTGGGGTCAGCGAGACGGGAAAATTGGTTGTGTGTTTTCTTCCGCCGGTGCTTGGGGAGGAGGCCAGGAGTGGACATGTATGTCCCTTTTGTCGATTCTCATCAACTATGGTTTTCTTGTGTTCGGTCTCACCGATTATTCAGGGGTGCGGTTCTCTGCACATTATGGCGCGATCGCCGCGGGGCCTCCCGAGGAAGATCGCGAACAGGATGCCTGTCGCAGGCTTGGTTTACGGCTTGCGGAGTGGACAGCAACGATGATTCACGGAAGAACTGAATCTCATCCACTAAACCAGACGTATGATCGATTTAAAGACCTTGGTCAGTGACGGATCGAGTATGATGTTGACCGCTCGATCAGATGGAAATGGCTCCGCTTAAATCATCACATCATTTTATTTAGTGTTATCAATCAGAAAGGGCTGATATGTCTCAGAGACTCAATCGTAGACATTTTCTCACGCAGACTTCTGCCGTGGCAGGAATTGGTTTCTTTGGTTCCGGTATCAATAGTGTGCATGCACAGGATTCACCGAATGATCGACCTGTTTTCGCAACCGTTGGTCTCCGAAATCAAGGTTGGACGATCACAAGCAAGTCAACCAAGTTTGCAGACTTTGCGGCGTTCGCAGATATTGATGAGAACGTGTTGGGTGAGAACCTAAAGCGACTAAAGGACCGTACCGGTAAAGCTGCTGATGGATATTCTGATTATCGCAAGATTTTAGAGCGAGATGATATCGACGCGGTGATGATCGCTACTCCTGATCATTGGCACACCAAGGTTGCGGTCGAAGCGATGCTATCTGGGAAGGATGTCTATTGTGAGAAGCCGCTGACGCTGACGATTGATGAAGGCAAGCTCATCGAAAAGATCGTCAAGAAAACAGGTCGGGTTTGCCAGGTTGGAACGATGCAGCGGAGCGAGAATAGCCAGCGATTCTTGCAGGCGATCGCGATGATTCGTGATGGACGCATCGGCGAGATTCGGAAAGTAACTTGCGGCATTGGCGGGGCCACCGCATCACCTGTCATCCCTGCAATCGACGTACCCGAGGGGCTCGATTGGGATCGCTGGCTCGGCCCGGCTCCGAAGGTTCCCTATCGTGCTCTGCCCGAAATGAGAACCGGTTACGGTGGTGGAGTGCCCCTCTACACAAATTGTCACTACGCGTGGCGAAATTGGTATGAGTATTCCGGTGGTCAGATGAATGACTGGGGAGCGCATCACGTTGATATTGCGACTTGGGCATTGGGAGCTTCGGAAACAGGCCCCAACAAAATCACACCGGTTAGCTATTCGTTGCCAGTCGATTACGAAAACGGTAACCCAAAAGTGGGTGATCAATACAACTCGCCTACCAAGTTCGAGATTCACGCTAACATGCCTGGCGACATTCCTTTGGTGATCACCAGCGAGGGAGACAACGGGATCCTGTTCGAAGGCACGAAAGGGCGATTCTTTGTAAACCGCGGCAAGATTGTTGGTAAGCCTGTTGAAGACCTCGCCAGCAATCCGTTACCCGAGGGAGCCGTGGAAGCCGTCTATGGTGGTCCCGTTAGCGAGAACCATACCGCTAACTTCATTGAGGGTATGAGAGCACGCACGCAGCCAATTTCCGACGTTTGGACGCATAACCGAATGCTCGAAACTTGTCACCTCGCTAACATCGCGATTCGTCTCGGTCGCGAATTGAATTGGGATCCTGCTAAACGCGAGATCATCGGAGACGCTGAGGCGAATTCGTTCCTCGGTCGAGAAAGCCGAAAAGGCTACGAGATTGAAATGTAATTCTAGATTGCATCTTTTTAGCTCTCCGTAATCCCTTCAGGTTACGGAGAGTTTTTTATTTGCATGTTGCTTTGCCTGCGCCGGTCGAATACCTACACGGATTGGATGGCATCAATTTCTCGGTTCCTCGGCTCAAAAAGTGAAGGCGACGGATTGAAAGCAGAAGCATTACCTTGGCTTGTGTTCTTATCAACGATTTGGCCTGTTGACCCATGAAATGTTCGTTCTCAATATTCTTCGCGATGTTAGTTGGGGCTCTAACGCTTGGGGCCGACACCGGTGCGGCCGATGCACCTACAACCCAAGAGTCATTAGCGGATGAGGCTGGAAACAGAGATAGTCAGCAAGTCGAAACCGAGGAGAAAGGGTTTGTCGTCGTTGTTGATGCGATGGAAGACGGGAAGATCGTTCTCGATCCGCCTCTGCCGGAGGATGGACGATATCCGGCCGGCACCAAGGTGATCGTGAATGGGATTCCCGACGAAGGATATGAGGTGGACTCAGTTTATTATTCTGTTCCAGGAAGATGGGGCGCGATGTATCACGAGTCGCTCGAGGGGGCGTTCTCGGTCACTATCGATCAAGATAAGAACTTGGGAGCGTCTTTCATTGAGCGGGGAAAAGTTGAGTCGATTGATGTGATCCACAATGTTGCCTATGCCAAACCTGGTAACAAGCAGCTCAAGTATGACGTTTACCGCCCGGTTGCCGTATCAGGGAAACCGCTATCAGGGAAACCGCTATCAGGTCTGCCAATGGTGATCATTATTCACGGTGGCGGTTGGTCGACCAATGACGAAGACATCATGCGAGGACTTGCTAGAGAGCTCGTCAAGACTGGCAAGTTGGTGGCTTGCAGTGTTGACTATCGTTGGATCGGGGAAGGTGACGGGGATCAGCCCGTGACGACAATGGCGAATTTAATTGAAGATGTGTTCGGAGCCATTCTGCATGTACGTGAGCATGCGGATGAGTACGGTGGCGATCCAAATCGAATTGGTGTTACTAGGCCTGGGGGGGGCATCTGTCCGCATCGGCGGCGACTTTGATCGAGCGAATTGGAGACGGCGGCTTCGGTAAGAAGGAAGGCGTGTTTCAGTACCGACCCACCTACGTTCCTGCAGGGATGGAAATCAGTGAAGCGAAGAGGCAGTTGTTGGAATCAACTCGAGCTGCTGCGCCGAGCTATGGGGTTTTTGCGGCGGAAGTGCTTGGTCGTTTTCAGCCGAGGATGGGTGACGGCGCGGGGGAAGCCGCTGCGCCACAGAGTAACGTTCCTCAAATTAAGAGCAGGAAGATTCCTCATTATCTTACGCGAGGAACCGGAGATTTCTTAATCGGTAAAGAGGCGGTGCAAGCCTACGTTGATGCATTGGCGGAAAAAGGGCAGTTGACCGTTTACGATGAAGTCGAAGGCGCAGGGCACGCTTTTTTTGACTGGAAACCCAATTCAGATGTCAAAGTAACATTCCAACAGTATGGGGTGCCCTACGCAGCAAAGATGAGGGACTTCTTTGTCGAGCACCTAAATGCGGATTGATTTTTCGGCAATCACGTGGCGCTCATTATATGGCGACGATTGCAGCCCAAATCAAAAGACAAAGTAACGCAGCGTAGCAAGCTAGTTTCCGAGGATGGTGCTTTTGTTGCCACGCCCAAGGACCTGTTAGCTGATTGATCACCGCGGTTAGGGTGCCGACGATGGGGATCAGCCATAGGCCTAAAAACAATGGAATGTAGACGCCCCAGTTTTCTGGATTCCGATTGCCAGAGGCAGCGATCAGGCTAACGAAACAAGCCATGGCATAGGCAAGTAATCCTCCCAGCAGGAAAACACTGAAAACTTGAGTCGGTTTCGTTTGATTTTCCACTTCCAAGGCTTCGCCGTCTCTCTCATCGAAATTTTCGCCCAGTTGTAACTGAGAGTGTTTCGTTCGCTTTCGCTTGTCGCGAAGATGGGTGGAATAGTGATAGCCAAGTACGAGCACCGAAAGAAAGGCTGCATGTCCAACACCTATGACCCAGAAGAGTGTACCGGTTGTGAGAACGGTGATTGCACTAATTGAGATTCCCAACAGCACCGACACACTTCGGTGTGCAATCCACGAGCAGGCGATCAAGGTGAACCAGAGGTAGTAATTGAGGAATTCAACGCAGTAGAAAACGGTGCTCGATGCTTCAGCGGTTCGTGTAACCCAGAGAATATATTGAATTGGCCAAGTGATGATGAGGGCAGTTGAAATGGTTAATAGGATCCTTGATCCAATCAATGATAGGTGGTTTGCTTTTTCCCCTGCAATTGCTCTACTTTTCTGACGCGAGATCTCTCGGGCACGTCTTACTTGGTATGCAGTGAGTAGCCCGTATGCGCTGATCACGGATGGCAAGACACCAAAAGAAAGCAGATAGGTCGCCAATAGATCCTCTGTTGCGAGGATTCCAGCTGAAAAGCCTGGTGCCGAGGGGGCGATCGGCGAGAAGCGACTTACTCCACCCGGGAAGCCCGTCCAGCTAAATCTCACGCCAACCCAAAAAAGGGCTAAGATGTGGAGATAGATCGCATCAAATAGCCAACGAATGAGTCGATGATTTTTGCGTGAGGCGTTGATTGCATCACCGTTTTGCATAAGGGTTTGAGAAGTGAAGTGAGGTAGTGCCTCATTAGAGGATTTCATTTAGTGACGGGTGAAGGAACTCGCTCACACCCCGCAATTTATCGTTCTTGTTATACAAGCTGAAAATTGGCAAATTTTTTTGCTCGTGAAAGTGAGAGTTGAATTTCCATGATTGACCGTTTCTGTCGCGTGAGAAAATTGTCCTCGATTTCTACGCTTGTGATCCATCTCTTATTGGTGGCATCTTTTGCGAGGCTGGCTAGTGCAGAAAACTATTCTCAGTTTCGAGGCGATTTGCAGAATGCAACAGCCAGCCAAGCGTTGCCAACCTCTTGGAATGCTTTGGATGATCGCCTTGAGGGGATTCGATGGAAGATTAGCTTGGGGGGCGAAGGTTGGTCGCAGCCTGTGATCTGGGAGAACCGCATCTATGTCACGTGTGCTATTCCTCAAGATCAGGCAAAATCCGAATCGACCAAGCCTGAGAACTATTCTGGAGGATATGGTCGTGATCGTGATGATCTTGTCAATGTGGTGTATCGCTACCAAGTGATTTGCCTCGATCGATCAAGTGGTGCGGAGGTTTGGCGAAAAACTCTCAAAACTGGCAAGCCACCCCTGCCTCGGCATACCACCAATACCTATGCGACAGAAACGCCAGCTGTTGATGCTAAACATGTTTATGCCTATTTCGGGATGAATGGTGTTTACTGCCTTGATCACGCGGGTGAGCTCGTTTGGGAAAAAGACTTGGGAGTCTACGAAATGCGCGCTGGTTGGGGGACCGCTAGCTCGATTGCATTACTTGATGACAAGTTATTTCTTCAAGTGGATAACGAACAAAAGTCATTTCTGACGTGTTTGGAAACAGGTACGGGTAAAGAGTTGTGGCGGACCGATCGAGATGAAAAATCTCAGTACAGTACTCCCTACATCTGGAGGAATACGCTCCGCAGCGAGATTATCTTGGGCGGGATGTTTTTTCGGTCCTACGATCCCGATACCGGTGAGCTTCTTTGGGAAATCGACATGAATAAAGGTCGCAGTTCGGCTACGCCAATTGCGATTGGAGATCAATTATTTGTCGGCAATGAGTTTCGAAATCGAGGGGGTGCTGATGACGGTGGTGGTCGCCTGTACTGTATCTCGCCCGGTGGAAAAGGTGATATCACGCCATCCCAAGATGGATTTAGTGGCCCCTTCGTTTCATGGCGAATGGATGACTCTGGGATTCAGATGGCGTCCCCCGTCTACTGTCAGGGAAGGTTGTATTTTTTTCAAAGACGAGCCGGGATCGTTACCTGTGTGGAGGCTCAGACGGGAGAAAAAATCTATGAATCGCGTGTTCGCGGCGCCAAGTCCTTTTGGGCCTCACCGTGGACTGATGGCAAACACCTCTACGGATTGGATTCCAGTGGAAACACTCATGTAATTCGTCCGAGCAATCAATTGGACGTGGTGGCCGTAAACGAAACGGATCAAATGTCCTGGGCTTGCGCGGCTCTTTCCAATGGGGAGATATTCCTTCGGACGATTGATTCGCTCTACTGTATTTCAGCGGAGAAGTGAGCGATTCGGCTAAGAAATTTGGGAGAGATTGAATGATTAGCGACTCAGGCAATGCGATGCTTATTTTGCTCGTTGTTGTCTTTCTGGCTTCTCTTGCCTTGTGGTGCGTGACAGCAATCTACGGATCCACCAAGTGGCGTTTGTTGGGTGGTATTCCCATTTTGGTCGTTGCGATTTCCGCATCATCACTCATTAGTGTTGCGCTGACGCAGTTGAATGATCAATCGTATTATGCTGCCTCAATGACTATCCTGATTGATGAGACGATCGAATCGTTGGAAAGTCAGGATTCGTCTTTTTTGGAGCGATTGCGAAACTTCTCTGAGCGGCAGCCAATTACGTATGAATCGCGAGCGGGTCTTTTGCAAAACCTAAGAACGTTTCGCAGCGATGGTGAAGCTATCAGAAAAGAAAAATCTCTTTCATCAGACGAGGATTAGGGAATCCCATCAAGCGATTTCGACTCGTCGTGTCGCGGCTCAGAATCTGGCGCTGCGAGTCGATCACGCTGTGGATTAGACAAGCGTTTCACCGGCAAACGCTAGTCGCGGGGTCGTTTTGCTTCGAGCCACATTTGTGTGGGGACTTGTTTTGTTTTTTCTGACCACCATTCTGGTTCTTGGAACCAACGAAGTGAGCTGTAGCGTGGGTACATTTCCCACTGGTGAGCTTGTTCAGGTGCGGTGACTCGGAGATCACCCGTTTCGGTCAGATATTTGTCGAGTTGGTTTGAGAGTTGCTCTTTTACGCTCTGGTGGCTGGAGCGACTGGCGAGATTTTCAAGACACGCTGGGTCGGATACAATGTCATAAAGTTCTTCGCCTGGTCTTAATGCCACAGCAGCTTGCAGCAGTTCACTGACATGCGGTTGGTTTTGGTTAGCAATCATCCACTGTAAGGTTGGACCGTCATCAATGTCATGGTAGCCGCCATGCATGGGGCCAAGGTTTCCAGCAATCAACTCATTGTCTCGGTTGAACTTTGCACCGGAATACTTTTGTGGTGTACCCGCTGGCCACCGCTCCGGTGTGAAATTGCGGATGTAGAGGTAGTCCTTGGTGCGGATGCATCGGCAGGGATAACCGAGAGAATGGAACCTGGATGATGAATGACGCTCACGTCCGCTGTAGACCGCAGATCGGACAAACGGGGTTTTGTCATTTGCTTTACTCAGTGTGCTCATCATGCTGTGCCCTGACAGCTTGTCCGAGTCGCGAGGTTCTACCCGAGCGACATCAAAGATCGTTCTGGTCACGTCGATCAGGCTCACCAAGCCGTCGTGATTTTGCCCCGCCGGCCATGACGCGGGCCAGCACATCGCCAACGGCATGTGAATGCCGTATTCATAGAGATTGGCTTTGGCTCGCGGGAAGGGCATACCGTTATCGCTGGTAACAATGACGATTGTGTTGTCGGCTTCGCCAATCGATTCCAAGTGATCGAGCATCCGGTTTAGATGAGAATCGAACCATTGAACTTCAAAGATAAAGTCAGCAACATCAGACCGAACTTCAGGTGTGTCAGGTAAGAATCTTGGAAGATGGACGTTCTTCGGGTCGATCCCCTCGGTTTCTCCGATTCCTCTCTGATAGGTCCGGTGTGGTTCATGTCCGCCAAACCAGAAGCAGAAGGGTTGGTCGCTGTCACGTTCTTCCAGAAACTGCTGGAAATTCGTTGCATAGTCATTCGATGAAATGCCTGCTGGTGATTTAACCTTGGCCTTTGAATAGGATTTTCCCGCTGGGTTGTGAGGCCAGTCAGCAGCCCTTCCCGGGCCCCATCCTTTGCCCGTCATTCCAACGTGATAGCCCGATTGTTCCAGTTGCTCGGTGAACACTGGTAGCTCCCTGGGGAAGTCACTAGCGTGAGTTCCCGCCGCTCCGATTTGCCAAATCTCGCGTCCCGTTAAGAATGCTGCGCGCATCGGGCTGCAGCCCGGAGCTGGAGTGAAAGCTGAATGGAATAAGATGCCATTCTTCGCGATGCGATCAAATGCAGGAGTTTGGATGCCTGGAGTGCCGTATGCGGAGGCATAGGGATAAGATTGATCATCCGAAATTGCGATTAAAAGATTCGGCCGGTCCGCGTAGGAATAGCGGCAAGCGATCATCGCGAACGCAACCAATAAGATTACCTTGATGGAAGCATGCGTCGGATAATTTTTGGACATGTTGGATTTAATGTTAGGGCCGGTTAAATTTGGTGATCGATGCAGCGTTGGAAGCAAATCATTTAAGGTCACTGAGTTTGCCAATTCGTCTGAATCCTAGAGGCTGATAGTTTAGCTGATCTCCTTGTGATGCAGGGTGGATGGTCGAAGCATGTGGTTCCGTGTGGCCAAAAAAGAACCCGAACCTCGGAGGATGAGATTCGGGTAGGGGTGTGATTTGTCTTTTCAGCAGAGAACTGCATTGTCTCGGTGAACGCTACGGAAGCATCACCATCATCCGATCCATGCAGTGTCGGAGTGTCCAAGCACGCCGCGAAGCGAATCGTTGATGCCGGGCTTTGGTGATTGCGGCGTGCATACTTGCACGAAGGTGTGCGTCCTCCGTCATCTCCATCACCGAAACAAGCGTTTCTTCGTAAAGGGATGCACAAGCGGAGTGGTGGCCGGAGTTATACATTGGGACACCCTTAGCGATCGCGCGATCCATCATCTCCTTGCAACTTACCTCTTTTGTTGGTGGCAGAAGAACTTGATCAATCACGTGAATGACGCCATTCACCGCGTCGATGTCGGTCGCTAAGAGGGTAGCGTTGTTCACTCGAGCGGAATCGCCGCTTACTGCAATCTTTACGGAAGCACCTTGAACAGTCTTCGCCTTTTCAGCTCTGAGAGCATCGGTAGCGTAAACTCGTCCAGCAACCACGTGATACGTAAGAACGTCAATCAATTGCGATTTGTTTTCAGGCTTCAGGAGTGTTTCAACCGTGCCCTTGGGGAGTTTACTGAAAGCTTCGTCAGTTGGTGCGAAAACGGTGAAAGGTCCAGGGCTGCTCAGTGTTTCAGCTAGGTCAGCAGCAGTGACAGCTGCAAGCAAGGTCCCAAAACTTTTTGCATTGGCAGCCACTTCGGGTAGTGTTTGTTCTACCGGCAAGATTACCTGATCAATTATGTGGATGACGCCGTTATCACACTCGATATCAGCGGTGACGAGCTTGGCACCGTCCAGCATGATTTGTCCGCCGTCCAGCTCGCAGTCAACACGCTGTCCATTGACGCTGATCCCTCCACCCCCGGCCAAGGCATCCTTGGCGAGTACTTTCCCTGAGATAACGTGGTAGGTCAGGATCGCTGTCAGCTTGTCGCGGTTTTCTGGTTTGATGAGCTCCGCAACAGTTCCCTCCGGCAACTTTGCAAACGCTTCGTCGCTGGGTGCGAAAACGGTGAAAGGCCCGTCGCCTTTCAGGGTACCCACAAGATCTGCAGCCTGAACTGCTGCAACAAGCGTTTTAAATTGACCTGCCTCGACCGCAGTGTCAACGATATCCGCACCGTAGCCAGTTACACCCCAAGACATGCTGATTGACAAAGCCGCCCCAGCTATTTTCCACAATTTCATCTCGCACTCCGCCGTTTTCTATGAATCCCACTCTGTGCCGAGGAGCATGGGGTGGGGATGATGTTTACTGCGAAGATTATTCTCGTCCGGCAAGCCCTTCCTTATTTTCGCTTGTCAATCGTTAGTTTTCGCCGATAGATGCGTTTGCCGTGAGCAATGTACAGCGTGTCGTGGTCGGACCCCGCTAGGGTACACGTTGTTAGGGGCTGATCTTGATCAACTTTGGGTAAGACACCGCATGGGCGTCCGGTTGGGTCAAAGATTTGAATCCCTAGGTCACTCGTCACGTAGTATCTGCCCTTGGAATCAACAGCCATTCCATCGCCACGGCTGTTGGTGAGGTAAGAGGGCTTTTCATTGAATCTGAATTCGCCTTCGGGGTCGATTTTCAGACGCATGGGCATGGTCGGCATTTTTGCATCTAGCTTGCCTTTTTCGTTGACGCGGAAGGTCCAAGTGTGAGTCCCGCCGTAATCTGATACGGCGAGGGTGCCACCGTCGTTGGAAGTCGCGATGCCGTTCGGCTTCGTGATTCCATGATCTGCAACAGTGGTTTCACCGGTCGCGGGGTCAACAAGAACAACTTCGCTCTTGCCAGTTTGAGTGAAAAGAATGTAGCCATCGTGCGTTACGGCTAAGTCGTTCGGTTTCACTCCTACGCAGACAGTTGTGGCGGCGCCATTGACGGGGTTGATGGCGATGATTCGGTCCTTAGACCCTTGGCAGGCGTAAAGAGTATCTTGCTTCGCGTTGAACTCAAGACCGCTGACCGATTCGTTGCATAGGACAGACTGTTTGCCGGTTTGCGCATCGATCTTGATTACGGCGGGTGCTCGCATGTCGCAAAAGAAAAGATTGCCGCTGCGATCGCTGCAAAGGGCGTCCGCGAAGCCGAGGTCGTCGACAACCAATTCCCATGATTCACCCGGAACGAGCAAGTCGAGAAGAGTTAGGTCACCACGAAGGTCATCGCTGGTGTCAGTGGGGCGTGGTTCGCTTTGTTTTCGCCATAGCCACCTCATCGCGTCGGGCAGTTGGTAACTTCCAAAATCAGCGTTGTGTGCGTATCCCTCGGCCCATTCAAAGTGAGAGTCATAGCCCATGTAATCCAATGCGGAAGCCATTCTTTGGTTGGCAATGGGCCAGCTGCCAAATGCGTTATCAACATCGCCACTGGTGTCTGCCATGTAGATGCGGATCGGTTTAGGTTCTGTTTTGCGAACAAGTGCGGGGTAGATGTTGCCACCTCGCAGGTGAGTGAAGCTTCCCACACTCGTGAATACCTTTCCAAACACATCGGGACGCTCCCACGCAACGGTGAAAGCGCAAATACCACCGGAGCTCGATCCACCGATCGCATGCATTTCTGGTTGATCTGCGATGTTATAGCGACCCTTGACCACTGGCAGGATTTCTTCGGTTATGAAACGAGAATATCGATCCCCCAGCGAATCGTATTCATAACCGCGGTTGGAAAACTTTCCGTTGGCCCGTGGTTTGTCGACACTTTGTCCAGGATTAATAAACACGGTGATGACTGGTGGCATTTCGCCACGGTGAATCAGGTTGTCAAAGACAATGGGGATTCGCCAGCGTGAATCAGATTTCATCCGTTCGCCATCTTGGAATACCATCAGCGCGGCAGGCTCATCCTGAGCGTACTGCTGGGGGACATAGATCCACCAATCCCTTACGGTACCGGGGAATACCTTGGACTCAAGTGAACCCATCGCTTCCAGTCGACCGCGGGGCACGTCGGGCTTCGCAATGGCATCTGGGTGAGGCTCCCACTTTGGCTTTGTTTCGGGGTTTGGTAGGTGTGTGGATTCTGATTGATCATCCCACAGCCAACGTAGGGCCTGCGGGAAAACTTCACCTGCCCACTTACCGCTATGACCCCCTTCTGTCATTTCCAGTTTGTATTGATAGCCAGCGAATTGAAGGGCAGCGGCCATGTCTCGATTACCAAGAGGCCAGTTGCCATGTAGATTACTCAGGTCGTTGACTCCCTCCTGCAGATAGACCTTGATCGGCTTGGGGCTCTTATGGCTTTTACGAATCAAGCCGGGATACTCCCAGCCGCCGCGAATATTGGTGAAGCTGCCGATGTGGCTCATGACTTTTCCAAACTGCTCAGGTCGCTCCCAAGCGATTGTGAAGGCGCAGATACCACTTGATGAAATCCCGCAAACCGCTCGGCGTTTTGGGTCGGTGGAAATGTTCAGTCCCTCCAGAGCGGTCGGCAGGAACTCATCGATTAAAAATTCGCTGTAACGCGAACCAAGCGAGTCGTACTCAAAGGAACGGTTGCTGCGATTAGCGGCACCTTCAATCGTTCCGCCAATGGTTCCTGGGTTTACGAATACTGCAACCGTGATCGGCAATTCATTACTGTGGATCAAATTGTCAAAGACGATGGGAGCTCGAAACGCTCCCTTCGGG
>JAKMEW010000499.1 GCA_022425745.1 Rubripirellula sp.
TCCGAGGACCGATTGATGCATTGAGTTACGATGAATTCCGTCGTGTTCAGCAGGTCAATGTGGACGGGATGTGGCTCACGTCGCGAGCGGTTTTGAACCAAATGAAAAAACAGGGTTCGGGTCGAATCATCAACCTTGCCAGTACCCTCGGTCTAGTCGGTCTCGCAAATAGGACTCCGTACGCAACCAGCAAGGGGGCGGTTGTGCAGATGACCCGTGCACTTGCTTTGGAACTCGCGGGGTTAAGCATCACGGTTAATGCGATTTGTCCTGGGCCATTTCTTACGCCAATGAACGAACCAATTGCGGAGACCGAAGAGGCGAAGAAGTTTATCGTCGGTGCGGTGGCGATGAATCGCTGGGGCAGGATGGAGGAGATTCAGGGGGCGGCAATTTATCTCGCGAGCGATGCAGCGAGCTTCACAACCGGGAGTATGATGGTGGTTGATGGCGGATGGACCGCTCGTTGAGGCAGCCGGAATAATCCGCACAGGTGGAACATTCGGCAGGATCGGCATCATTTGACTGGCGAAACAACCTTTACCAAACATTCCTCAGTTACGATCCGTGTCAACGGACTAATCGGTCGATGCTTGGTGTACCGGCGAGGATCGGCAAAGTTGTCGATCCACGTTCGACTGAGCGGACTGTTTCGGATCAGACGTGGTGTGGGATTGCGTCTTGAGGCGAAACGGCTTCTCTCGCGGGTTTTCAATAAAGAGACGGCGGAACGATGACCAAGGTTGTCGTTCCGCCGTTTTTTTTTTGATTGTATTTTGTTCCACTGATTTTGTGCAACCACTACGCCGGCGATCGTGACACGTGGTAACCTTTGATGTGTTGACTGCGAAGCGACTTGCGGCACCTCTTGATTTACTCACCGAGACCAGAATCAACGCAATGTTGATAAGAACCTTTCGCAACGACGATTTGCTGACCCTTCATCGATTGTGGGGTGAACACTGGAGCATCTCGGGGATCCCGTGCCAAATCAGTGTGCGGCAGTTCGAACAGGCGATTCTTTCAAGACTTTACTTTGAGCCCAAAGATCTGCTCGTCGCCGTTGTGGACGGAAAAACGGTTGGCTGGTGTCAGCGATCTCGGTTGACCAGCAATCCGCAGCAACTTGTGATCCCCAGTCTCGTTGTGGGCGAGGCGATCGGTGGTGTGACAAGGTCGGAGGTTTTTGGGGGCTTGCTTCAGTCTGCGATGGCTGATCAGGAAGCAAACTCTAGCAGTGTTCAACTCGGTGTAGGCGATGATTGGATCCATGGTTACGGGGGAGTCGATCCGCTAGGGCCTGGTGTCGGAGTGGTTGACGCGGATCGTGAACTTTCGGCTGTCGCTGAGCGATTTGGATTCACTCCATCCTCGCGTTTCGTTTGGATGGAGGCCGCTGTAAGTGATTTCCGGTTTCCCATGAATCGAGATTTCATGCAGTTGCGACGGATTACTCAGACACGGTACAGCGTAGCGCACGTGCGAGAGGTACGACGATCACAGGCGTACTCACATCTTGATCCCAAGCGGGTTGCGTTGTTTGAAGGCGGTGGATTTGAAAGGTGCCATTTGAATTTCTTCCTTAGTGATCAACATGCCGAGGTCATGCAACCACATCGCTGCTTGGTGCTGCTTGATCAGAAAATGCAACGTGATGGTATGAGTTCTGATGCGTTGTACTTACTCGCTTGCTTAGTCAGGGATGCCGCGAGCCATCAATTACATTTCGTAGATTTGACGATTCAGTGCGATGGCGAAGGGTTGGTGATCGATCAGCTCCGTTCACTTCAGTTCGATCAGACGCGAACCGGTGCGGTTTGGAGCAAAGTGGTAGTGTCTTAATCTCTCGCATTGCATGATTTCTCTCTGTCTCTTGGCTTTTCTCAGAGTGCACAAAAAGTCAGCTCAGCGGCACCCTGCCGCATCATCAGTCGCTAAAATCAAAGACTTAGTACAGGTGCGTAGATTTCCTGAAGGGATTGCAATGGATAGGTTGTCAAATCAAATTTTTGCGTTTACTTGCTTGTTTTCCGCTGCGTTGTGTATTGATCACTCCGCTAGGGCTCAGCAATTGAATAGAGTGAAGGAGAAGGATGTGGAGTCGAGTCGATCAGTGCTGCTGGAAGAGTGGAAAGGCCCCCACGGTGGTGTTCCCCCGTGGAATTTGGTGCGGGAAGACGAGTTCCTGAAAGCGTTTGAGCAAGTGATCGCAGAGGCAGATGCAGAGATTGCGGCGATCGCGGACTCAGCGGAGTCTCCGACCTTCCAGAATACCCTGCTTGCGATGGAAGGTGCTGGCGCATCGCTCAATCGCCTCTCCTCAATGTTCTTTGTGTACACGTCCAATCTTAACCTTGGACCCATCGGTGACATCGAAAAGACCGTCGTACCGCAATTGACTGAGCACGAGGATCGTATTTACCAAAATAAGAAATTGTTCGACCGCATCTCCGCTGTGTATGAAAGCGAGTCGATGAGAAATGGTGATCTGAACAGCGAGGAAAAGCGACTGGTTGAAAAGCGGTACAAAACCTTTCTGCGGAAGGGAGCACGGTTAACCTCGCAGCAGAAGGCACAGCTTTCACAGTTCAATACTCGCTTGGCGAGGCTGTTTACCGACTTTAGTCAGAACGTCATGGAGGACGAAAAAGGGTACGTCACGTGGATCAAAGACGAGGCGGATCTAGCAGGATTGCCCGAAAGCGTTGTAAAGGCGATGGCTAACGCAGCGACCGAGCGTGATTCGGCAGGCGGTAAGTGGGCCGTTACTAACACACGGTCATCGATGGATCCGTTTTTGACTTACTCCGATGTCCGTTCGTTGCGGGAAAAAGTTTGGCGAAACTATTACAGTCGCGGTGATAACGGTGATAAGTTCGACAACAACAAAATCATCACTGAGATTCTGGCATTACGTTCCGCTCGAGCGAAACTGCTCGGTTACCCAACTCACGCCCACTGGCGGATGGAACCCACGATGGCCAAAGACCCACAGGCGGCAATGGATCTCATGCTCAAAGTGTGGCCCAAGGCGGTTGCACGAGTGAGGGAAGAAGTTGCGGATATGCAGGCGATCGCTGATGCGGAAAACGCTGGCATCAAAATCGAACCTTGGGATTACCGGTACTACGCCGAGAAGGTGCGGAAGGAAAAGTACGACCTCGACTTTAATGAGGTCAAACCGTATTTGCAGTTGGATAAACTGCGCGAAGGGATGATGTGGGCGTCCACCGAACTCTACGGTCTGCAATACAAACAGATCAGTGGTCTACCCGTCTTCCATCCGGATGTGACCGTTTGGGAAGTTACCGGCGCCGATGGTGACCACGTTGGATTATGGTATCTGGATCCGTATGCCCGCGAGGGAAAGCGAAGCGGCGCATGGATGACCGATTATCGAGCGCAGGAGAACTATCGCGGCAAAATCACTCCGATTGTCTCGAACAACTCGAATTTCATTGGTGGTTCCGATGGTGAGACCGTTCTAATTTCTTGGGACGACGCGGTCACCTTGTTTCATGAATTCGGTCACGCTCTGCATGGGTTGCTTTCAAAGGTTCGCTATCCGTCTCAGTCGGGCACCAACGTGGCGAGGGACTACGTCGAATTTCCATCGCAAGTGAATGAGCACTGGTTAGACACACCCGAGGTACTTAGCCGTTTCGCGGTACATTATGAGACAGGTGAGCCAATTCCTCAGGAACTCCTCGACAAAATCAAGAAGGCTTCCACCTTCAATCAAGGGTTTGCAACCGTCGAATATCTGGCGAGCGCCTTGATTGACATGAAGATCCATCTGACCGATCAAAATGCAATCGACCCAGATCGGTTCGAGCGTGAGACACTTGAAGAAATCGGAATGCCTTCTGAATTGCCAATGCGTCATCGTACGCCGCAATTCATGCACATTTTCAGCAGCGACAGTTATTCCGCCGGTTACTACAGTTACCTTTGGTCAGATGCTCTCACTGCCGATGCTGCCGAAAAGTTCACGGAGGCAGGAAGCTTTTATGACCCTGAGGTCGCTAAAAGTCTTCATGATCATGTCATGAGCATCGGGGATACAATTGACCCAGCCGAGGGATTTCGGCGATTCCGGGGGCGTGACGTGGACACACGTGCTCTTCTTAGGAAACGAGGTTTCCCAGTTGACTGAGTCGGAAGTTGATTATTCTCCGATGAAAATTTCGATCCAGCCGTCAACCTCTCGGGTGTCAAAGCACTCCTGCAGTGATTGCCGGTTGATCGTTTGAATCCCTGTCTCGAGTTCGTATTGCCATCCGTGCCATGGGCAGGTCACACAGCCATGCTCAACGCGACCTTGAGCGATTGGTCCACCTTGGTGCGAACACATTCCGTCCATTGCGTAAATTCGCTCAGGCTGGCGAAACAATGCAACGACGGTCCGTCCCACGATCCTCTCAATCGCTGCATTCTCTGGAACCTGCTCTGATTCGCACACTCGTCTCCATGAGTAACCATCTCGGGAAGGTGATTCGTTGTTCGGCTGCGGAGAATGGTGCATGTTGGATATTTGGGCTACCTAATGCGAACGCTATCCGATGCTAGACGATCTGTTGCATGGATAAATCGCGATGAGCGTATCGGGTCTGGCGATCAAGTACCGGTTTCTACCGGTTTCTACCGGTAGGTATCGCGTCTTGATCATCGCGATACAATGACGCAGAAGATTGAGTGAGATGGTTGATTGAAGGGTGGATTGTAGACATTTCACTGCTGATTCATCAACTGAATCCAAAGATTGAAATCATTCGAAAGGGAAGGAACGAACATGAGGCGAGTCCATTCGGCTTCACCAGTTCAGGGTGTACATGTTTTATTAGTGCTGCTGGTCGCGTTCGCGACCTCCGCAGGTGCCACCGCACTGCGGGCACAGGAAACGCAACAACAGGATAAGGAAGCGACTGCGATGGTAACGAAGGTCACTGAGGTCGAGGGAATCTCAGAATATCGCCTAGAAAATGGTGTGCGTGTCCTGCTTTTTCCCGACCCCAGTAAAGAAGTGGTTACCGTCAATATGACCGTCTTCGTCGGTTCGCGGCACGAAGGCTATGGTGAAGCGGGAATGGCACACTTGCTTGAGCACATGTTGTTCAAGGGTACGCCAACGCATCCGGATATTCCCAAAGCGTTGAAAGACCGTGGTGCGGGTCGATCGATGAACGGGACGACCTGGATGGATCGAACCAATTACTACGAGACTCTGCCCGCCACGGGTGACAATCTGG
>JAKMEW010000504.1 GCA_022425745.1 Rubripirellula sp.
AGGTAACAGGCAGTGATCGAGTCCGGCTGCGGAGGATTGAATCCACTTGAGCTTACCAGCATCCAAAACGCGATCCCAGTCCACCGGCACTTTGGCGTGCCCAATGAAAATATCTGCGGAGGGAAGAAGTTCGTCAATTCGCTCTTGCCCTGCGTTGACGATTTCAGCGTCCGGCGCCGCCTGTTGAATTTGGTCAAGGTGGCGTTGCTCGACGGGATAGCAGATCACAATTCGCATCAGTGGCATTTGTTTCTGGAGGCGAGGATGAATTTTGTCCGCTGGAATTAGGCGAGGTCTCGCTGGCATTTCTATCCTTATAGCGACTACCGGTGGGCTAATACCAGTGAGTCCAGCAAGGTATCTGCTATGTTATCGCTTTGAAAGAGCCGAAAATGGCAGGGAAGCGTTTGCGGATAGGTTTGTGTTACAGCGGAGCTAGTGGTGATGTCAGGCAGGCTCGAATTGAAGGACACTGAAACACGTACGAGCGGAGTTGCTCTCAAACGATTTACCGCGTGCTTGCTTCTTCTCCTCTCATTGCACTACATCGCATTTCCTCCGTCCAAAGCTGTTGCAGATGCCAGTTCCCCAGCAGTTTCCGAAGAAACGCAGCCAGCGGATATCACTCCGTCCGAGAAACTCTTTGTTCGGCAAATCTCAAATTTGCTCGCTGAGAAGTGCCTCGGTTGCCACGGTCTAGAGGGACGAGAGATTGAAGGCGGCCTAGATTTAGGTTCGCTCCGGAGTTGCATGGAGGGCGGTGATAGCGGTGAGCCAGCGATTGATTTGATGGACCCGAACCAGAGTCCGCTCTACCTCGCAGCTGCTCGGGACAGTGATGACTGGTCTGCGATGCCGCCAAAGGAATCAGAGAAGTTGACCGCTAGTGAATTGGAGGCGATCAGGACGTGGTTGCATTCCGGTGCTGCATGGCCGTCGGTGGAGCGACAGCGAGAGATTCAAGCTAGGTTCGCGGAGCAATGGACACAAGAAGACGGTGTTGTCGTCGAAACCTCGGGTGGGACTACCGACCTTTGGACCAAGCGAAAGTACGCCCCCGCTGATCTGTGGTCATTCCAGCCGATTGTGATTCCGTTTGAGTTAGGGGGTACCGACAGTGAGATCCATGTGCGGACCGTACGGAGCGATGATGTCTCGCCAAGTGAAGGTGAGAAACCGCAGGGAATTCCGGATCATTCAACGACGAATACGGCGATTGATGATTTGTTGGCCGAACTCAGGCCTGCCATGTTGAAAGTCGCGCCACGTGCAGAACGCAGTGTGCTGGTGAGGCGGGCTTATTACGATCTGACGGGCCTTCCGCCTAGTGCGGAACAGGTGAGGACATTCTGCGCAGATCCACGTTCAGATGCGATTGCGTTTGCTGATTTAGTAGATCGTTTGCTGGCATCGGATCACTACGGTGAACGAATGGCACAGCACTGGCTCGATGTGGTCCGTTACGCTGATTCATCCGGCTTCGCTAATGATTTCGAGCGAGGCAACGCTTGGCGGTATCGAGATTACGTCGTCAGGAGTTTCAATCAAGATAAGCCATTTGATCGATTCGTTGTTGAGCAAATCGCGGGCGATGAATGGTTTGCCGAGGATGCCGATGCACTCACTGAGACGGATGCGATGGTCGCTCTTGGATTCCTACGCATGGGGCCTTGGGAGTTGACCGGAATGGAGGTCGCGAAGGTCGCGAGGCAGCGGTTTCTCGATGATGTGACCAACAGTGTCGGTGAGGTCTTTCTTGGGCACTCTCTGCAATGCGCGAGATGTCACGATCATAAATTTGATCCCATACCAACTCGAGATTATTACGGAATTCAGGCGGTATTTGCCACCACGCAACTCGCCGAGCGTCGAGCTGAATTCTTGGATCACGAAAATCAGGATGGTTTCGAGGAGCAGGAGTATCTGCGACGGAAGCAGGTAGACCACTCTGATGTCCTCGCGAATCTGGATGCGGTGCTCCTTGAAAACGCAGTCAAGTGGTTTCAGGACCAACAACCCGTTCCTCAGCGGGCGTTTGATCGCTGGAAGCAAGAAGTTGATTCACTGGTCAATTCGGGACAAAAAAATGGCGTTTTCAACGCCGTCCGGCAAGTCATGCAACGATCCGATTTTTCTGAGGACGAGTACCCGCCGAGGCATGTGGGATTTACTCCTGAGCAGTTTGGACGTCAGCGAGTTGCGAGCAAGGGTATCCAGCGATTGAAATGGGAGTTTGATCGGTATCAGCCGTTTGCCTTATCGGTATACAGCGGTCGAACACCGAATAGAAATGGAGTCTACGCACCGACCCGAATTCCGAAAGATCGGTTCACACGGGGTGAACT
>JAKMEW010000505.1 GCA_022425745.1 Rubripirellula sp.
GGGTAAGGGGCAGCAGTTGCCTTTTCAGCAGAATCCGATGGCTGCGTTTGAGAACTTATTCGGAAGCATCTTGGAGTCCGGTGATCTAAAGAAGAAATACACGCGGACTGGAAATGTTCTCGATGCAATGTCCGACGAGATACGTGGTCTTCAAAAGCAGCTTCCGTCGAGTGAAAAGGAGAAGCTAGGTCATTACTTGAGCGGCTTTGAGTCGCTGCGTGATCGACGTGTGAAGTTGGTGTCTATGCAGGATTTGTTAAAAGACAACGCTCCTGATTTGTCCGACAAATATACCTCACGCTTCAAGACCCATCATCTTGAAGCTCACTTTGATATGGCTGCTGCGTCGTTGATTTGCGGACTGACAAATGTTGTGACGGTTCATGCCGATGGACTCGACTCGGTCTACAGCGGCATTGGTATCGGTAACAACGTCCATGCGATTGGGCATGGAGCGGGTTATGGAACACTGACGGCACAAGATTGCCGGAATGCGATACGAACCTTCCATGTTGAGTTGATCGCTAATCTTGCAACGAAGCTCGATGCCGTCCCCGAGGGTGATGGCACGATGCTGGATAATACGGTCATCGTTTACACGAGTGATAATGCCGCAAAACATCACTCGGTTGGCCTCGACTGGCCGATGCTGGTGATCGGTAACCTGGGTGGTCGTCTGCGAAACGGAGGTAGATACATTGCCTATCCTGGCTATGGGCGTTCGAATCATCGACACACGATCTGTAATTGGTTCACGACTTTGTGCCACCTTGCGGGCTACCCTCAGGATTTATTCGGGCAACCGGATATGGCATTGGGAAAAGTTGAGGACCAATCGGGGCCTTTGAGCGAGTTGATGGCGTGATGATCCGTGTGCTTTGTAACATCGCGACGGCGTCGTATTTGTTGATTGCGGGGGTCGCTTCGTTCGATGCGTTTGCCGACGATCTTAACGGCAGCGTGCCGAGTCTGGCTGAGACGCGCGCCTTGCTTGACGAGAAGGGCACGACGCTTACCGACTCAGACCTCGAGAAAATCGCGAGGTGTCAGTCTTTGACCGAATTGGATTTGAGTGGTTGTGTGGAGATCACCGATCGGGGTCTGGAATTACTCTCCGAGATGAAGGGGTTGCAGTCACTCGATCTTGATGGCTGTCATCGAATCACACTTGATGGGATACGCTCGGTTGCTGCGGTGTCAAGTCTAGCTGAGTTGGACTTGAGTGGTTGCAGGGCGAGTCTTCCTTCTGTTTTCGAGGAGTTGCAGCGTCTTCCGAACCTGCGTCGTCTGGAAGTGCGAGATATTCGCGGATTGAACACGGATGGCCTGCAGCACTTGTCCGAACTTGAATACCTTGATTTGTCTTCGAAGTTTGGAGGAATCAGTGACGACCACCTTCGTCACCTGAGTGGGCTGACACAGTTGCAATATCTCAACCTCAATGGCAGCCGCAATTGGGGATCAAATAAGGTTCTAACGGACGAGGGGCTCGCCTATCTGTGGGGGCTGCGAGAGCTGAAGTTCCTCGGGCTCTTTGGTCACTTCAAAATCACTGATGGTGCGTACAACGCTTTATTTGAAAAACTGTCGAAGCTCGAGAAGCTTGAGATGGGTTTTAATTGGCCATTGAAAGGCGTCGAGCTTAACGTACCCAGTACCGAAACAGATCTCAATTTAATGGAGTCGTATCAGTTAGATGACCAAGCGATTCTTAATTTGAATCAGCACACGGGGATGGAGTCGCTGAATTTGTTTTATTGTCTTGAATTGACGGACAAGAGTATGCAGATTCTAGAGCAGATGCCTGATTTACAGTTCCTTCATGTAGGGTCGATTGCGGGGCTGACGGACGACGCAATGCAGGAGATCAGCCAGAACAAGAAGCTTCGGTACCTGAATCTGGGCGACAATGAGCATTTTACCGACGCGGGCCTGATGCGGCTTCGCTCCCTTGTTGAGCTGCGTGAATTGCACCTGTGGAGTCTCCCGAATCTCGATGGTTCTGGACTTGGCGTGACGAGGTATTTTCCGCACTTAGAGGTACTGAATCTAGCTGATTGCGATCAGCTTACAGACATGGCACTCGAGCGATTGGGGTCGGTGACAACTCTAGAGAATCTGTACCTGGATCACTGCAGTAAGATTACGGATTCGGGCATTCAACAATTAATTCGCATGAAAGGATTGAAGGAATTGACATTATCAGGGTGTCTTGAGCTGACGGACGCTAGTTTGGAGACCGTGTCAGCGCTAACGTCACTCGAGTACCTAACGATTGACAATTGCCCGCATATAACGTCGACAGCTATCAAGCAATTACGGCAGTCGTTAGCTGAATGCGAGATCGTCCACGATTGAGACAGGAGGCCAACGTTGTATTTAAGGGGGGCGATCCATCTCAAGGGTAAGGATCATGCCAATTGGGTTCTGCGATCTAGTGGTTGCTTCCCGCAAATGGATCAACGGACAGTCTTCCGGAAGAAAGATGACTTGGTTTAAAGAGATCACTGGAGTCGATGAGGTTTCGCCCATGCAAGTGCGACGAGATCTATCGATCGATGATGACTGTATCGTTTGTCCAGACGGTAGCCGACTTGCGTTTGGGCAGCTTGAGATGCCGAGCCTCCATGAATTAAGGGAAGCGGTTGCGCAGTGCGATGCGCCTCGGGGTAAAGCGACGGTGCGGGAGGTCGTCGATGATGTGCTCTCTTTACACTCAGATTCTCGAAATGAGTATTCGTTGTTTCAGGTGGCGTCTCAGTTCAACCTGCTCGAGATGTCCAGTCCTAATGTCACTCCGGAACGCGGTGTTGCGATTTACGAGAACGATTACACGCAGGGACCGGCCTGCGCGATCGCGTGTGGAGCTGGGACGATCTACCGTAACTACTTCGTGCCCCTTAAGGATGCAGGTGGGGCACCGTGGGTTGGTCAATCAGCAGAGGTGCAAATCGATTGCTCACGGGATTTAGGAATCAAGCTCGGTAACTCTGCGGGGCAGCTTTGGTCATTGCAGAATGGCTATCTGTTTCAAACCACTCAGGGTGTGCGGCAGATTGCTAACCATTTACGTGAAGTTAATACAGCCGCATTGGATGACTATAGGGGGCAGCTGAGGATCGGCTTGCAATGGAATACGGAGGTGACGTTGCCGGAGGCTGGACATCGGGTTTCACAGGCATACTGCTCGGCGCTACCGATCGCATACGGGAAGCATTCCATTGAAGACTGTAGTGAATTCGCTAGGTTAGTACTCGAGGCGGCCTATGAGGCGACCATATGTGCGGCAATTTTGAATACCTCCAGGACTGGTGTGAACGCCGTGTTTTTGACGTTGCTCGGTGGCGGTGTGTTTGGTAACCGCATTCGGTGGATTACTGACGCAATCGAGAGGGTAATCGGAATTTACGCGGATTACGATCTTGATATCGGGATTGTTTCTTATCGGGAATCAAATCACGCGATTGCCGCTTTGGTAAAGCGACAGTCCGGCTAGGATCTTCGTTTAGGTAGACGCACCGATCACCCTAAGAGGTCTGATGGTTTGAGCGAGTGGATTTGACTTGCGGAACGATTTTTTCTGTGCAGCCAGAGACTATTGATACGATATTTCTTGATGAACCGTTAGCTCGGTGAGGGTTTGCGAGGGAGAGAGAATTTGTAACTCGCGTTTTGAGTACCACACCGGATCGATCGCTCCATCATGCGAAATGCCTAAGCCGTCTTTCCAGTAACTGAGGTACGGTTGACCATTGAGCATCGAGTAAATGTTTCCGTTGCCAGCCGAGCAATCCAACGCGTACTCCCAATTGTTTTCTCGCATGCAAACGCCATGATCGGGTGATGGAGGTATGCCAAGTCGTGTTAGGGTATCGGCGGTTTGGAGATCGATCGGCCTGTAGGTGCCGATCTGCAGCCTGCCATCGCGAAGTGGCGTCATTGACGCTATAAGGTGGTCTTCACGCTGTACGGTGATCACACTCTTCGTAAGATCTGTGGCAGCTATCTTCAGCCAGCACTCTTCGGATTCTAGGACTCGATCGGCGTTATCGCGGAGTGGATACACCAGTTCGGCAAGTCGCTGCATGGCAGGCTCCAAGGAAATCCATGGTGTTTCGGAGTAAACACTCTTGGCTTGCAGGCCTTTTAGCAGTGCAGTGAACGGTAGCTCGGCTTCTTGGCCGTACGCAGCAATGAGCTCGCTTTTGTGGAGCGGGTAGGAGATGTTTGGCAATGCATGGTGTTCTAGCGTATCCGGTTTGAATTCGATCTCCACAAAATTGTTCATCAGTCTGCTCTCTGATGGCACGTTAAGTTCGTATTACTTATCCCAATCGAAGTTCGCCAAAACCAGCAGCGTTTCTGACAGTACGGTCATCTCGCTCGATGGTGTAACCAAGGCATTCGATTTCTTGGGTGATCTCCTCAATCTGTTCTGGGTTGAAGTAGATAAAGGGCCCATCAAGCACGGTGTTAAGAGGGTTGCCGTACTTTGAGATGATTCGTTCTGG
>JAKMEW010000536.1 GCA_022425745.1 Rubripirellula sp.
GTTAATAATCGATACCGTGTGAGCTTCGGTTTTTGCTCTAATCCCTACCATCGGTACTCGCCGCCTAGGCTGATTCCTTGAATCCAGTAGTCAGTGGTATCGAAGGCGAATCGAGGTCGGTTTGTACCGGCTACGGAAGTTCCAACGGGAGGAAGCAGGTTAGGATTCACATCCCGATCGATGTGATGCCCAGGTCGCACGACGTTCGACCAGTAAATCCCTGTATAGCCCACAAGAAACCGTAGATGATCTGTCATCTGGTAGCCAAGGTTGATACCGAACTCGGGAACGATGCTGAATTCGTTTTGACTGTACTCTCCGGAATTGGAATCCAAAGCGAGGAAACCGGAGTCGTGAGTCTGATCGGTTGGGATGCTTGATGGGTCTGATATCTGTGAAACTCCCGAGATGGATACCGTCTGACGGGTGTTTCCGATTGCCAAACGTATCGCACCATCCATCGTCCAGTGACCTCGTGTCGTCTTGACAGACCAGCCAAGATCCACACCGTTAAATTGATTCCTCGTGCGAAAACGATCCGTGATGTCAAACGTTCCAGGATTACTTTGATCTTGGCTCACCAAACTCTCCTGAATGGTGACTCCTTCGCTGAGTTGCAAGAAGCGGTAACCATAGAGCAGTTCGGATCGGCAACAGAAGTGCTCAGGACATCCGCAGAACCACCACTCACGGCAACCTTCTTCTGTTCGTCGCAGATTTCGAATCTGGAAACCAGCTCCCTCGAAACTACTTTCAACCTGAATGTTCAGAGATCCGCTGACCACATCCGGGTACGCGACCAACTCTGCGTCTTCAAGACCGGTGAGCGTGTTGAAGAATGGTCGAGCGAGAATGGGGAGTCCATCGCTTGCAGCGGAGAACTCATCGGTCTGTGTCGACATTCCAAAAAACTCAGCTCCGATCCCCCAAGTGTGACATCGGTCTAACCAGACGCCAAATCGAAATCGTCCGCCGTCAATTGAAGGTCCGAGAAGACCTTCGTTGCCGTAGAGGACATTCGTCATTGGACTCGACAGAACACCTGCCTGTGAACGGGAGACCGATGAATCAAGACTGGTGGTAACCAGTGCAGGCAACTCTAACGCGTCTTGGTACCAGTTGAGATATTCGTAAGAAACCCAGCCATCCTGCGGCAAACAGAGAGTGATGCAGGGTCTCCACGCTTCGATACTGCACAGTTCACCGCAACAACTCGAGCCACATGAATCGCAAGGAATTCCATCACAACCACCGTCGCATGACCCATCGCAACCGCCGATGCTGTCACAGCCAGTATCGCGGAGGCGGGGAGCGATGCGGAGTCCGCGTCGAATCATCGGTCCACCAACGATTCGCCCGTCGAGTAATTCTCCGTGAATGATTTGGCCGTCGATGATCTCTCCATCGATGATCTGGCTGTCAATAATTTGGCCATCAATGATCTGACCATCGATGTACTCGCCCTCAATAAAAGGCCCCTCAATAATTTGTCCGTCGATCACCTCGCCCTGAATGATCTCACCCTGGATCACTTCGCCTTCGCGGATCACTCGGGGCTGTCCGGGCTCGACGATTGAGATTGCTGAATCCGACGGTGGAGTCGGTACCTGCCCCCCAACCATTCGCACGGCAGTTCGACTTGCCGGCGCCGAGTTTGCTCTCAGCCGGTTTGTTGAAGCGACGCCGCTGGTCAAAGGACTCGCGTCAAAAGTGTTCACCGGACGTGCTGGTTGCCACCCGGCTCGAGCAGACTGCTCACTCATACGGGCTGTTCTCGTCCTAGGCGTTATTTGACCTTGGGACTCAACAGAGCAGATAACAGCGACGAATGCCGCAAAGCAGATGGGAAGGAACTTACGCACTGGCTTCACCGATGGAAAGCTGGAATGGTGACGCTGTCAAACATCACCGAAAACGTGTAATCCCCCCGGATTTGAATCTGAAGCTGATTGGCTCAAAAGCACACACAGCATTCGACTCAGGAGAGATATCGACCCATGGATGACCGATAGTGGACTCAAAATTAGAAAAATCAGAAAAAACCTCAAAAACCACCCAATCGATACAAACTGACAGGCTGTGAGCACTAAACGTCCAGCGCTGACAGAAGGGGTCAGACCCCTTTTTGCCTATAAAAAGGGGTCTGACCCCATTTTAGAAGGTGGTCTCAAACGGATTTGTTTGCGGATTAAAGCCGCAGTTCAAAACACAAGTTCCCGTAACTGTTAACCTACTAAAGGATCGAGCTTCCAAGCCTTATGGAGCTGATCACTAGGGCGAGCCAAATCGCTCGCAATCCAAGTCATCGCGTCCGTCATCGCGTCGCCAAATACCGAATTAGGCCAGATATCGAACCCAACGAGATACCAAACAATCTAGACCCAAACCTCTTTCCAGTCCCGCTAGTGCGCACTTTAGCAGGCCCCTCGTCCACCGTTCGTACACTTCGTTGAACAGTTTCATTACCACCAAGAAATTCCAAACCTAGCTTAAAACAACAAACCAATGACCCCAATTCAGTTGTTACGGAACTTCAATCGCACAAAGGTGCCTCAACTCATCGCTACCCTGATTGCAATCGCGTTGACGGAGAATCCCGCAACGCTCTTCTCGCAGGGTCACACGTCAAACGCAAAACACTCATCAGCAGCCCAACAGCAAATCGAAAGCCAGATTAAAGAGTCCACACTGCGTGGACACATTCGCTTTCTTGCTGACGATCTTCTCGAAGGACGTGGGCCTGGCTCGCGTGGGGATCAAATCACCCAGCTTTATCTGCAAACTCAGTTCCAGTCACTCGGGCTTCTTCCTGCAGCAAGTCCCCAAGCGGTTGCCAACTCCCTTGAAAGTCTCGACTCTGGGCTGAACGGCTCGGCAAATGTGGACTCCAGTATTTCAGAGTCACCCTCCTCAAGGACAGCATCGGAAAACCAAGAAAGCTCCAAAGGGAAGCACAACGGCTGGACCCAACCGGTTCCACTCATCGGTGTTCAAACCAATCCACCAAAAACAATCACCTTCGAGCATCAAGACAAAAAGCTCTCACTGCGACTCAGCGAAGAATTCATGGCCAATCTTGGTCAGAGCACGGACGCCGCAACGATTGCGGATGCGGAAGTGGTCTTCGTCGGCTATGGCATTCAAGCGCCCGAATACGATTGGGATGATTTTAAAGATGTGGATGTCACGGGAAAAATCCTGCTAATGATGAACAATGACCCCGAAGATGACCCTGAGCTATTTGAAGGGAGAAAGCGACTCTATTACGGACGTTGGGATTACAAATACAAGATTGCAGCTGAACGGGGAGCCGCTGGAGCAATCATCATTCACACAACTCCGTCAGCTGGTTATCCGTGGCAAGTCATCCAAACCTCTTGGAGCGGGGAAGAATTCCGACTTCGCACCGATGAGAGTCCAGCCTGCAAAATGACGGCTTGGCTTACAGAGGATGCTGCCACAAAACTTGTTGAGCTCAGTGGTCACAAATTGGATGAGCTACGCGAGGAGGCACAATCACGAAACTTTCGCCCTGTTTCCCTGCAAACACGCTTTTCAGTGAATTTAGCAGGAACCGTACGCTCGCAAGATTCAGCCAATGTCGTCGGAATCCTCCCGGGCAGCGACCCAAAGCTTCGAGAACAAGTGGTTCTCTTCATGGCTCATCACGATCATCTTGGAATGAGTGCAGAAAGGAACATCGATAGTGACAATATCTATAACGGTGCGGTCGACAACGCATCGGGAACCGCGGGCTTGTTGACCATCGCCAAAGCGTTCGCCTCGCTTCCCGTCCCCCCGAAAAGATCGATCATGTTCGCGGCTGTTGCCGCCGAGGAGCAGGGCCTTCTCGGGTCAAAACAATTTGCTCAACGACCGTCTATCCATCCGGGCCTTATGGCGGCGGTGATCAACATCGACGGGGCAAACATTCTAGGTCTGACCCGAGATGTCAATTTGATTGGAAATGGCAAATCCAACCTCGATGAGGTCGTTACAAAAATCGCCACTGAGCAAGGTCGCATCGTGACACCGGACCTATTTCCCGACCGTGGCTATTACTATCGGTCCGATCAATTCAGCCTCGCAAAGATTGGAGTTCCCGGTGTCTACTTTCACAGCGGAGTCGATGTCATGGGGAAGCCAGCCGGATGGGGCAAAGAACAGTTAGAAAAGTGGGTTGAAGAAACCTACCATCAACCAAGTGATGAATACCAAAGCACCTGGGATCTCGGCGGCGCTATTCAAGACCTGAAGCTGCTGGCACTCACAGGATTGACGCTTGCACAGCAAAGCGAAATGCCCAAATGGAATCCCGGAGACGAATTCGAGGCTGCGCGTCTTGAAGCGTTAAAGGAAGCCAATCAGTGAAGAGATCCCAATCCTTAACAAACTTTTTACTCGTAACGATTCAGCAAAAATGCTTCGCTACCTAAGTCTCATTCTCCTCGGCTCTCTGCTATTCGACGCCCAACACAGCGATGGTGGCGAGACTCGTCCACCCAACATCGTTCTCTGCATGGGTGACGATCATGGATGGGAAGAAACGGGCTACAACGGCCACCCTCATCTAAAGACACCGGTTCTGGATGAGATGGCTCAAAAAGGCTTGCGTTTCAACCGCTTCTACTCAGGGCACCCATCCTGCTCTCCGACTCGAGGTAGTGTGATCACGGGTCGACACCCCAATCGCTACGGAACGTTTGCCCCCAACTGGTCATTACGTCCCGAAGAAATCTCGATCGCCCAAATACTCAGAGATGCCGGCTATCGAACAGCACACTTCGGAAAATGGCACTTGGGACCCGTAAAAAAATCCTCACCCACCAGTCCAGGTGCGATGGGTTTCTCCCATTGGCTTTCTCATGACAACTTCTTTGAATTGAATCCCTCATTTTCCGAAGACGGAGAAGCTCCTCGAGTATTCCAAGGAGAGAGTTCTGAAATCATCGTCGACCGAGCGCTGAAATTCATTAAATCAGCTCAAGCGTCCAACACGCCATTCTTTATCGTGATCTGGTTTGGCTCGCCACATGAACCGTATAGCGGACTTGCAGAGGATTTGGCGATCTACGACGACCTACCTGCGAAATACTCTGACCGAAAAGTCAAACTCACGTCGAATGAAACGGGTAAGTCCGTTCAACGTCCTCTCGGAGAAGTACTACGCGAACGGTACGCCGAGATCACAGCGATGGATCGAGCGATGGGGCAACTCAGGATAGGACTGAAAGAACAGGGCGTGCGCGACGACACGGTTTTGTGGTACTGCGGGGACAACGGCACACCGTCGAGCGGCCTGCTAAAAAGTCCTCTAAAAGGTCGGAAAGGCCAGGTATACGAAGGAGGCGTGCGAGTACCCGGCGTTCTGGAATGGCCGAGTAAAATCACCCACCCTCTGCAAACCGATCACGTTGCCGTCACCAGCGATATGCTTCCCACCCTGTGTGCCTTGGCGGATATCAAGTTACCCAATCGCACGCTCGATGGCATTGATCTAACTGCGGTGTTTGAAGGTGAAGACTCTCGCAGCGAACCAATCTTTTTTTGGAACTTTAATACGCGATCGCTTGCTAAATCACCTAAACCTTGGATTAGCGGTGAACTTCAACAAGGCACCACACCACTTGTTAAGCTGATGAACGGTAAGCCAACCCGAACTTTCAAAAATGTTCACCTCGATCAGATCACCGAGAGCAACTACACAGGACCTCGGGCCATCACTACGCAAAAGTACAAACTTATTCTCGATCAATCATCTTCGGATCAAGTTGAGTTATACGATCTGGTCAACGACATCGGCGAAACACAAAACCTAGCTGCTTCCAAGCCGAAGATCGATGCACAGCTCCAACGTGCCATGCACCAGTGGCAAACAAGCGTGCTACAAAGCCTCACCGGTGGCGACTACTGAGTCTCTGGGTCTCTAGTTCGCAACAACCGGTTCCAGCGATCCGCCGATCGACCACTTGGTGAAATCCGATGGATCACGGATCACTTCTTGGTAGATGGTATCTCTCTCGATGGGATCTCGACCCGCCTCGCTAATCAGTTGCTTCATTGCATCCACCGAGAGGCATTCTGGTGTCGTCGCACCAGCATCGTGGTAGATCAACTCGTGCCGAACCGTGCCATCAATATCGTCCGCGCCGTAGGCTAGCGCCGTCTGAGCGGTTTCGATGCCGAGCATGATCCAGTAAGCCTTGATGTGCTGAATGTTATCCAGCATCAAACGGCTAATCGCCATCGTCCGGAGATCCATCAATGCCGACGGCTTTTTGAGATCACTCAGTTTGGTGTTCTCAGGATGAAAGGCGAGAGGAATGAATACCTGAAAACCGCCCGTTTGATCCTGAAGTTCTCGAAGACGCATCAGGTGGTCGATCCGATGATACGCTTTTTCAACGTGCCCGTAGAGCATGGTGCAATTCGTCTTGAGACCGACTTCATGTGCGGTTCGATGAATGTCCAACCAAGCATGGGTGTTCGCTTTGTGCTCGCAAAGTTGATCCCGAACCTCAGGATGAAAAATCTCCGCGCCACCGCCGGGCATACTCCCCAAACCTGCCTCACGCATATCTTCCAAAACCCATCGGATCGACTTCTTGGTCTGAAACTCAAACCAATTGATCTCGACCGCCGTCCAAGCCTTGAGGTGAATCTGCGGGTAGGTTTCCTTCAGAATCTCGACAATGTGTCGGTACCATTCATAGGAACGCTGATGGTGCAAACCTCCCACAATATGCATTTCCGTGCACCCGTTCTCTGTCGCTTCCCGCCCTCGATCGAGCACTTGCTCATCGCTCATGGCGTAGCCTTTTGGATCCCGCAAGTCACTGCGGAATGCACAAAAGCGACATCGATAAACGCAAACGTTAGTTGGGTTTAGGTGCGTGTTGATGTTGTAGTAGCCAACATTGCCATTCTTTCGCTCACGAACAAGATTCGCCAACTCGCCAACCGCCTGCAATGGTACCGACGGTTCGTACAAGAAAATCCCGTCGTCGAGAGTCAGGCGTTCCTCAGCCTCGACCTTGTCACGAATTTCTCGAAATCGAGCGTTACGTTCAGCGTTATTCATAATAGCATCATCGTCAGGAGACAGGAAAACTTCCTACCTGTTGTACCGAAAAGTCACCCCATCTCACAACGGGCGAATCAAACTCACAACGGGCGAATCAAACAGATTGCCCAACGGTCCGACGGCAAGGAAAACCTACCGAATCAAGGTATCCGCCGCCCCACAGACAAGCACAATCAAGCTGATCCATGCGTTTGCCGTGAAGAAAGCCTCATTGACTCTATCCAGGTCATCCGGGCGAACCAGCCGATGCTGACGAACCACAAGCAAGGCAACCACGATCATCCCGGCCAAGTAAACCCAGCTCAAGCTAATTTCGCTAGAGACGAAGGGAAGCGAGAACATGAAAAACAGCATCGCTAGGTGCGACACCAAAGATATTCGCAAGGCACCTGCAACACCAAACTTTGCGGGAACGCTATGTAGCCCCTCGTTGGCATCATAGCTGGCATCTTGGCAGGCATAGATGATGTCAAACCCCGTGACCCACGCAGCGATTCCCAGAGCCAAGACGATTGGCGCGCACCAATCAGACAAAACCGCAGCAGACTCCGGTCCCCGAATCGCAAGCCAAACGCAAAGCGGCGATAAACTCAAAGCAATTCCAAGCCAAAGATGAGCCGCTGCAGTGAACCGCTTCGCGAGGCTATAACCGCAAAGGAAGCAGAGGACCGGTAGGGACAAGAGAAGAGGAAGCCAGTTTGGCAAAAAAAGTAACGTGCAAAGGATAAAACCAACCGAGCAGGCGAGGGTGAACCATCGAGCCCCCGAAACGGAAATGACGCCAGCGGGCAAATGCCGCTTGGCGGTTCTTGGATTCTTACGATCGATTTCACGGTCGACAAGTCGATTAAAAGCCATCGCGGCGCTGCGAGCAAATACCATGCACCCCAGAACACCAAGCACCGCTTCGAAAGAGAACACTACCGATTCCCCAGAGGGCAGCGGTGAAGCATACGCTAGAACCATAGCCAAAGTCGCAAACGGTAAAGCGAAAATGGTATGACTAAATCGGATTAGCCCCAGCCAATGTGATATTTGCAATGAAATCGATGGCACAGCGTTAAAACCCAATCTCAATCAGTAATAGAGCGTGAAGCCGAGATCCGCAGCGCTCAGCGAACAAGGATCTGCCGGCAGGAGCCACAAGACAGGGCTGAACGCGAATCTGCATCTGACACCCCACTGGTCAGACCCGAATTGTCAAACAATCTTTGCCGACAATCTAGAACCAACACGGAAGAAAATGGTGATGCGTGGCCCTTGGAGGAAATCCTGTTCGCCTCACCGGTTGTCATTACGGAAAATCGAAAATAGGCTCTACGAGTGCCGTACTCGACTTTCGAGACAGATGAAATCCATTCAAGTCCCTCTACTTAGAGTATTTTCGTCCCGGCTCCGGAAGCGTTTGCTGGTCTGGTGACCGCCCCAGTCTTCAAAATTGGTGAGGCGTTTAAAACAAATGCTTGGTGGGTTCGATTCCCATCCGCTTCCGCTCAAATAATGGAACGACCATCCCGAATCCGTGTTGTGCCTGCATCCGCGGTGTGCCCGAGCCCACGGCTGTACCCGAGCCCACGGCTGTACCCGAGCCCACGGCTGTACCCAAGCCCACGGCTGTACCCGAGCCCATGGCTGTACCCGAGCCCTGCCTCTTCAACAGGGGCGTTGCCTAATCATTCGGACGCTGCCTAATCATTTAGGCGATGCCAATGCTGCCGCATCGAAATCCTCTGCCATCTCTTGCAACTTTTCCATCGCACGGCGTTCTAACTGCCGGACCCGCTCCTTGCTGATCCCGAGGCGATCTGCGAGCGACTGCAATGTGTGTACGCGACGGTGCGAGCCCAATGAGAACCTTGCTCGGATGATTAGCTTCTCTCGACGATCGAGATCATCCAACATCGTAGCCAGCCTTGACCGCAGTTCGTGCCAACGTTTCTCGCTGATCGCCGAAACCCTCTCTTCGTCACTGAGATCGATATCCATATCCTGAAGGCCGCAAGCCACCTTCTGACGATCCTGCTGATTGGTCACCACAGTTCGGTAGGAATTTCTGCGAACCACTTGAGTAGCATAGGTACTGAAGCGGAATCCACGCTCGTAATCAAACTTTTCGACCGCTCGCATCAGGCCAATGATTCCCTCGCTGAGCAGCTCATCGAATGAATTATTCGTGTTCACGAACTTCTTGACGATCGAAATCACTAGTCTTAAATTCGCCTCCACAAGCCGATCACGGTGCCATTCCGAAAGTAAAACCAGTTTCTCAATCAACTTCAACCGCGCCCTGGAGGGGCGTTTGGTTCGCAGATAGGAGCGTTGCTGGTCCGCTTGATGCATCAAGAAATTCATGCGCCGGAACAGCAATGCCTCCTGCTTCGGTGTTAGCAGAGGTGCTTCGCACATTCGCCCTAAGTGCACGGGAAGATCTGCGAGTGCTGAACGACTCTTGCTATCACTAGCCTCGGTTGGAGAACTGAGGCCGAGTGTCTCAGAGAAAATTTGCTCTCCAACTCCTGAAACCTCAAATTCAAGGTTTGTGATGTACGACAGTTCTCGCTTCATTGAAGCACGAACCAATCGGTCGAGACCGTCAGCAGCGAGTTGATCAATCGGCTCGGTGCGAACTCGGTACTCGTCCTGAACGGATACCGATGCTGCGGTAAGTTCCTCCGACTTGAGCCATGCCGGGATTCGTGCCGGTGGAACCGCGTCCTTGGAAGATTGTTTTGAAGCGTTGGATTTCGCGGAGCTTGCAGCCATCGGATAGTCCTCGAAGCGTGTCAGTTCTATGAATCAAAGTCACCTTTGATATCGCTCGTGAACGTTTAAAACGTTCAAAACGTTCACATAGATATATCGACCAACGAAACCATTTGCAACGCGCAGAAGCTGAAAAAGGAATAAATCGAATATTAATTAACAAAAAAACGCTAGACACACCGGTTTACCTTGACAAGAAAACGATTTCACGCATGAATAACATCGTCCAAAACGTTCACTCTCGCTTTGAGTAGTCATGGCCGCATACCAGCCCACCTTTTCACCGAAGCAAGTCGCCAAGGCATTGAATGCCAGCGAGTCGTCGTTGAAGCGTTGGTGCGACCAAGGCGCCATTGAAACGATCAGGACCGTGGGTGGTCATCGAAAGATCTCGCTGGATGCGATCAGGAAATTCATCGCCACGACAAACCGCACGCTATCAGACCCCACCTCCATCGGCCTCAGACTCGCACCTGAGTCCCGAGTGAGTGATGTTCCCGGGGGTAACGAAGCAGACCAAATCGACTTCCGCAACGCTCTGGCCGCCGGTGACGAAACCGTCTGCCGACGAATCCTTCGGAGCCGGATTGAACTCAGTGGCGAGAGAAAAAGCCGCGTCGCTGATCACCTCATCACTGATGCAATGCACGGAATTGGCCACGCTTGGGATGAAAGTAAGATCGATGCCTACCAAGAACGACGTGGATGTGAAATATGCTTACGATTGATCCACGAACTGCGTGCGATGCTCCCGCTACCAAGCCCTAACGCGCCAATCGCCCTTGGTGGCACGCTGACAGGTGACCCCTACCAGATCCCCACAGCTCTGGTTGAGCTAACGCTGAGGGAATCCGGCTGGAACGCAACCAGCCTCGGTTGCGAACTCCCCGTCGATAGCTTTATCAAAGCCGCTCAAGACCATCAGCCAGCGATGATTTGGCTCAGCATTTCTGCAGTGCAAGATGAGGCGACTTTTTTCGCCGACGAGAATCGCCTTGTCGATCAACTACCGGCTGATATAGCGATCGTTCTTGGGGGTCGCGGTATCCCGGATCGGGGGGAGCAACTTCTGCAATATTCAGCAATTTGTGGAGCCCTCAGCGAACTATCTGACTTCGCCCAGCTGCTGAACGCCTCGAAATCGGCATAGCACTTTGAAAACGTCGGTTTTTCTTTCTTTTCATCGCCCACCAGGACAGGCTCAACCTATCCTCTCCAAGTGTCGATCTTCCACGAGTTGCCTCCGGAACAGCCAAAAGTAGGCTCTACAGCGATTATCGGCACCACTCGTAAGGCGGATACCGAAGACCAACGGCGTCGATGTGAATATAATTTTACAACAAAATAAGATCGGTCTGATTAGGCTGATGGTGTGGATTTTGCGGAAATTGCGGTCTGATGATGGCTTTTCGCTGCTCCGCGACTCAGCTCGCATAAGTTGACTGGATCCTGCATTCCAATTCTTGATGTCGAACACAACTACCCTGACCGAAAAGACGCAGTCTACTGACTTTTGGCAGTGGAAGGGGTGGAGCGTGCAGGTGAAGTCCGATCAGCAAAACAAAACGCTCCGGCAACGTCGCCCCTTCGCTTTGGTTGGTTCGCATCACTGTTGCCACCTAAGAGTCAGCAGCCGAAGTGTACCTGAGATCGCCTATTTCCTCTGCTGCTTCGATGATCGCGTGGAGGCGTGGCCGCTTCCAAACCATGGTGAAAAAACAGCAAAAATCATCTGCACGGAACAGCCATTTTCCGTCGGACCATGCGAACTTAGCTTCCAACTCGATGCTGGGCAGAAACTCCCCAGTTCACCCAGCCCAGAATTTGAGATCTCGATTGAGGTGCTGAATGACCGAGGAGACCTGCACAAATCACTCCCTCAAGGAGTCCATCTGCTTAGCGCTGATGCGCACGACCTAAAGCCAACCTTAGAATTCGCTGCGACGCACGCTGCAATCAATCAGGGTGGATCCCTATGGATTGTTGATCTTTCCGCCAGAAAAATGCGACGTTCAGAACGTATTCGTCGACTTTCGCTTTTCGAAAACGAATACACCATGGGGCAGTCAATCCTTGCCGTTACCGACATCATTCCAAGTGGGGCCATCACTGAAGAGTTAGATGATTTCGCAGCGTTTGCAGAAAACCCTCTAGTTGAAAATTCGGCGACTGACAGCTCAGTGTCTCATGTACACTTACTTACCGAGTCAAAAGACCTACTGTTCGATTCCAAAGCCTGCCTTGATACTGATCCAGAGCTGGCCGAACGAGGAGAAAAACGCCCAACGAATTGGGACCACGACCCCAAGAATGCCGCGACTGAGGTCATCGCTCAACCGCTGCTGCAAAGGTTTAGCGGAGTGATCTCAATGCTGAGTGAGTTCACCGACAGAGAATCTTGCGAGAGAACACACGCGATCTCGGAAGAACCAATTGAAGCAGGGCAGGTAGCAAGTTCCGATAAAATCGTTCCATCTAACCAAGACAATCGATCCTTTAACCAGATCCAATCGGCTAAGAGCAGTTCAACCATTCATCTCCTCGAGCAATTTGCTCCAATAGAAGGCGTGGTGGAATCGCAACCCTTTGGGGGTAATGGAATGAACGAAAATTTGCCAAACAGCAATCTGGATGACTCAGAGCAGCAAAACAGTGACGGGAGTCAGGAACTTCCTTCGATGAAAAGCGGGATGCCGCAAGACCATTGGTTCACCAGCTTCGCGGTAGGTGAAGGGTTATCCGATGCTGTACCGAGCGAGTTGACGCAGATCGCTCCTGCACACAACCCAAACAATCGGCACAGCCCTCTCGGAGATCCCACCCAACTGAAAGATACGGATAATTACGTACCAGCTCAGAAAAACCTCGAAATACACTGTGAAGTGATAAGTTCCGACGAATCGAGGGTCACTGCAAGTAGTGAACTTCCGGGGCAAGCAATGTTCGGCAAATCCGAGCAAGGCAATCCTGCAGGAACCGACCCAAAGAAACAAAAGATGCACCAAGTCACGCCAACATCATCGATTCCAGGCCCGATTGTGGATGCAAGTGCGTTCGCAGAGGTAAGCGAGCAAGCTCAAGGGCAAGCCGAGAACCAACAAGCCAACCAAGACAACAACTCTCTTGACAAAGCTTTAGAGACGACCGACTTGTCTCAAAAGAATGAGGAAATAGAAAACATGGAGAGTAGAGGTGACTACACCGACATGTCCTCACTCTCCTTTGTGCCTGCTGATCAAGAACCACAGCAGCAATTCGCCGGCCGACATTCAGAGACTGAAAATAAGGCAGTAAATCCCGTTCAACCGCCTCCAGTGGTATCAGGTTCCGAACTCAACATTCAGAGGCAACCTTCAGATTCAACGGAAGTCCATAACGAAGACCGCCCCACTGCTTTTCGGAAAAAAGTGCGTTCATTGAGCGACTACAAAATCGACCCAGATGAACTCACCACTGAAATATCAGTGCGTCTTGCCAATCACGTCGCACCCAAGCGTGGATTCCTATCGGCTTTACGAAGAATTTTTGTTGTGACAACGATCATCGCAGTACACGTTGCGGTGTTCTACTTTGTCGGACAGCGGGTGTACGAACTAATTTCAGCCACACCGTAACTTAATCGCGAAAGCCAAGTGCACAAC
>JAKMEW010000074.1 GCA_022425745.1 Rubripirellula sp.
GCCGAAACCGCACCTGCCTAGGAAACACAGCGAAGAACGTGCGACTGAGCCTAAAGCAGACCAAGCAGCTAGACATGGGAAGGCAATGCCGGCTGAACAACCAGGCTTTGGCGAGGGGATTTTCTGAGCGTGATTGAGGAGTCAACGTGCGCGATGAAGCCAACTAAAGAACAAGTCGCCCTACGCCGCTCGCTGCCCAGACTTGGAGCGAACCACAGCCTCAACCTGTCCATCAAGCAGGGAACTCAAAAGGAATGGCTTTCGGACGACTCGGTAAATACCACCGGCTAAAGCGGCTCGCTCCTGCTGCAGATTCGCATCGTGGCACACCCAGATGTGCTTTCCAACAAGATTGGGATCCACCGAGACAAGTCTCTCGGTCCAGTCCATTGCACTCGCTGGGGTGGCAACTGAATCATCCCACCAGAACAGATCTGCGTGAGCGAAACGAGACGTCTGACTCGGAGTGGCCCAGAAAAACGCAATCCCGCGATCGACAATAACCTGACGATACAGCTCCGCGTCACTTTCGGTAGCAGCTAAAGCCAAGATGGACCGAGGCGGCACCTCAATGACCCCACCAAGCCGGTAACTCCATTGCCGCTGCAGTTCGCAAATCAGACTATGAAACGGAACACTACCCGCGATTGAACATGAGCGTTGGCGAACCCCAAGTGCAAGCGGCCCCAAGACGTCCAACCAGGAAGCTTCTCCATGAGCAGCGGCAATCGTCTCCGCAAGTTCTTGATCAACCGGAAATCGATCTTCACGGCAGTAAACGACCAAATCTGGATTCACGGCGATTCGATCTGCAGCATCTTGCAATCTAACGCGAGTCGAAACGGAATCAGACAAAGCAACAGCCTGATTGTAAACATCCAGCAACGCTTGCGACCGTGGCTGACCAATCCACAGAAGGTGCCCGAGACGGTCCTTAGTGAACTCCGCATTGGACGTGAGCGAACCCTCTGCTGAGCGATCGTGATCATGCCATCCGGATGAATATTCTGCGGCATTTGCCAACGGACGCCCAAAAGACCTATGCACCACTGAGTTGCCTCTACCTTCCTTGATGAGCCAGACAAGGGTTTGATTATTGGCCACATCCTTGTGACCGGTCGAGTACGACCTTGCTATCCGTCTAAAGCCAACTCTGCTTCATGAAAACACTTCCACGCATCGGCAACCGACTGACAGGCCCTTAAACCGTCAAGCATCTCACCGTCGGCGATTAGTCGACTGAGCCTCGCGAGAATACGAAGGTGGGAGGTATCGTCGTAAGAGCAGATCAGGAAAAAGATGTCGGTAAGCTGACCAGAATCGGAAAATGGCAGCGGATTCGGGCTGATAGCCATCGCGATCACACTGTCGGCAAGAATCGATGTCTGCGGCCGGCGGGGGTGCAAGAGAGCCACACCGCAGTCAAGAGCCGTTGGGTGCATCTGCTCCCGGGCCTGAACCGCTTCAGCCATCGCCGGCGAATCCCACATCAGACCTGATTTTGCAACCAATTCGCACATTGAACGAATCACGGACCCTCGTGTCCTAGCATTCAGGGGAACAGCAATCGTCTCGAGCGTACAGAGTTCTGAGAGGACGCGATCAGCTGAACTTCCAGTCACACGATCCACAACCTGCTGCACCTTGTGGAGCTCATCGGAGCCGCTGGCACCAATTTTCTCTTCGAGCCAATGATGAATCTCTGCCTCATTGAAGACCCAATCGCCACCGACCCGACGTCCCGGAAGTAAACCTCGAGAGGCCATCTTGATGACCTGAGCCGGCGTGACATGCAGGTAGGCAGCAATCTGAGCGACGTTGTGATCTTCCATGACAATCCTGAATGCCCCAAGAAACCTACTCGATGACAGCAAATGCGACTTTTTGATAGCCCGCCATCATTCTGCACCAAACCCTAATCATTCGGAATGGACAAGGCACCATCGAATTAAAAAAGTTCGACAACGCGGGCCCGACATCAGTTAGCATCAACATGAGAGAAAAAGCAGAAAGTGATTCATTTCCATCAAAAAAAAAGCCATGGTACTCAACGTGCGAAAATCCCGAGTTCCACGGGTTAGTAGCTTGATCTTCGTACTCAAGGTTAACTGCAGGAGGTCCGTTTCGAGCCTGATTCGCCTTGACCGGCATAGGTTTCACGCGGTAGTGACATCTCTGAGCGAAGCCTAGGACAGAAAAAGGCTCGCAACCACCCCCGCTGATATGTGTTGATAGCTATGCAAGGAACGCACCCGAAGGCAGCAGTATGGATCCAGGGAGTCCACACCTTACTCCTCTCTAGCTGTCTTGCGGTACTCTTTTCGGGCTCCGCTTACGGACAACTCTCTTTCACTCCCAACCCAGCACCAAACGGTACCTCGGGTTTCAGCAGCGGTGGCACCGCCAGTACACCACAAACCAATCTGGCACCAATACAAAACAGTGGCATCTCCGCTGCGGCAACTACCCCTCCAGCTTTCGACCCTTACGCCATCGGCAACCCGGGCACCGTTCCTCCGGTCGGCTCGCCGAATCCCACTTTTGGAACCCCGCAGACGCTACCTAATGGCGGGCTGACGGCACCGGGATTAGGAACAGCAGGAATGGGCGGGACCGGCAATCGAGCAAACGCGTTTCCCAGCACAAATTCACCGAATGCGAACACAGTTGCGGCAGGTGCAATGGGGCAAGCTGGGACCGGAATGGGAACCTACGGGAATCCGGCGGCAACCGCCAACAACGGCAACATGAACAACGCTGCACTGAACAACCGCGGCGGTTTATTCGGTCTCTTTTCGCTACCCGCCTCCTCCAAGGCCGCGTATGGGACAGGGAACACTCTGGACAATCCTTCGGTGTACGGTCCCGGAGGAACCGCAACTCCACCAAGCCTAAATGCAGGCACTGGCTACGGACCAAATCCGTACCCGAATTCGATTTATCCTCAAAATAGCCCCAGTTCTCTGTTCCCTGATGGCTTTGGGTCAGCCTACTCGGGTGGATTACTTCAAAATCCATCAACCAGCTACAACGATTCAAGAAGACTGCAAGGTGCCCGCTTTCGCTACACCTACGTCAGCCCAGGTAGCAAGCCAACGCACCTTGGCATGAACGACCTTGATGCATCGCTCGCATTTGCTTTTCCCAATTTTCTTAACCTCAACCAACCGCTTTATCTTATCCCCTCATTCTCATTGCGACTGTGGGAAGGACCGGATGGAGTTGCTACCACATCGGACCTTCCCGCGAAGGCATTTGACGCCTTCGTTGATGTCGGCTGGGAGTCGGATCCCAACAAGATGGTCAGCACCGACTTCGGTTTACGGCTTGGAGTATTCACTGACTTCGACACGTATACGGACCGAAGCTTCCGGGTGCGCGGCCGCGCGTTGATGAACTTTAGGTTGACGCCGGTCACGTCTTTCAAGGGTGGCGTGTACTATGTCAACCGAGATGAGCTAAAACTGATACCGGCCGCGGGGCTCTTGTACCGACCTGATCCTTACACGAGGGTTGACCTCTACTTCCCAAAACCGAAATACGCC
>JAKMEW010000075.1 GCA_022425745.1 Rubripirellula sp.
CCACTAAAGCAAGGTCCAACGCGACGTGTGGCGGGTCCCTATGTTGCAGATCCCGATCCGTCAAAAACAATGTTGGGGGATGATCAGTGGAAGTGGCTCGCTGAGCGGTTGCTGGAACCAGCGGAGATTCGTTTGGTGGTGTCTAGCATTCAGTGTTTGCCCGAGGCAGCGGGGCAAGAGACGTGGAGTAATCTCCCGGCTGAACGGAAGAAATTACTGGACCTTCTACGTTCAACTTCGGCAAACGGAGTGATCCTGCTAAGCGGAGATCGTCATTGGGCCGAGCTATCGGTGCTCCGTGATGAGATCGGTTATCCGCTTTATGAGCTGACTTCTAGCAGCTTGAATCAAAAACATCCTCGAGGAACGCCTAGCGAAAATCGTTTCCGTGCCGTCCCGCAGACTTTTCACCAAGAGAACTTTGGTGTAATCGATCTCGATTGGAGTCAGACGCGTCCTGAGGTGGAATTGCGGCTGCTCGATACCGAAGGTCAGCCACGGATTTCGCAACGTGTTGTTTTTTGATCAAGAGAGACTGTTTTGATTGCTTAGCATTCGATTTATTGAGTCGTCTGGATTGATTTATTTTCGATGTCATAACCAAATCTGAGAATCGTTCATGCGTTTGTTTTCACTTCATGTGATGTGTGGTTTTTTTCTGCTGTCAACCTCATTTGAATCGTTCGTTCTCGCTGATGAGTCGGACATTGCAGAGGTTGGACAAGTTGTTTTGCCGCAATCAAACGGCCACCCAAAAGAGATTCAAAAAGTCGAATTTCTTGTCGGCTATTATGTGGGCAAAGAGGGAGGGCGATGGGACGCTGAGAAAAGCCCCTTGCACAGGCCATTCGGAATTGCCTTTGACTCCAAGGACCGAATGTATGTGGTCGAATTTGAAGGAGGGAGGGTGCATCGATTTGACTCCGATGGAACGATCAAAAAACTTGCCGGTGAGCAAAGAAAGGATTATCGAGGCGACGGTGGGCCCGCAATTCAGGCCGTTTTCAACGGAATGCATAATCTTGCCATCACTGACGCGGATCAGTTATTGATTTCAGATACATGGAATCAACGGATCCGAAAAATTGATCTGAAGACTCAACTCATCGAGACCTTTGCCGGAACCGGAAAGGTGGGATTCACGGGGGATGGCTCACATGTAGGGCATGCACAATTTCATGACATCATGTGTATCAGTGTTAGTCCGGATCAAAAATTCCTTCACGTTACCGATTTGAAGAATCGACGTATCCGAAACATTGATCTTGAAACGAAATTGGTGGTAACGGTTGTCGGGAACGGTGAGAAAGGTGCGCCAGTGGACGGCGCCGCCGCAACGGAAAGTCCTCTGGTTGATCCGCGAGCTGCCGCCTCGAATCAGGAAGGTCATCTTTATGTCCTGGAGCGTGGAGGGAACGCGTTACGTGTGGTTGATTCTGAGGGACTGATTCGAACGGTTGCTGGTTCTGGAGAGCGAGGGTTTCGCGACGGTGTCGGCGATGAAGTTGCATTTGGTGCCCCCAAACACCTGTGCTTGGACGATCAGGGTCGTGTGTATATCGCGGATGATTTGAACGGTGCGATTCGCCGGTATGATCCAAAGTCAAATCGCGTCACCACAATCCTTGGGCGTGGCTTTGGTGACTCGAGAATTCAACTTCTCAATCCGCACGGTGTCTGCGTGAATGATGGATATCTCTATGTTGCTGATAGCAGCCAGCATCGGATCATGCGTCTGCCTATCCGTTAATCCGCGTTCGTCAATGCCGTGCGTTAGACCTTGTTTTTAGAACGATCTATTTTGCTTTTTGGCAAACAGGTAGCCGACGGAACCAATACCGAGGGTGCCTAGGGCCGCAAGTGCTGAATAGGGGAATCCTTCCCTGTTGTGCTCTTCGATCCCATAGAGCATCGCAAGCGTGATTGTCGCAGCAACGTAGATTAACACGGCAATGGCGACACCCACTTTCAATCGATCAGGCTCCGCTATTTCAGATTTTTCTTTCGGATAAAGAAAGATGGATCCAACGGTTAAAGCAGAGCAGAGCGAGAGGGTGAGGCCGAGATATCCAAGAAGCGATCCTAGTGAGCTGATGCTGATCACCATGATTGCCGCAGCTGATTGAAAAACGATCGAAGTGATGGGCGTCGTACGCTGAAATGAAAACCATGACGGAAGCACTCCATCATCGGCCATTTTTGCGTAAACACGTGGCCCCGTCATGGTCATCGCCGATATTGAGGTAAAAAGAGAAACGATGATGACGGTGCGAACGAAGTTAGCCATCGATGTGCCACCGATCGATGTGGCAGCAACGGTAGCGACTTGCGATAGATTTTCATCAGCCGTCAGCACTGAGATGGGTGAGGTGTAGACGAAGATGCCATTGAGCAGGACGTAGATCACCGTGACCAGTGAAGTTCCGAGGATCATGGCACGTGGCACATTGCGTTGCGGCTGTTCGATCTCACCGCAGATGTAGATTGCAGCATTGAATCCTGCATAACTGAACGAGATCCAAACGAGTTGTTTTGCAAAGGTGAGCATGTCAAAAATCGCTCCTCCTTCAAGACTCACGTCGCCATCCATTTCATGGTGCCAGACTTCCGTTGAAGTGAACGCGAAGTAGATAAAGCCTGCGAGCATGAGAAGCTTGACCAAGACGATAAAGTCCTGAACGCGTGCTGCAAAGCGAACTCCGATGCAATGCAGCGTGGTTGCCATAGCAATGCTAAAGATGGCTAAGCTCTTGTCAGGGATGCTTTCCAAATTGCAAGCAGTAAGAATCACGGGCTCCAGGTATTCTTCGATGCCGATTGCTGCAGCCGCGATCGCTCCGGTAAATCCAGCGAGCATGGAAACCCAGCCGGCCATCACGCCTGCTGCAGGATGGACGGTTTTGGTGAGGAAGAGATATTCGCCACCGGAGTCTTGAAACTTTGCAGCCAGTGACGAATAACCAATCGCTCCGCAAATCGCAATCATTCCACCTATCACCCACGCCAAGACAACTTGCGTTGGGTCCTGTAACGCGGCAAGGCTAAAGCCACTGGTGGTATACACCCCTACACCAACCATGCTTGCCACGACAATGGTCGTTGCCGAAGCGAGATCGAGAGTGCGTTTTGGTGCAGACAAGGAGAATTCCCAAATTCGCGTGTGTGACTTTAGTGAAAGAGCGGAAAGCAAGTTTGACGATGTGTCAACGTTGCGTTTGGTCTGGATGGTAGATGAGCAGTACGGTCGATGACTGGTGTTGCTATTGGCTGCGTTTTCCAAACTCAAGGAAGTAGTTATCTTTGAACCCTGGGATTTTGCGTTCCGCAATCAAGTCGAATCCTGCATCTTGGATTTCGTTGATGAACGTCGCCTTGTCTGCGCGAACATGGTTGATTGTCCATTCCCGGGTAACGCCGGGGATTCTTTCAAAGTCGATAACAATCACTCGACCACCCTCGCCGAGTGCACGATGAATGGACCGCATGGTGTCACCGGGGAATTCAAAATGGTGATAGACATCGCAGATGAATGCAACATCCACACTGTTAGGCGGTAGGCAGATGGAATCTTGGTCACACATTACCGTGGTGACGTTATTGAGCTTGCGCTGATCAAATTGCTGACTCAGGTAAGGGACAAATTTTGGTGAAAGATCAATGGCATAAACCCAGCCGGCTTCGCCGACCGCCTCAGAAAATAAGATTGAGTAAAATCCCGTGCCCGCACCGACATCCGCAATCCGCATTCCTGAGGTCAGTTTCATCTGCTCGAGAATTTCTTTTCGAGCCTGATAGACCTCTCTGCTCTCGACTTCGAATCTCGCAACCCATTGATCCACGTCAAGTTCAGGGTCGAGGAAGTTTGAATTGATTCCGGGATTGATGCTCTCCCCTGTCTCCTCGTTCGCAGCACTCGTCTCTCGCTGAGTGTTTGCTTGTTGAGCAGCAAGGTGAGTTGCGGCAGGCACAGCGACCAGAGCGTGAACGAAAAAGAGCAATTGGGGCGATAGTAGATGTTTCATTCCGCTGCTTCGTGTTTGGAGGAGGCTTTTCAGGATTGGCTTTTGATTGATCGTTGAGTTTAAACGAGTGGGTCTATGGTCGATCAAAAAGTGGATAAGTAGGAACCACCCTCATCAATTACTGGATTCGGAATCCACCCCCCCTCACCTATTAGCGGATCGGGGTGTTAGGATGTTGATCCAAATCGATCCATTGATTTCCATCTGATTGCTGCGGGATTGTGTCGCCCTACGTTGGAATTGTGCCTTCCTAGGTTGGAGACGAACCGTCCGACTCGCGAACGTATCAAGATAGGATTCATTGCGGGGCGGAGGAACACCCCATGAGCGAAAGTCGAGCATGAATGCGTTGAGCCCATTGGACAGAGCCCCCCATTGGACAGAGACCATTGGATACGGTTCAATTTTGAGATGTTTTTTGAAGCGGTGACCCCACCGGAGATTCGAGGATTAGCGTGACCGATACCAAAGCCAAGATTACTTACACCCTGACTGATGAAGCGCCAGCGCTTGCAACTGCCTCACTGC
>JAKMEW010000084.1 GCA_022425745.1 Rubripirellula sp.
ATTACGGTCAGCGCGAAGAGAATCGTTCTCCATCAGGCGTGCCATCGCGAGAGCAAGCAGTCGTCCGGCTGCAACACTCAGATCGAAATGCTCATCGGTAAAGCCGGCCCGAACCCGAAACAAATGGATCGCCCCCGTGTTTCCGTCATTACCTTCCAGAGGAACATGAATCGCATCGGCCCAGTCGCCACGACGGATCTCGGGGAGGTCTAAGGCTGCATCCTGCTGACGATTGAGCCAGATCGACTCTCCATCGCGGATCACGCGTTGCTCCAACTCCTTACCCACCGTTACCAAGTCTGCCTGCTCTGACGGAACCACTCGATGAGGTTTCAGTCGGCCGTCCCCAATGTCATAGCTGACAGCAATAACATCGGCTCCCGCCCTGTCTCGCAGCAGGTCGAGCGTTAAATCAATCACTGCATCAACATTATCCTGCCGAATGAGTTGCAGGCTGAGTGTGTAGAGATCTAGCAGATGGCCAGCGTTGGCAACATGACCAACGGGATCGATCACACCTGAAGGCCAAGGATTGTCGACCGAGGCGATTTCCTTGATGATCGTCGCCGTGTTGGCACGCTCGGTCTCTGCCTCTTCCGCCCCCTCGATCAATTGCAACTTAGTGGAGCCAACTTGAATCTTGGAGCGATTTGCCAAACGAACTGTATCCGCTTTTTGTCCGTTGACTCGAGTCCCATTGCGACTGGATGTATCACGCAAATGCCAACTATCGTCCTCGAAATAAACAACAGCATGGAAACGTGAAGTGGAGGGATCTGACAGCAAAATCTCGCAACCGCTTCCGCGGCCCAAATGCGAAGGCCGGTCAGGATCAAGCAGGAATTGCCGCCCCTTCTCCGGGCCCGATCGGATCAATAAGTAGCTAGTCATTTAGCTTATCGTTTCCCTGTGACTGCTGAATTTTCCTGTGACTGCTGTATTTCTACGAGTCCGGTGAAATACTCATGGCATCGACGTCTCATTTTAAGGCGCAACCAGGCATCTTGCACCGTGTGATTGAAATATTGCGGTTGAAACTCGTGATGCACGAAAATTGAGGCTAATTTCAGCGTCGGGTTTTTCGCCTTGGTTCAAGCGGATGTTTTTTGCTAATCTCCGATCCGCCCGACTGACCAAGAAGGACAGCGGGCAGTGACGATCCGAACCCTAGGAATGACGAGGTTCAGGATCACCGTGACCTTCAGTGGATGGTGCCCTCGGGATGATCACCCGCTAGGACTGCCCCTGCAGGTCGTGTGGTATTTCGCTGGAAAGGAGTCCAACGTGGAAACCCAATCAATGTGTGTTCATATTCGCTGGATGATTCGCCGAGACATGCCTTCGGTGCTTGCTATCGAGAATTCTTGCTTCGAATTTGCGTGGAGCGAGGACGATTTCATCCGATGCCTACGACAGCGAAACTGCATTGGGATGGTTGCCGAACAGGACAACGAGGTCGTGGGCTTCATGATCTACGAACTGCACAAAAATCGTCTCCATATCCTGAATTTTGCAGTCCATCCCGAACACCGCCGAACCGGTGTCGGACAATCGATGGTCGACAAACTTCTCGGTAAACTGTCTCATGAGCGTCGCAACCGCATCATGTTGGAGGTTCGGGAGACAAACCTGGAAGCGCAATTGTTCTTCAAATCGATCGGATTCCGTGCTATCTCGGTTCTTCGAGATTTCTACGACGATACCATCGAAGACGCCTACCTGATGCAGTATCGGTATCAGCCCTCTGCAGAGGAATTGGCCCAGCCCCACAACCGAATTTCAAAGCTCGCTGGCTAAACCAGATCCCCACCGCCGGTGAGCTTGCCAAGTCGCCGGGCTTGCTCAGTCTCACGGCTTGCTCAGTATTCGGGCTCACCAAGTCAACTGGCTCACTAAGTCAACTGGCTCACCAAGGTCAGCCTAAACGCTTGAAACCTCTGCGTAGACCGCATCGAGTGCATCGAGCAACTCACCGGTGCGATGCGACTCGACTAGCAAAGCCCGATGATCCAGAACGAAGAGTTGCTCGCCCAGAACAGCGGCTCCTCCACAGTGATCGATCTTTCGGCACCTTCGATCGCTTACTTTCGCGAACGAACGATAGCCGGCTCCTATGGGCAAACCGATCGACTCGGCTACCGATATAATCGCCGCTCGCTGCTCTGCTGACTCCGCAAGCCACGCGATCTTGTAAGGATTCGTTATCGAATCAGAACAATCTCCCCCCAGCCATTTCCACCCAGAATAGCGTGCCAAACGCTCCCTTCGGAGTAACTGCCAAGTCGCATTCCGATGATCACGCATCGCCTCAACCCGATCCAATTGCGGAATGAGAACGGCTGCTTGGAGTGGAGACATCGAGTAAACGTCTCCGGGCCTTTCAACCAAACTCGCCAAACGAGCACCGAGCCGGGCATCATTGATCAGCAGCGCACCACCAGAGCCGGCCGAGAGCAATTTGCTGCCCCCAAAACTCAGCGTCGTGAGATGCCCAAAGGTTCCCATATATTGCCGAGGATCAATCGGTCCATCTAAAGCATTGGCAGTACCCAAAGAATCTTCTCGCCCCACCCCGTTGCCCTTCCACGCTTGAGCGGGGTGCACGCTCGCGCCGACGGACTGCACACTCGCGCCGGGGGACTGACAAAGATCCTCGATCAGAACCCACCCCATACGATCACAAACCACCCTCATCTCGGGTGTGTTCGTTAGGTCACCGAACAAATGCGAGGCGACCACTGCGCGAATTCCTTTGGCATTGGCTCCTCTGGCATCGGCACTCTCAGCAAGTGAACGCAATTGATCTGCGCTGAAAGACAATTTGCCGGGCTCAACATCGAGTAAAACTGGCTTCGCGCCCAATAACTCAACCGTTCGCAAATTGCCCGGATAGTCATACGCCGACAAAACCACCTCATCTCCGACCCCAACATTCGCGGCTCGGAGACCAATTTCAAGCGCGGCGGTGCCGCTGCAGCACAGCCGAACCGAATCGGATTGAAACCAATCCCGTAACGCTCGCGAGAAGTCATCGCATACGGGCGAGTGATAACGCCCCCAATCACCCGATCCCATGACTTTTTCCACCGAGTCGAGCAATTGTGGCCAGTCAGGAGGCCAACGTGGAGCGTTAAATTCCATACTGAAAAGCTGCTGAAGATGAAACGAATGAGGGCTGAAAATTAAGCGAATGAAGTTTGAACCGAGGGCCCGTCCACGATGGTGTGACGGACGCTGCTAGCTTGGCTTGAACGACGCCGCGGAGCCGCTGTGCCGCACTGCAAGCTCCGCCAACTTGCAATTCGCAAAAAAAAACATGCCTCGGGCGTCGTTAATCTACCTCCAACTCGCATTGAGTTCACCCTTCCGTAAGAAAGCGGGCCATCACATACGAGAAAACAAAAGAGGCAGGCTGCGCAAGTGAGGCAGGAAAGATCACGCTCCCAGCCTGTTTCCGTCGCAGCAATTGCCGCGTATGAATGGCAGATTGCGAGGCAATCAAGAGAGGATGCCGACCCAATGTGACCAATGTGGAGGCAGGACGGAATTGCGTTTTCGCCGGAAATCGTTGCGATTCCTTATCCCAAAACGAAAAGGAGATAGCGGAACGGGCAACTGGGCGTCACTGCTTTGCAGATCGCTAAGAAGCTGAAACCCGTCCATCGCTCAGCCAATGAGGCACGATTACCTGCCAAGCCGCCAGAGACGGCATGTCGAGCCGGGATGTGCAAAAGACTGAAATCCTAGTCATTGCTGGGCTTGTGACGTTTTTTTAGCTTCCATATCATGCTTCACTTGCGAGTCCTGCGCCGATGCCTCGGAGACGGGCCTCGGAACGTCGATTGGGTACGTTGTGTCGGCTCGTTGGCACAGTGCCATCCCGAGCCAATCAGCGAACGATGACTTGAATGCCTTCCCCAATGAATGGGAAGGAAGCAGATACATTTGGACTTTCATCAAGAAAAGGCTCACGATTGTTGACTCCAACCGCTGAAGCGATTGCCCTTCAAGACCTGTTGCTTTTGGCTCAGGAAGAGACAACGCGCGAACTGACATTGATGGAGTCAATTGTTGCGAGCCCGCTCACCCCATTTGTGGGCGTCTTCTTGATTTTTTACTTCATGTTTATCGTGCCCGACCGCAAGAAGAAACGTGAAGAAGCGGAAATGAAATCGAATTTAAAGAAGAATGATCGCATCATCACGATTGGTGGTATCCACGGGACCGTTGTCTCAGTATCGCCGGAGTCGGGGAATGTGCTGGTCATCAAAATTGACGAAAGCGGAAATACTCGAGTCAAAATCAATAAGTCTGCGGTCGCGACGGTGATCAAAGATAATGTGGCGACATCAACCACAACGGAAAGCAAATAGCAGCGCGGACCGTTTGTCTTAACAAGCGAGACGTTTAGCAAAATTGAAACCGCTTTGGTTTAAAACAAGACAACAAAGGTTAGTTTCCAATCAATCAGGACGCTTTTCAGCGAAATTGAAGCCGAAACTTACCCAACAAAACATCGATAAGAATCCCCGATTCAGAAGACAAAGATGGACGGATCTCTCCTGACCAATTTATTCACCAACGATCTCAC
>JAKMEW010000101.1 GCA_022425745.1 Rubripirellula sp.
CACCAGACGTTTGCGGATATACTGGAGAGATATTGAAGGTACAGGAGCGTGAGTAAAAACCATCCTCAGTGAACGAATGGGACTGGTTAACGGGAGATTCGGGCAACCGTACGCTCGACTCTCGCACCATCCTTCATTCCCACCCCAATGCGAACTCCAATCGCCCCACCGCTGCAGCGCAACCTGTTTCAAAGATGAAGATGCAATTGTCGTTAGTGATCCCGGCCTGTGTTTTTCTTTGCGTGTCACTGCTTGGTCTACCAAATGCATGGGCCGAAGATGTATCCATTTCGGCAGAACAAGAGAAGCACTTTGAGTCAGTGATTCGTCCCATCTTCGATGCCCACTGCATCGAGTGTCATGGTCCCGATGAGCAGGAGGGCGAATTCCGACTCGATCGCCGCGACGCGTTTCTTCTCGGTGGTGGCTCTGGACCCGTGATTAACACCGATAACCCTCCCGCCAGTCGTCTGATCCGATCCATCGAGTACATGGACAGTTCACTTCAGATGCCACCCGATGGGAAGCTGTCGGATGCAACGATTGACCATCTGCGTCAGTGGGTCCAGGCCGGTGCGCCCTGGCCCGCCGATCAGATGAAATCGAATGAGGAACCTAAAGAATTAACACCCGAAGCAGTGATTGCGAAACACTCGGACGAACACTGGTCGTATCAACCGGTGCAATCTGTCGAACTTCCGCCATTGGAGGTATTCCCGTCGGTTGACCTAACCTCCTACGACTCCGTTGGATCAGAACAGCCCATCGACAGGTTGGTCGGCGGCAAGTTACTCACGCGTGGTATGCAAGCGAACGAGCGTGCTGATCGTCGCACGCTGATCAATCGAGCGTATTTCAATCTGATTGGCCTCCCCCCCACCTATGAGCAGACAGAAGCTTTTCTCTCGGACTCGTCACCCGACGCGTTCGAAAAACTGATTGAACAACTTCTGGATAATCCCCATTACGGTGAGCGGTGGGCGCGACACTGGCTCGACATCGCCAGATACGGCGACACAACTGGCTACATTGCCGGTAGTGCCGAGACGAGATACCCGTACGCTTTCACGTTCAGGGACTACGTGATTGATGCGTTCAATTCAGGCAAACCGTACGACCAATTCATCATCGAACAGATTGCGGCAGACCATCTGAATCTAACCGGCGATGAAAAGAAAAATTTGGCTGCAATGGGATTTCTCACCGTCGGCAGACGTTTCATGAACCGACAGGTGGACATCATTGATGATCAGATCGATGTGGTGAGTCGAGGGTTTCTCGGATTAAGCGTCGCCTGCGCGCGATGCCACGATCACAAGTATGACGCGATTCCCACTGCCGACTATTACTCGCTCTACGGTGTCCTCGCCAGCTCCGAAGCCCCTCCCGAATTACCTCTCATTAGCGACTCGAACGATTCCCCCGAGTATCACGCTTTTCTTGAGGCGAAAGCCGCCAAGAAAAAACAAGTCGACCAATGGCTGGAAGAGCGGCGGACGAAAACCGAGAAAGAACTGCAGGAACGCATTTCCGATTATCTCGTTTATCTCGCTAAATCCTTACCGCAATATTCCGCTGGCGAAAAGTTCCAATGCAAGGCGAACGTGGCCCGCTTCGGAGGGCAGCCACAAGGCGATGGCAACAATACCTCACTCAACCAGATCAATCGCCCGAACCTGTTTGGCACTTATTGCGTTACCTAGGGGCGGTCCCGAAAGACGAATTTGCGTCGAAATTGCAATCACTGCTCGGGCTCGCCGAAACTGAGAATTCCGAGGCGGCAACCAAAGACACCCCTAAAGACTTGTTCTCGCAACTATCGCCAACGCTAATCAATCAACTCGCCGATGCGAAACCAACAACGTTCCCGGATGCCTCCAAGATCCTTGGAACCTACCTCGAGACCGTTTTGAATCAACCCGCTAAAGCGGATCAGGACGAAGATCCCAACGCAAACGCATCGGCCGCTGACAATTCGATTCGACAACTCCTCCTCAGCGGACGCACTCCCGCAACACTCGACACTCAGCAAGCGATCGCACATTTGGATCAGGGTGAACGCAACCGCTACAACCAACTCAACAACGAAGTTAATGGCGTTGCGATCACACATCCCGGAGCGCCACCGCGAGCAATGATTTTGCAGGATCGAGCACAACCGGTGGAACCGGTAATCTTTAAACGTGGTGTTCCAGGAAACCGAGGTGATCGAGTTCCACGCCGATTCTTACAGGTCCTTGAAATGGTTGATCAGGGGCAGCCGTTCAAAAACGGAAGTGGACGACTCGAACTCGCCAAGGCCATTGCCAGTCCCAAAAATCCATTGACCGCTCGCGTGCTTGTGAACCGCATTTGGCAGCACCAGTTCGGAGAAGGCTTGGTTCGTTCCCCCAGCGACTTTGGCATCCGCGGCGAGAGACCGACCCACCCCGAACTATTGGACTACCTCGCAAAGCGGTTCATCGATGGTGGTTGGTCAATCAAGAAATTGCAGAAAGAGATTATGCTTTCCAAGACTTGGCAACAGTCCTCACGGATGCGTTCCGACGCATTCGAAGCTGACCCCGAGAATCGACTGCTTTGGCATATGCCTCGCCGAAGACTTGAATTTGAGCCGCTTCGAGATCGTTTGCTCGTGGCGGCCAACCAACTTGATGAGAAAATCGGCGGTAGGTCGGTAAAGATTCACGAAGAAGCAAAGCGTCGTGCAATCTACGCATACATCGATCGCGAAGACTTACCCGGACTACTCGCAAACTTTGACCTTCCAAGCCCAGATGCTAGTCGCGCACAACGAAGTGAGACCACTGTTCCGCAGCAGGCTCTCTACCTGATGAATTCACCTTTCGTTCTACAGCAAGCTAAAAAGCTGTCTGCGGACTCATTGACCGGATCTGCGCCGTTTCCAGAAAAAGAAATCAACACGCAACGCGTCCGAAAAATGTATCACCAAGCTCTTAGTCGTGATCCCCAACCCGATGAACTCGCGATGGCTTTGCAATTTACCGATTCCGCCAATGTCAATGCATTTCGAGACAAATTGAAACAGCAGGCTGCTGACAACCCTCCGCCAGCATGGACCTATGGATACGGCGGTTGGGTCGACGGGTCCGTTTCCTTTGAAACATTCCCCTTCTACAACGGAAATTCTTGGCAATTCTCCGGTGAGCTTCCACACCCGCAGTACCAATACCTTCACCTCACAGCGGCAGGTGGACACACCGGCTCCGCCAAGAATCTCAGCCCAATTCGTCGTTGGACCGCACCAGCCAATGGCACCTATCGAATCAACGGGAAATTGAATCACCCGGCTGAGCAGGGTGATGGCGTCACCGCACTGTTGGTGCAATCTGACAAAGGGTTACTCGAACAATGGACTGCTCACCACAAAGAGACTCCAACGGTCGTTCAAGAGATTCAAATACAAAAAGGCCAACACCTGTACCTCATTGTTCACCTCAATGAGAACACGGGGTGGGACAGTTTCCACTGGTCGGTTTCCATTGAGCGGCTTGCCCAGAAGCTGCAAACGGTAAATACAGAACAGCAAAAATTGAATGCGGAACAGCAAGCAGGGTTCACTCCGAGTCACTGGGATTCGGCGGCGGATTTTTCGTCGAACTCCTCATTACAACAGTCCAGCCAAACCGAGAACATCTTGGACCCGTGGACTCAACTCGCTCAGGCTTTGTTACTCAGTAACGAGTTTGCCTTCGTCGACTGATCAATCAAAATTGTTGGCCTGCATGAACGCGTCATGCAACATGCACTGATTTCCGTACACTTTCAACGTACACAGCAACACATTCCCAACCATAATCAACCTACTACGCAGTGGGCCATCGGATGAGCAAAGACAACATGGGATCTTTCCAACCACCATCGACTCGCCGAGAATTTCTAAAGCGTAGCGGCATTGGCATGGGCACCTTTGGCCTTGCCGGTGTGATGTCCGATGAAACCCGCGCTGGCAACACGAACCCAATGTCGCCGAAGCAACCTCAATTTCCGGGGAAAGCGAAAGCGGTGATCCACTTCTTTCTCAACGGTGGACCTTCTCAAGTTGACACCTTTGATCCCAAGCCAAAATTGAAAGAATTCCATGGCAAATCGATTCCGCTCGACTTGAGAACCGAGAGAGAGACGGGAGCAGCTTACCAATCACCGTTTGAATTTAAACGGTACGGTCAGAGCGGCATTGAAGTGAGCGAATTGTTTTCGCATGTCGGCGAAAATATCGATGACGTTTGCGTCGTACGCTCCATGCACGCTAACGTCCCCAACCACGAACCATCTTTGATGTTGATGAACTGTGGCCAGAGTCAGTTCGTCCGACCGGCGGTGGGATCATGGATCACTTATGGACTCGGCAGCGAGAATCAAAACCTGCCGGGTTTTATCGCGATGTGCCCGAGCGGTTACCCCATCAAAGGCGCAGAAAACTGGCAATCAGGTTTCCTCCCTGGCGCCTACCAAGGCACCTACATCGATAGTCGCCACCAAGAGATTGAAAAACTCATCGCAAACATCAAGAACGCATCTGGTTTAGGAAGAGGAGAACAGCGCCGACAACTCGACCTTTTGAACTCGATCAATCAGCAGCACCTTGAGTCACGCCAGGGAGACGCAGCTCTGGAGTCTCGAGTGCAAAGCTTCGAGTTAGCGTACAGGATGCAGATGGAGGCCACCGATGCCTTTGACATCAACCGTGAGCCTAAACATATTCGAGAGATGTATGGTGATTCAGTCCAAGCAAGGCAGATCCTGATCGCTAGACGTCTGATTGAGCGGGGCGTTCGATACGTTCAACTCTGGCATGGCGCAGGGCAGCCATGGGACAGCCACGACAAGATTGCTGAAAACCATCGTCGTCTCGCTGGCGAATGTTCGCAGGCGATGGGCGCCCTTCTAAAAGATCTCAAGCAGCGTTCCTTACTCGATGAAACGCTCGTTATCTGGGGCGGTGAGTTTGGGAGAACACCGACCGTGGAACTTCCAAAACCCGGTGCGAACGCCGGTACTAACAGCGGCCGAGATCACAATCATCACGGCTTTACCATGTGGTTAGCTGGCGGTGGCGTCAAAGGTGGTCACGTTCATGGGGCAACCGACGAGTTCGGTTTTCAAGCGGTGGAAAATCGCGTCCACGTTCATGATCTCCATGCCACCATGTTACACCTACTCGGTTTCGACCACGAGCAACTGACCTACCGTTACGCGGGACGTGATTTCCGACTCACCGATGTGCATGGCAAGGTTGTTCACGACATCATCGCCTGATGATCGCTCCACAAACCCACCAAAATCACCAACCGCGACCGTTACCCGATCTCAAGCGTGGTGACACCAAATATTTTATGATGAGCGATCTCGGGTGGTTTCCCGTAGTACATCCTTTCGCACCCGAAAACTTCTTCCAACCCCTGGTCTATCACCCACTTGATTCCTTCTTGGTTGGCGTCTGGGACATCAACGAAAATAGGCAAATCGTCGGGCGAATCGTCCTTCACTGATTCTGACAGCGAATTGAACAATGCGTCGGCAACCTGCACCGACTCGGCGAACAGTGGACCGATTCTCCAGCCCGAAGTGCAACGACGGATGACACCAAAACCAAGAACTTGTTCTCCATTCTTAATCGCCAAGGCTTTCGCGGAAGCCTGTTCACTCCACCGTCGCAAAAACGTGGTACGGTCAGCAGGAAAGCATTGACGGTCAAGTCCCGACAACGCTTCATCGGAAATGCCTGATAGTGGAACGGCACTAGATGCCATCACAGCCCTTTCACCAGGTTGACGGAGGCAGAACCGTCGGTGGCGCGTCGCCTGAACAAAACCTCCCGCCGCGTAGAACGGGACCATCGCGTCAACTCCATCTAAGCCAATCGCCCCATTGGGCGCGAGACGCTCCAACAGCGTATCGCGGCGATGGAGCCAAAGCTTTCGTCCTAAGCCATGTCCTCGATGTTGGGCAGCGACGATGAATAATCCCATAAATCCATATTCATCACTGTGACGAATAATCGCGCCACCACCGGCAAATTGCCCGCCCTCCTCACACGCAAGAAATCCCTCGGGATCGTAAGCCCAAAACTGTTGTGCGTCATTCACGCCAGGTTCCCAGCCCTCCTCTCGCGCCCAACTCACGAGTTTTTCAAGTTCTGGATAAGCCAACTTTCTCAACACACTCATCGAATCCTCGCAAGCTTCTTACACCTAAAAAACAACACCAATCGGTCCACAAGAACGAAGCACCCCATCGTCACAGCACAAATCACAGCTAGGAAGAAGAGAGCAATGGATCGATAACCATCACTTAGTTGCAACTTTGAGCGATAAAGGTTTTCAGCGTCGCTCATTGGAAACACAAGATAGAGACCAATCGTGAAAAAGAACACGGTTCCACCAAGCAACAAAGCGGAAGCTAAGGCTGAACCCAAAATATTCAGC
>JAKMEW010000104.1 GCA_022425745.1 Rubripirellula sp.
GATCAACGTCGATTTGGTATTCCTGAACGAATCCGCCGATCGACGCGACTTCACTGATCCCTTCCGCTGAAGTCAAAGAGTAGCGAACGTAGTAGTCCTGAATCGTTCGCAGCTCTCGCAAGTCCCAACCACCCGTCGGCTTGCCATCAGGATCACGGCCTTCGAGTGTGTAGAGATAAATCTGTCCAAGTGCCGTCGCGTCCGGTCCGAGAGTCGGTTGCACGCCATCGGGCAAGGTACCTGCGGGCAAGCTGTTCAGCTTTTCCAGCACTCGCGTTCGCGACCAATAGAAGTCCGCGTCTTCGCCGAAGATGATGTAGATCGACGAGAACCCGAACATCGAGTAGCTGCGGATCGTCTTGACTTCGGGAATGCCCAACAGTGCGACCGTCAACGGATAACCGATCTGGTCCTCGACGTCCTGTGGGCTGCGACCCATCCACTGCGTGAACACAATTTGTTGGTTCTCGCCAATGTCGGGAATCGCGTCGACCGGCACGGGATCGCGAGGCAACACGCCGGTGTCCCAGTCAAACGGCGCGACCATGACGCCCCCACCCAGCGTGGCAATGACCAGCAACAACACAACGAGCTTATTGGTCAAGCAGAACCAGATCAGCCGGCCGAGCATCGAGCGTTTTGCGTTTTCAATGGTTTCATCGTTGTCAGTCATGTTGGATTACTTGGCCTACAACTTTTCGACTTTGTCGGCACACTTCAGCATCGACGGGCCGTAGTACGGATTGCGAACTGCATCGTCAGACTGAATCCACGATGCACCACGTCCCTCAAACGCCATCGGGCAATGCAGTTCGTAAAGAGCCGCGTCGGTGGGAAGGCCGAACATCCGCTCCAGGCTCAGCATCTGCTCAGACAGCAACGCGAATCCGCTCCGCAACGCGGCGAGGTCGTTTGCTTTCTGCATTCTTGCGACGATCTCGGACAAGTCGCGTTTCTCTTTGCTCCACATTTCGACCGCTTTGGACTCAGAGACGATTGGCAGCAAGGAAGCCAATCGCTGATGCAACGGATCGACGGCTTGCTTCGCAGCCTCCAGATCGTCGGCCGCGAGCGCCTTGCCAACTCCCAAGTAGGGACCGACAAAGCCGTTCAATTGCTGAGTCACTTCTGGCGGAGCGTCCATGTTTGTCATGGCTGGCATCTGCATTTCGTCGTGAGACATCGGCAGCGGGAACTGAACCTTCATTTGATCGACGTGCTGGCGAGTCAACGCGAACACACGATCGGCTTCACGCATGGAATCCACTTCGCGACCTTCGGTGACGTCGTTCCTCAATAACATCGCAATCTCGAACCACTGCGGTCGCATGTCGGGGCCGATCAAGTCTGCTGGCACCGCCTCGACCGCTTTACCCAGTTCGTCGTAGCCGGCACGAATCTCTGCGAGGTTCGCTGCTTCGACCTTTTCTTGAATCGTTTTGTATTGCTCAACAATGCCTTGCATCGCATCACGTACCGCTGCCACCAACTCCATCGAACTCGCGTTCATCGTGACACCTTCGTCTGCCTTTGGCATTTCCATACCGCCGTGGTTGTGTCCACCGCCGCCGCCACCTTGAGGTGTCATCATCGAGGGCTTCGCCGAAATCTGCAGCGCACTGTCGAGCTTGAAGTTTCCGTTGGTCACAACGAGGTCGCCTTCGTTGAGACCGGACTTCACCAGATAGAAGTCACCTGCTCGCGGACCGATCACAATCTCGCGACCTTCATAAGTCGGCTTGTCTGCGTCGGGAATCTGAACGTAGACGATCGCTCGTGTGCCGGTTAGCAACACCGCTGACGTGGGTACGATCAACGGCTTCGCAGCATCGGTCGGTTCCGCAGTGACATAGCCCAGTGATTCGGCTCGCACCAGTGGCATCCCGCAAATATCGCAGTCGCCCGGTTGATCTTTCACGATCTCCGGATGCATCGGGCTGATCCACTTTCCAGCCAACGACGCATCAAGCACTCGGCCGCCCGCCGCGACGTTGCTCTTCACGATCGCCCGCACGAACATCTCCGGCTTCAGTCGGCCGTCTTCGTTACTGACGTTCACGCGAACCTTCACTGTTCGCGTATCTTCGTTCAACACCGGGTCGATGAACGCGATGCGTCCGTGAAAAACCTCGCCCGGATAAGCTTCGGTCGTGAACTCGACGTCTTGCCCGTATCGCAACCAAGCTAGGTCCGATTCGTAAGCATCCATTTGAACCCACAAGTGGTTCAAGTCGGCGACGGTGTAGATTCGGTCGCCGGTCTGTACGCGATCACCTTCTTGTTTCAACTTGCCGACGACCACGCCACCGACGGGCGAATAGATCGTTACGGTTTCGGATGACTTACCACGTTGCTC
>JAKMEW010000129.1 GCA_022425745.1 Rubripirellula sp.
CTGCACAGGAAAATAATCCACCCCTTCAAACAAATCTCGATTCGCTAAAGTCCTATCTCGAAGATGGACGCCGAGCTACGGATGATGATTTGCCTGTGACTCGTTGGTGGATGATTGAGTTCGTTCAAACGAAGCGGATCGATGTTGATAGCCCGGAGCAACGCGGCGCCCTCGACGGAAGCTTTTTTGACCTGAATGGTCGAGCAGTAGATAGCCGATTGCAGCGTCCAGAAGATGACGAAGTAGTCTTCAAGAAAGGCGACCGAGTCTTGATGAAGGAGGAGGCTGCCAACGCACTGATTAATGAAGGCGTTGCTGAATTGCGAGATCGGTATTATCTGCGTCCATTGAACGATTACCGGTTCATCCTAAGGCGTCTTCGTTTGCGATTAGATGATCTCGCCGGTCGAAAGACAGAGCTTGAGTTCGAGAAGCAGGTTCTGGAGCAGGCGATTGCGAAAACCGAGGATATGTTGGTGAAGAACCAATCTGACAAACTCAAGCTAGAGCAGGATTTGTCTCAGTTCCGAGTTGAGAAAACCGCAATGGATGATTACACCGCCAAAATGCGAGAAGAACTTGAGCAGATGCGAACTGAGATGGCTCAAATCCATCAGCACAATCTCGCATTAGAGCAAGAAATTTCTCAGAAACACCAAGCGATTGAGCGACGTCTAGACGGTTTATCCTTGGCTGAATGAATCCGCAGAGGCTTAGGCTAGGTTCATGGATGCGAATGACAAAACAGCAGGACGCTGGGTGGAGATCGAGTTTGATTGCCTTCCCTTAAGGTCCGTCACCCGGTTAGATGTTCCGCTTGATGCGTCGCCGGTCTATGAACAATTCATTCTTCGAGTGAAGCATGCAATTGAAAAGCACGGTAGTCATAATTCATACTACCTGCATCGAGGACGCTGTAAGTTTCATCTGACCAACTCACCGGATCATGGTAGTGTCAGTTTTCGTTTTGAAGGCACCGTTTTGACCGGTCAGAAAGATCTCAAGACAAGATCATTGGATCTGGCCGTTGATATTGATCAAGAAACCTGTCCTTGGTTGACAGAGCCGAGTGTGGATTTTCTCGCAGAGAGTGTTCGACAAACAGTTGTTGTGGAATTCAATCGCTACATAGAAGCGGGCGATCTTGTCAAAGCACAAAAGCGAATTGAATCAATTCAGGCTGAAAGTGACCGTGGAGAGGGTTACGTTGGAATGTACTTGTAGCCGCCTAGCGATTTAGCTTCGCGACGCATCCAAAACAGCCGCATACCCCAGTAGATCTCCTTTGTCTTTGCAGTATTGCAGCAGCGGGGTAAAACCGTCTTGGTCGTCAATCGTCTTCGTTTTCTGCGCGATTTCCAACAGCAGTGGTACGATTCTTTGTGCAGGTACTTCTTGAGGAACCATGCTCACGGCGATCTCAATTGCTTCTTGGTGTTTTCCTGATCGGTCTAGCAGGTCAACATAGGTCTCCATCGCACCGGTACCATGTTCGGGGGCGTTCACGCTTCGAGCCTTCCTTTGAAATACGGTAAGTCCAGCATCAACATTCTCTCCCATGAGAATCGAATAGAAGGTTGAGTAAGCGGGGTAGAAGTCGACAAATGGTTCATCTCCTGGGTACTGAAATTGGTGATGCAGGCGTCGCCCATACTGTGTCAATTCCCAAGCCTTGCGAATTTGTTCAGGTGCCTCGAGGATCGATGCTATTTTGACAGTAGACGCTAGGTGTGTGGTATCAAGGTGATAGCCGCCATCGGCAAGTATCCATTGCCGTTTCTCAATCATGTCGTAGAGACTTTCATCGGGAGCGGCAGGAGCTTCACGATTCGCAATGTCTGCTCGCACCATCTCACAAAGCTCCGCGTAAAAATGTTCGAGAAGACAGGCTGCAGCCGCTGCCCGATCTTCCTTGCTGCGTGCGATGATGGTCTGGTCATACAGCGTGATGCTATTGCAAGTTCCTTGATGATCTAGGACTGCTTGAAAACCTCGTGCTATGTCGACCCCCTCATGCAGGAGAACCTGTACCATGTCATCGTAATTCTCTTCGCTAATGTCGACGTCTGAGAGGAGTTTTTTTGCGTTAATCATGTCTCCTGTTGGGCGCAAGTACATCCAGCCCTCACCAACTCTCCCGAGCTGAATCAACATCGCACCCGTCTCTCGACATGCGTCCAGCAGTCCTTGCTCGAGTTGCCTCTCAATATCTTCTGCACGCTTGACTTCATTTTCGGGACTGATCAGGGGGAGACCGAGACGGATTCGAGTTCGCATTTTCAATGCCTCGAATAATTCCATCGGCTGTCCGGTTTCACGGAAGTGCGAGATGATTTGATCCAAGACATCTGCCGAGGTTGAGTTAGGATCGGCGAGGGACGTGAAGATGTCTTCGTTCGGGTTCTGATTCGTCATGGTTCGGTTAAGCGATCGATTGAACAACTGGTGGCTGACGATCCTGTGGTGGTCTCACAGCATCTATGCGTGTTTGGATCTAGTGTCGATTGAACACTGTCGCTTCCATTATGCCACAGTCGGAGTTGTTTTCGCAGGGGAAGAAGAATTTAAACGCGACAGACAGGTCACATTACTCAAGAGTTTTCTTCACAGGGGTTGTCACTTCATGAGCGAAGTATGTTTGCTTCGGTTTTACTCGTTTGTGGATTGGTCCGTGTAGGCTCTGAGTTGGTTGATCAGTTGCCGGAGATCTAACGCAGCTTGTTGCAAGGTTGAGTCGCAGTGGTTGGCAACGTCAGATAAGGGCCCAAGTAATTGATCGCAGTCGCGGGCAACTTGATTCGCCCAACGCTTCGCTAGGCGTATTTTTTCATTGCACTGTTGCAGTCGAGCTTCCGCGTTACGCACGCGTTTTTTTTCTTCGGTTGCAGTCGGTTGATCTTCTTCTCTTGCAGCGGATATTTTCGCTGCAAGTTGGTCTCTCGCCTCGTTCAGGGTTCTTTCTGCAAGTTGAAGTTGTCCACGCCAATAGGCTGGGTAGTCATGTCCAAAGGACTGTTCGGCTTTTATCACTGCAGCTTTAATTTCCTCGCTGATCGAGCGGAGTTCATCGGAGAACTTGACGAGCCCTCGATGCAGGTTCTCTATCGATTCGATGTTTGTGACATTACTAGCATTCATTTAACGTCCCAGATAGGCGTCAATTTGCTCGGCCTTGCGAAGTAGATACGGAATGTGCTCTTCAGTGGCTTGTACCAGTTTGGATAATTTCTGCATTTGACCTGTGAATTCCGAAGCAAATTTTCTTTGCTGCTCATCTCTCCAAGACTGCTCTAGTTGATTGAGTTGTGAGCCAAGGATGGTCGACTGCTGCTTCATTTCTTCAGCGAATCGATGTAGGTGACTTGCGAATTGTCGTAAGTGTTCCGGGTCGACGATGGCTTGATTCATGAGAGACTTATTTAGCGTTTTTGAAGATTCTAAATGGATTGCTTGTATCAGGATCCCGAGGTAGTTCCACTTTCGAGTTCCTTTAACTGCTCTTTGTAGAGATCGAGCGTCCGCGGGGCACCGATACGTTCCGCCGTTAGCGCGAGCAGTTTCAGTGCGGCTCGTTTGAGGGACGGGGTTGCAGGAACGGCTCGCCTTAAAGCAACCGAGCGGAAAGATCGCATCGCGTCGTGATTCTGTCCGAGTTCCAGTTGGCATTTTCCCTGGAGGTAAGATGCGCTGGCTGAGAAGGTGTCTTCTTTGAGCAGGGCAGTCACTGCATCAATTGCATTTTGGTGGTGACCGGCATCTAACAGTGCCTCACCTAACGCTAGCCGAAGGTTGTGTAGTTCAGGATTTCTTTCAAGCCGCGCCTCGCAAACCTCGATTCTACGGCATGCCCAGTCGCTGGCGCTTCGGTCTAGCTCTCGATCCATTTCTGGTGACTCGAGTTTCTTCGAGATTTCTAGAACTTCTCTGTATTGCTGTAGGGATCGGGCCAAGACTGCTTCTTCAAGTTCCCACAAGACCGTTTCATCGTCTGGAAAGACTTGTACTGCTTGCTGTAGCACTCGCCGCGCATCAGCAGGACGATTCTCATCACGGTAAAGCTGGGCTAGTTCCATGTAGGACTCTAGGTCGGTGGGGCTTCCCTTTAGATGATGCTCAAGGAACTGTCTTCGTTCAATTGTGGCGTTGGTGCTTGTTGGTTCGGGTTCACTCTTTTGCCCGGCAGGCTGTTTACTAATTTCGGTGGGGTCGTGATTGAGTAGCGTTTCGCGCGAGCCAGTGTTCGGGTTCTTACTGTTGTCGGATCGATGGTTCATGGCGGATTTGGTGCAACGGTCAGCGGGTTCGTTAAGCAGGTGTATGTGGCTTAGTAGAGGTCCACTTCTTTGTCTTATGCAGCGCGAATGATAAAGATGTTTCCAGCAATAAGGTGTGTGCCATGAGTGTAGCTGCGGGCCTAGGTAGCAGATCGATACAGATCGACCACCCCTTCCTTGGTCAAGCTAACAGGGTTGAAATTGCCGGTCCATTGTTTCAAGGCATCGGCGCTCAATTGTTCGTGCTGATCAGCGGTAACTGAAAGCTCTGAGAGGGAGGTCGCTAATTGTGATTTCCGAAGTAAATCTTTCAATAAACTGGCGAGTCGCTCCGCTGCATCGCTCTCTGGAACCTCCGAATCCACTTCTCTCAATAGTTGGTAATATTCAGTGCTGCACTGTTTGGCGTTGAAGCGTATGACGCTTGGAAGCATTACACCAACCGCCTGCCCATGGGTCACTCCATAGCGTGCGGTGAGTGGATTCGCGGTGGCATGTGCAGCACCGAGCATGGAGTTTTCAATGGCTAGGCCGGCAAAGTAAGCACCCAATTGCATCATGCTCCGACCCTCAATGTCCGATGGATGTGCAAGGATGCGATCAAACCCTCGAATGAGCATGCCAAAGGCACGCTGGCTATAAGTCACTGACATGGCGTTGCTACGAGTGCTCACTCTCGTTTCAACCGCATGAGAGATGGCATCAATGCCAGTGAGAACGGTAACAGATCGTGGTTGAGTAAGCGTTAACAAGGGATCAAGTAAAGCAATGCGAGCAGCAGCGCGTGCGTCACCGCAAGCCATTTTGGTGTGTGTCTCAGCATCACTGATAAGGGCATATGACTGAGCTTCACTGCCCGTGCCAGCTGTGGTGGGTACGGCGATCATTGGTAACATGTTCGCGGTTGCTTTGCCCGTTCCATGGTAATCGTGAATCGAGCCGCCGCAGGAGTAGACAAAGTTGATCCCCTTGCAGCAATCCATGCTGCTGCCACCACCAAGACCAATAAGTAAATCGGGCTTGGAGATTGCTGCTTGCCGAACTCCGGCGTCTACCATCGCGGAGGTTGGGTTTTCACCAAAGTCGTGAAAGCATGAAAATGCGATTCCCGCGTCCCTTAGAGATTTTTCTGCCATCGCATGATGTCCAGCTTCCATGATCCCTCGATCACTAACAATTAAAGCGGATTTCGCACGCAGTGAGTTGGCGAGCTCACCCAATCCAGATAGTTTTCCTTCACCGAAAATTAGGCGTGTTTGCTGATGCGAATCGAAAGGTTGCATAGAGATAGATCAGGGATGCTTGAAATTGAATGACTACCAAGTGAGATTGGGCTCAGCTTTAAATCGATTTCTGTGGAGATTTACTTTCTGATACCGGTTAGGTCCAGTTCGTCATGCATCTCATTTTGTAGAGCTATTAAGTTTTCGAGTAGCTCATCGACAATCGACGCATTGGCAGGGTCTTTTGCTAAGTCGTGCATTTCTAATGGATCTTCGGCGATGTTATACAGTCGAACCTGGGGGGCTTCGGGATAGACAATCAACTTGTGAGTTTTTGTTCGGATGCTCCGTTGTTTTTGAAGATAACAACCGTAGATGTATTCATACGGACTTTTCTTGCCGTCCAGCAGCGGTAACAAACTGTTGAATTCAACATGCTCTGGCTTTTTAACATGCGCCAATTCCAAAGTGGTGGGCATGATATCCTGCAGATAGATTGGTTCGTTGATCGACGCGTCAGCTTCAACATTCGGCCCACTCACGATGAATGGGACGCGAACACTATGGTCGTACATGTTCTGTTTTCCAAATAGGCCGTGTTGTCCAACTGCAAGTCCATGGTCGGCTGTGAAGAAGATCCAGGTGTTGTCGGCTTTGCCCGACTTTTCGAGAGCGGAGAGGATGCGGCCAATCTGAGCGTCCATGTGGGTGATAAGCGCGTAGTACTCGCTTCGGTGTACCTGTACCGCTTTGCTGGTGCGGGGGAATGGAGCTAGTCGCTCGTCTCGGAGTGATTTACCGCATCCGATGGCGTCAGCAAAAGGATAGAGTGGTTGGAAGTTTTCAGGGATGGCGATGCGATCTGCTGGATAACGATCGATGAATGACTGCGGTGCCTGCCGAGGATCATGAGGTGCGTTGAAAGCGAGGTACATGAAAAAAGGCGACTGATCGTCTTTTGCTTCGTTCAAGAAATCTTCGGCATGGTTAGCAACCACTTCGCTCCAGTGAGTACCTCCCTCCCAGAAACCGCCAAACTTTGGGTCGGAGGGCGACCACGGGTCGGAACCGTCTGGCGATGGACGGTTGTAACCCAGTTCAACAGCCTTGGGCATTCCCGGACGTATGTCTCGTGCAACGTCAAAGGCTTTCTCTGCACTGGCACGGCAGTGCCACTTGCCCGTCATGTAGGTGCGATAACCGGCTCGCTTTAAATACTCGCTCCACCACCGGCCTTGAGATCGTTCTTTTTCGCTTTGCCCATGAATGGCATTCGCGTTCCACACAAATCGGCCCGAGTTGAGCATTGTTCGACTAGCGATGCACACCGCTCCACTCCACGATCCCATGTTGTAGGCGTGGGTAAAAGTTGTACCTCGTTTTGCGAGGGCATCTAAGTTGGGTGTCTCAAGTTCGTCGCCGCCGAGTGCACGGATGGTGTTGAAGCACTGGTCGTCGGCAAAGATGAAAAGAATATTAGGTTGCTCGCTTTCGGTGGTTGCGCCTGAGCAATGCTTGGTAGCGAAAAGGCTTGCCAAAAGAAGAGGGGTCAGGCTCGTGATTGCGGTAGCGAATCTTGAGAGTTGCATCGTGAAACTTAACGTGTTGGAAGGAGTGGACGTTTTGCCAAATTCTATCCGAGATCAGGTCGCTAGTTGACGCGGTAGGTAGAGATCGATTTGTGTTTCTTCGAAGATTCGATATTTCACTCCACATTTCCATAGTTGGAAATAAGGCTCAAAGGGATCCTCGAGATTTGTCTTTTCGCGATAGAATGGCCACATCAGGTAGTCACGAAGCATTGGGTCACAAGCAATGAAGTAGTATGCCGGACGTAGAGCGGTAGCGATCGAATCAATTTCAATTTGATTGGTTATCTCGCCGCAGCTTTGGATGCTTTGAAGAAGCGTTGCTTGTTCAGATTTGTTTTTGGGATGTTTGGGTGGGATTCCTTCGAGGACCCGAATCTTGATCTCTGTACTAATGGAGGCGAGTACGGTTTCCAAGCCAGCGTACTGTGCCAATGAGCGGAGCCCACATAGCCACTTGGTTGCAAGCCTTTCTGCTTGCTGTGGTGAAATGGTTTCCGGGCGTCTGACGACAAAATAGGCATCGCGGCCTCCATCTGGCCGTCGGTCATCACCAGCTGCAGAGTAGAGTTGTTCGAGTCGCTCCGCGGGTTTCTTGTTTTTCAGGTCATTCGGAAAAATTTCGTGCGATTCCTTACCGTCTGGCCTGAAGCATTGAAAGAGGCCGATGAGCGAGTCGGGACCTGCGGCATCTTCCTGTTGATTTCCTGTCAACTGGTGGCAATGATCGATGAAATTTTGGACATCCATTCGTGTTTTCTCGGAGGCGGCTTGTGGTTGTTAAAGTGTCACTGGCGTTCTAGTCCAGCTTGTTGAGAATCAGGTCAAGCCCGTATTGAATCGGGGGAACAGCATCGTCAGCCTTTTTGAAATTCAGATGACTTGCTTCCCCGTGATAGTATGGCAGGTTTGCAAGTCGGACAGGTTTTATCCTGTTGTTCGCGTAATCGCTATTACGGGTTGTGTCGGTCTTAGGCTTTGCAAGAATAAAGGTCGCAAAGTTGCCCGTGAGTGTTAGCGTGGCGGGTTTCATTCGAGATCTTCTATCGCTTTCCGCTTTGATGTGCCAAGAGCCATCGGTTGTTAATGCACCTTTGAGAACGAATGTCGTAATCTGAGGTAGATCAAGTTTTGAATATCGTATTACTGCATTGCCATTACGATCGCGGCGGGGTCACCACGGTTGTCTTGAATCAAGTCAATAGTCTCCTTCGTGATCCTAAGATTGAGGGAATCTATCTGATCTCATCTGGTCGCTCTTCAGGTCTCCCTCTCGAGCTAACGGATCGTGTTCATGTTCTCTCACTTGAGTCGCTGGAGTACGATCAGGAAGTCTATGATTGGGATGCGACGAAGAAGCGAATTGAAGATGTTAGCGATGATTTGCTGAGATTAATGCGGTCCCATCGACTTTCAGCAGACAATACGCTCTTGCATTGGCATAACCATTCGCTCGGCAAGAATACGGCGATTCCAGGCGTTGTTGCTCGTGTTGCGATTGCTGGTTGGAGGTCATTGCTTCAAATTCACGATTTTGCCGAGGATTTTCGTCCTGCCAACTACGCTGGCATTATTCGCGCGATTGGAGCTGAGGAGCCTGTTTGTGTTGAGCAATACCTTTACCCGTCCGCACCTCAGATTCACTATGCCACTCTTACACGATCGGACGGTAATATCCTGAAGGAATGGGGGCTCCCCGAAGAAAGGGTGTCCGTCTTGCCAAACTGTGTCGACGTCGGATCTGTCGATCCCTGTTACGGCGAGCATGAGAAGGCAGAAGCGATGGGACGCGTGCGCCAAGCTTTTGGTCTGCCATCCGATTCACGTTGGTCAATCTATCCTGTTCGTGGCATCCGCAGAAAAAATGTTGGTGAGTTCTTATTGCTCAGCCAGTTAAGTGACGAGGATCAGTACAGCGGTATCACGCTTAGGCCAAGTAGTCCCGTGGAGAAGAAGTCATATCTTCGTTGGAAGTCGGTCGCGGAAAGCGTCGCACCACGAGCTGTATTTGATGCGGGTGAGCGGTCCAGTATCAGTTTTCGAGATAATGTTGTCGCCAGTGATAATATTATTTCCACAAGTGTGGCCGAAGGATTTGGAATGGCTTACCTGGAGCCGTGGTTGTTTGGACGCGGAGTGGTTGCTAGGAGGCTCAACGCGGTTGTGGCTGATTTTGAGGATTCAGGAATGAATTTGTCGAGATGCTACAACAGCCTCCCAGTGATTGGCGATCCCGAATGGGTTGATCATTGCTTGAAAGCTCATCAATTGAGCTTCCAGAAGGCATGGAAGCAGATGCCAGATGCAATGCGACCGGTGGCTACGCAATTCAGATTTCTAGGCAAGGTCTCGAGCGGCTTCCGAGACAGAATTGATTTCGCACTGCTTACACCAAAACTCCAAGCAGATTTTTTAGAGCGTGGTTATCGCGATAAGGGTCTTATGCAGGCGATTCGGAATGACCTTCCAGATTTGGTGCGATCACTGCGAGGTGCTGAAGAGGATGCTGCTATTGCTAAGAACGTGCAGCGTATCAGTGAACGGTTTGGGTTCGATTCAAATAAGCGGCGATTGTTTGAATGCTACGAGCATCTGCTGGGTGCACCAATTGAGGGGAAAGTTGATTCGCTAGATAATAAACGCAGAATGATTGATTTGGTTCTGGGACGCCAGAGCTTCTTTCCTTGTCGAACAGAAGAGGGTCTGGGATGAATGCTACTCAATGGATGTTGGCAATCCTTCAAGAGCGGCAGTCGTTGTTGCCATTGGATTCAGATGTGCAACCCAAGTTGAGATTTTTGAATGGCGTGCGGTCGGTCATTTTTGATGTTTATGGCACGCTGATTGTTAGTGGGAGTGGCGACGTTGGTTCCGTCGATCAAACCGATCGTAGCGAAGTTATTCAGCGAGCCATACAGCAGGCGAGGCTTGAGGATCGACTTGATCGTCCTGTTCTGTGGAGCGACCTGCGCCGGGTTATCGAACAGATGAATGCCGAGAGGAAATCAGAGGACTGTATCAGTCCTGAAGTCGACGTCATCGATGCGTGGCGGCAGGTCATCGATGAACATGGTTGGAAAGCAGTGGAGCAAGATGTCGCTTCAGTGGTTAGGTTGGCTACCTGCTTTGAGGCTTGGTCCAACCCCACATGGCCAATGCCTGGAGTGAGAGAGATGATCGACAAATTATCTCGATCAAAGACTCAGCTAGGGATTATTAGCAACGCGCAGGTTTTTACACCTTTACTGGTCGAGGATTTGTTGTTTCCAGAAAAAAAAATTGAGTCAGTTTTTCAAGCGGATCTCTGTTTTTTTTCAAACCGATTTCGTCACTCAAAACCTGGGCCCCGACTCTTTCGTGCGTTGACTGACGCACTGCAAAGAAGGGGGATTCTTCCCCAAGAAGCTCTTTATGTTGGAAATGACATGCTCAATGACATTTGGGGGGCGTCGCAGGCAGGTATGAAAACTGCTTGGTTTGCCGGTGATAAGAGAAGCAAGCGGAGTCGCTCTGGTGATCCAAGGTGCAGTGACCTTTCCCCAGATCTTGTCCTGACATCTCTGCCGCAGTTGCTAGAGTGTCTTAAACTCTCTTAGGACGCGGCGTCGCTGCTCGCTGTGGATTTAAATGTGAGCAGGAGATTTTTTAGCTTCGTTGAGATGCCAAGGCTCGCACTTTATTGGCAATGCAATCACAATCCGCACTCCTCAAATTTTTTCGAGCGACATGGGCGTTAAAATTGGTTTCGTCGGTACGAGGTTCGCTGGCACAGATGGTGTTTCTCTCGAGAGTGCTAAGTGGGCTCAGGTGCTGTGGGATCATCGGCATGTGAGTCATTGGTATTCGGGGCTCAGCGATCGCGACGAAGCAACTTCGATGGTTGTCCCGCACGCCTACTTTGGGCACCCTGATATCGCTTGGATCAATCGACATGCATTTGGAACGAGGACCCGAACTCCAGATGTGACTCAGCGAATTTACGCGTTGGCTGATTATCTGAAGGGGACGCTTTATGAATTTACACGACGTTTTGATCTTGATTTGCTAATCGTTCAAAACGCTCTCTGCATTCCGATGAACTTGCCTCTTGGTGTTGCGTTAACACATTTCATCGCTGAGACCGGGTTTCCAACCATTGCGCATCACCATGATTTCTACTGGGAACGCGATCGCTTTAGTGTCTCTGCAGTTACAGATTTACTTTGGATGTCCTTCCCTCCGGCTCTTCCACAGATTCAAAACGTGACGATCAATTCGTTTGCACAGGAAGACTTGGCGCACCGCAGAGGGGTCTCTTCGATTCTTGTGCCAAATGTATTGGACTTCGAAACGGAGCCCGAGCCGGCTGATAGCTATGCGAAGAATTTTCGCAAGGATATCGGTTTGTGTGAAGATGATATTATGTTTCTGCAGCCGACTCGCGTTGTTCCACGCAAAGGAATCGAGCACGCCATTGCGTTGGTTGCTGCGCTTCGAGATGACCGCTGTAAACTCGTGATCTCGCATGCAAGCGGTGATGAGGGTGATGAATACCTTGTGGCGTTGACGGAGCTAGCTGAATCACAAGGTGTTCAGTTGATCATGTGCGACAAGCTGGTGGATGAAAAACGCGGGCTGACCAGTGATGGCAAGCGTGTGTATACGCTTGCCGATGCGTATTCTCAGGCCGACTTTATCACTTACCCCAGTATCTATGAAGGATTCGGCAACGCACTCCTTGAAGCATTTTATTTTCGAAAGCCTGTTCTCGTGAACCGTTATTCAATCTTTGTGGCGGACATTGAGCCCAAAGGCGCGAAGGTCATTGCGATGGATGGCTATCTGACCAAAGATGTCGTATCAAAGGTTCAGAGGATTATTGATGATCCAGACTATCGCGAAGAAATGGTCAATTTCAATTATGAGCTAGGGAAGTCATTCTTCAGTTACAGTGTCTTGCGAAGAAAGTTGCGTGCGTTGGTTACTAATTTCACAGGGCAGGATCATCTGTGATCAAATCATGTATTGATAAGTCACGTCGAGAGGCATGCTGATGGATAAACAGATTCAAGATTTGATTCACTCCATTTTTGGTGCTTTGCCCGAAGAGCTGATCGGTGGGATTCAACGGCTTCTCGATGGACGTGATCGAGAGCTTGCGAATGACGAAGACTTATGGACTGAAAAAGATGTCGTCTTAATCACTTACGCGGATCAAATTTGCTCGTCAAATGCTTCGCCACTACAAACGCAGCAAGAGTTTCTGCTTGATCACCGCTTGAATAAGCTGATCAGCTGTGTGCATCTGTTGCCTTTCTGTCCTTACACGAGCGACGATGGCTTTTCTGTCGTTGATTACTTAGCTGTTGATCAAGCATCCGGTTCTTGGAGCGACATCGAGCAATTGGGTCAATCCTTTGATCTTATGTTCGATCTTGTGTTGAACCATGCCTCGCAAAAGAGTGAATGGTTTCAGAGGTTTCTGGCTGGAGATCCGGAATACAACGAGTTTTTTATCGAGATGGACTCGAAGGCGGATTTGTCAAAGGTGGTGAGGCCACGTAGTTTGCCGCTGTTAACTGAATTCTCCTCTGACGCTGGCAGTAAGCACGTTTGGACCACATTCAGCGCCGATCAGGTGGATCTCAATTATGCAAACCCCCGTGTCATGATGCGAATGCTAGAGATCCTTGTTGAGTACGCACGACGCGGCGCAAGGGTCATTCGCCTCGATGCTATTGCGTTCCTGTGGAAGGAACTTGGGACGACCTGTCTTCATCTTCCTCAGACTCATGCTGCGGTAAAGTTGATGAGGCGGGTAGTGGATCTCGTGGTGCCGGGGACGCTATTGCTAACCGAAACCAATGTTCCTCATGCTGAAAACCTGAGCTACTTTGGTGATGGCTCAGACGAGGCCCATATGGTTTACCAATTTAGCCTGCCACCACTGATCATGGATGCAGTCCATAGTCACGATACATCGATCCTGAAGAATTGGTTGAGTGAACTGCAGCCGCCAAACGTGAAGACAACATTTTTCAATTTCACTGCGTCTCATGATGGAATTGGTGTCAGGCCTTTGGAAGGAATCGTCCCAGAGCATAGGATTCAGGAACTGGTAGAGATCGTTCGGCAGAGAGGTGGCATGGTCAACACGCGGCAGGTTTCCGGCGTCGGTGATCGGCCCTATGAGCTCAACCTCACCTATCTCAGTGCTGTGACCGGAGATGATTCCGAAGGCGTCACGAGAAGAGTGAAGCGTTTTCTGGCGACTCAGGCATTGATGCTTTCCATGCAGGGTATTCCCGCAGTCTATTTCCACAGTTTGGTTGGTAGCCCAAATGATTATGAGGGAGTAAGGACATCAGGTCAGAATCGGCGAATCAACCGGCACAAGTATGATCGAGGGGAATTGGATCTGGCGCTTTCAGACTTCAATGGTGTCCAGCGGAGAGTTTTTGATGGTTACTGTCGATTGCTTGAGGTGAGAAAGAGGCAACCTGCATTTCATCCGTCGGCCTCTCAAGAAGTGATCGATTTACCAACGAATGGCCTAATTGGATTAAGACGCGTGGCCAAGGGTGGCGAGACGCTTGTTTCGCTCGTTAATCTCAGCGGTCAAGCGACCGCTATCGGTTGCGACCTGATTGGCCGCGGAACTTACTTCGACGAAATCTCTGAGGAGAGGATTTACAGCCAGCAATCGATCGAAATGTCTCCCTACCAGGTTCGTTGGCTGACGGCGGAGTAAGTGCTTAGATAATGCCAAGCGTCTAGGGTTGTTGTGACGCTTCGATGTAGGCGATGATTTCAAAGATCTCATCTTTCGTGTATTGATCTAATAATGCTTTCGGCATCATAGAAATCGCTGACGGGACCATAGCTTCGATATCGTCCTGAAGTATGGAAATTGGTTCGGTTGCTTCTGGGTTAGTCATCAGGACAACTTTCTCTTTGTCTTCGCTAATGCGAATGCCCGTTAAGGTTTGTCCATCAACGGTGAGGATTTTTTGCATTTGGTAAGCCTCGTCAACTCTGTGAGATGGTTCAAAGATCTCCCTCAGCAGTTCGGCTCGGTTTCCTTGCCATTTGGCAACCACTTTTGATAGGTCGGGTCCGATAACACCACCTTCACCAGCAAGTCGATGGCATCCCCTGCACGATGCTTCATTGAATAGACGTGCTCCGATTGAATCTGTTCTACCGCGAACTCCAGCATCGACCTCTGCTTCTAAATCTCGCACGCTCCACGATTTTACGAACGATCGATTGTTCCCAATTGGGTTTGCTGGCTCCTGAGGATCACTAAGCCATTGATCTAAATCTTCGACTACCACCATCACCCCATACATCCGATACCAGTGTTGGGGGAAGGTGCAAACATATGGGTATTCACCCGGTTCGGTAGGGGCATCAAATGTCAATCTTACCTGTGTGTCAGAAGCGACGAGATCAGTGGCATGTAACACATCTTCAGAGTCGGGGACGTATGCTAGCCCACTTGAACCGCCCTTGGGCCCTGCATTCAATCCGCTCTGCGCTACAGTCTTTAGCTTTCCGGGCTGTGTAATGACTAGGTTGTGCGGCATTAAGTCATGATTTTCAAGAATGATTTGTATCGGCTTCCCCGCTTGCACCGCAAAGTGTGGAACGTCATATCGCATCTCCTCTTCGACCGTCCGTATTCGAATCATCCGAACAGTGACAGCATCCAGACGGTTTCGAAAGTCTTTGGCCATGCTTGAGTCAAGCTTGCCAAGAGATTGGTCAGCTAGTTGCATGGCATTGGTGAACGCGTTGCTCGTTCTGTCCTCAGCAGGTGTGTCTTCCGCATATTTTACGAGCAAGTTGGCTAATTTCTGGTTCGCAGTTTCGGGGCGATTTTGTCTTGGAATCGTGAGCAGTGTGTTAACCGCAGCATCGCGGAGGACCTTGTCTTCAAATGCTTCGACCAGGATCTCGTATCGCCGTTCCGGTTGAGCATCTGCATAGCTCATTGCGGTAATGGCTGCATTTCGAACACCCGGGTCGTTTGAGTCATCAAACGTCGCGATGATTTTTTCTAGCAGTGAATCTTTGATGCCTTGAGCGATGGGGTAACGGAAAGCGGATAGGAGCGAAGAGAGTTGCTCGGTGGATTCGCTTGATTCTGCAAAGCAAGTTTCACCAAGCTTCGCAGCGCATAGAGCTGCAAAGCCAGCGACCCTTTCGTATTCTTTACTGGAGTGAGACGAAGCCACAAAGGTATCCGTCATCTCAGTTAAGGCCTGTCCCGGCTGTTGAATCAAGAGTTCAATAAGTTGGTCGGCGGTTTTGACTTCTTCGCTAGTTTTCGTTTCAAGACCTGAAATCGCCTCCATCACAACTTGCGTTGAATTCTTGTTGAGCAGTTGACTCAGGGCGGCAATCGCTTCTAAACGAAATTGCGTTGTCATGCCCGGTCTTGTCAAAATTGCTTGGTAGACAGGGGTGTACTTCGGGTCGGTTTCCTTGCGTTCAACCATCAGCAGTCGCTGGTTGTCTAATCGCTTGAGTTGATAGGCAACTACCCGTGGGCTCTTGTCCAAGAAGATTTTGGGTGGCTCAGGCTTGATTACTTGTAGGTCACCGTGATGGTGATGTTCCTGTGCGAAAGACACACTAATCATTAGCGCCAGAATGATGGAGGAAATTATCTCGGTTTGATGCTTGGTATTCATAGTGCAGCACACAGCAAGAAAGATTCCGCTCAGGAACACATGAGCGAGTTGTGAGAAGTCCTCAGGCTGTGGCAGCCTGAGGCGTCATTGGAAGCATGTTTCAGTGATTGTGAAACTGCTTGCGAATCATTTTTTAGAATCAATTCTATTGTTCGAGTCGCCGCATTGTCTCATCGAGCGTGTACTGCAGGTAATCGTCAATGTCTTGATCGAGAACACCGAGAGCTAACTCAATTGCTTCATCGCCTTCAAGAAAACTAACGGCCCTGACGGCTTCTAAGCGGACACGAGGGTGTTCGTCTTGAATGCATTTCTCAAGAAGCTCAACGTGATTAGGAAGTTCCTTGATCCAAAAAGAGAGGACGCGAGTTGCAGCGGCTCTCGCGCGATGGTCGTCTGATTGAAGCAGTCTTTGCAGGAGTTCAGCGTTAACCTGATGATGTGTTTGATGTAACCAAAGCGTTTCTAGCAGATGGTGTTCATGGTCTTCATCATCCTGCTCCGAAAGGGCGTCGGACCAAACTGCAAGTGCTCGCATGACTTCCTTGGTATCTCTTTGGGCGAGTTCTCGGCGTGCTCGATAGCGAGTCCTGTCTTCGGGAACTTTTAGCAATTCGAGCAGCTTTTCAATTGGCTGTCCTTCGATTTCTGCTGGTTGCAGGACGGGCCGAGTTTTATGTTTCAGACGCCAGATTCGTCCGTGGCTACGATCCCGGTTGGGCTCACGTAGATTGTGCTGTAGGTGTCCAATGAGAGCATTGTGCCAATCGACAATGTAGAGTGTGCCGTCGGGCGCAATCTGAATATCGACTGGTCGGAAGTTACCATCATCGCACATGAGTAATGGTTCGACTTCGACCCCTACAAAACCAGATCCTTCTTCACGCACCTCATGATTAAGAATGCCACGATCCCCGATGCAGTTAGTGACTAGGAAATTACCCTGCATTTCGGGAGGAAAGTGCCGGCTCGATACCATTGCACAGCCTCCGAGCGGTCTCGTCCGTTTGGGATAGAAGGTTGGGAATTTGTACGTGGGATCTCCTCCAGTTGTGGAGGCGATTCTTCTGTGCTGGCTGCCGCCGGGATGTTTCAGCGGATAGTCAATTCGTCCAGTCAGAGGGGCGGCCCAATAACTATGACCCGGGGAAGCATCTCCAATGAAGTTTTGACCCCATCGATCAAAAACGTGTCCCCAAGGATTTGCAAAGGCAAAATTGCAAAAAGCGGTGAGTTGGTGTGTTTTGGGA
>JAKMEW010000135.1 GCA_022425745.1 Rubripirellula sp.
AACCCGGGCACAGGAAAGACTACGGTGGCTCGGATCATCGGTCAAATTCTCGGTGCACTCGGAACACTCAGCAGTGGACACGTCGTCGAAACAGATCGAACTGGTTTGGTCGCCGAGTACGCAGGTCAGACCGGCCCCAAAACCAATCAACTATGTGACTCAGCACTCAATGGTGTCCTTTTCATTGACGAAGCTTACAGCTTGATCGATTCCTCCGGAGAAGATGCATACGGTCGCGAAGCGGTCCAAACACTCCTCAAACGGATGGAAGATAATCGAGATCAACTTGCGGTCATCCTTGCGGGATACAGCAAGGAGATGGAATCGCTAATCCGATCCAACCCCGGCCTGTCATCGAGAATTAACACCACAATTGATTTTGAAGATTACACACCAGTGGATCTCGGGAAAATCTTCCAAGTGCTTTGTGAACAAAACCAATACAAACTCCCAGGTGAATCGAGGCACCGGTTGCTTGTTGGATTTGACTATCTCTACCAAAAGCGTGATCGACATTTTGGCAATGGTCGTCTCGCAAGAAACTGTTTCGAAGACAGCGTTCGCAAACTCGCGGATCGCATCTCAAAGATGTCAGAAATCACCGAAGAAGCACTAACGCAACTCTCGGCGCAGGACATCGCGATTCCCGGTGTGGGGGAACATGACCTAGATTCCTTGATCGAACAATCGCCACCCATCCGGACTGTATGTACCGAATGCGAGAAAGGGATCAGAATCCCCGCTCGTTCGCTCGGCGCTCGAATTAAGTGTCCAGCCTGCGATGCGATTCAATGCCACCAGTGGGCTCCGCTCGCAGTGGGTTGACGCTCTCGCTGCGGCGTCCATCCACGATGACTAACAGCGCCGGTAAGAATATTAAATTGGCAGCTGTCCCAAGCACCATCGTGATAGCGATCAACAGACCGAAGGTCGCTGTCGGGACAAACTCACTTTGTGCGAGCACTCCAAACCCCACCACCAACGCACAGGTTGCCAGCGTCACGGCGACACCGGTTTTACCTGCTGCCGCTTGAATGGAACGCTTCACTCCACGACCAAAATGCCTCTTCTGCTGTTGGTAGTGGTAAAGCAGATGGACGGACCCATCAATAGAAAGACCGATCGACACTGCAGCAATCATGGCGGCTCCCATATTCAAACGCTCCCCCAATAATCCACATACCGCTAACACGGTTGCCAGCGGAATGATGTTGGGAATCAGAGAAACGAGTGCGAGACGCACGGAACGGAGAAAGAAACTGATCAATCCCCCTACAAGTAAGATCGAGCCGATTAAACACTTCCATTGGTCGCGAACCACTTGATCGATCAAACGAGATAACAAAATGTAATAGCCTGTCACTTGGACGGGAGCTTCGACCATCTCGCCGGATTGCCAGGAGCTAGAGCTGGTGTATTCTGCAACCACCTTTCGAACCTGATTGATCAGTCCCTCTTTTTGCTCCGCCTCCAAATCTTCACCACTACGTAGCATCAACCTTAAATACCTGTGATCACCCTCTGGTTCACTGATTAAAGCGTCAAAAAAGCCGGGCAAAACGACAGCCATGAAGGAAATCCGCGGCCCAACAGGAAGCAATGCAGCAAATCGACTTTTGCGAACTACCCACTCTGCATCCGCGATGCTAAGCACTTTGGTCAGCCTCACACCTTCGACCTCAATCTGGCGAAGCTGCTCCTCAAGCTCTCTCACCTCAGCAAGATATTCCTCTGTCAGGTTGGTCGGTGCCTCCAACATCACATCCCAGACCCCAGCCCCGCCAAACGAATCTTCGACCACACGATAAGAGCGAGCAATCTGGGACCGACTCTCAAAATTATTTAAAAAACTCCGCTCTGATTCCAGGTGAGGAATACCTAGCGCCGCCACCAAAAACATCAATCCGATGACGAGCAGAACACTCCGCGGTCTCTGCACCGACATGGTCACCAATGAAAGTGACATGCGTCGAATGGATCGCTGCAATCGGTCTTGAGCAAAAACCATTGAAGCAAGCAGCCAGTGTGCGTTGCCCCCTCTCGAGACAAGATTCGGACGAGAAACAAACAACTTCGTACTCAGGCAGACACCGATAAAGAGACACACACCCACCATGCCGGCCATGACTGCAATCGAAATCATCAAGCCGAATTGGCGGATGGGGGCTAACGATGAGAACGACAATGCAAAGAAGCCTGCCGCGTCCGTCAAACCGGTCCAAAAAATCGGCCAAGCCAACAGGCGGATTGCAGCAACCGTCGCCGCGGACTCACTTAGCCCCTTGCGTTTGAGACGACGGTAACGAATCCCTAGGTGCAAAACAGCAGTTACCACCATCACCGTGATCAATGCCGTCAGCACTGAAGAGGCGATCGACAATCGCCAGCCGAGAGCGACAAGCAGTCCCTGCGTGATCACAATCGTCCATGCGATTGTTGCGGTGGCAAGCAACACCAAACGCCATTCCCCAGATGTCACCAATAGAACAAATCCCAGTAACACGACGGTCCAGACAGCCAAACTCTTTCCATCTCGTCGGATTAAATCCAACGCATCGGTGATCATTACCGACTCACCCACCAACACGGCATCCAGGCACACCAACCGACTTTCGGATTCTTTTGCATCTAGTTGATCAGCGAAAAATTCACCTGTACCTAGAGCGTCTCGAATCCCTTTCAACTTCGTAAGGATTGCTGATCGCCCTGCCTCGCCAAGGAGGATCACAAGAGCGGCACGAGAACCATCGGCGGAATGCGTGTAGTTTTCAAAAAGCTCAAGAAAACCTGATGCGACCGCATCGTCAGAACGGAACAAATTTGGCACATCACCCAGCGCAACAGATGGGCGAAATCGGTCCATCGCGTCATTCAACCGTGACACGGAAAGAACATCTGCAACCCCATCAATTTGACGGATCTTTTCGGTCAGTTGACGATTTCGCTCCAAGCCGGCGAAAGTTGCCAACAACGGATCACGATAGACCATTAGCACGACCGACTGACCGCCGAATACATGCTGCAGGTTCTGGTAAGCAACCAAATCGGCATCATCGCTCGGAAACAGAGATTCGACGCGGCGATCAAAATCTAATTTTGATGCAACCGGATAAGTGGCGAACCAAGTCAGCACCCCGAAGAGCGCAAATGCCCAACGCCATCGAATCAAGAGAGTCGAGAGAGATTCGGGTAACCTACTTTTTACGGTTTGGTTTATCATGGACTCCGAAGAAATCTTGTTGTCCGGCCATTATTGGAGCATGGCAAAACGTATCGCGTGAAGCTCCTCAAGCCAACACCAGCATCCATGCCAAACATCTCTAGATGGTAAACATTCAAAGATGAAGGAATCGAATCGCTCGAAAACGCATGACGCATCGCCAGAGCGATCGAAGCAAGGAAATGAGGTTTCCACTCAGGACAACCAATCTTCGCTTCTGCTTCCATTGTCGCTTGTCTTGGCGTTCGCAATTGTGATCCGAGCTTCCGCGTTATGGCTCGGTGGCGAATCGCTCGAACAAGACCCAGACGCCTATCTAGCGATAGCGACCACCATCCACCAACACGGTGTCTTTGGTTTAACAGCTGCCGATGGCCAAGTCATCCCAACCTCTTTCCGACCACCTTTGTATCCGGCAATCCTGTCAACGATGGTCAATCAACAGGGAAGCGTCAGCCTATTTGCTCTGGCAGTTGCCCATCTATTGTTGGGTGTCTTGACAGCGTGCCTCTCTTTTCTCGGGGCTCGGCGACTGCTAACGATCAACCAACCAACCACCAAGCTGGTCAATATCTCAAGCTTCTGTGGAGCAATGCTCGTGGTCGTTGATCCGATTCTGCTTCAGCAATCAACCTTTGCGATGACGGAAACCTTGGCCGCTTGTTTGACGAGCTTCATTTTCTGGACTTGGACACGATCTTTTTGCAGTGAGCCGACCGCCGGCTTGAGCGTCTTGCGCGGAACGGCAATCGCTTTGGCCTTTCTATGCCGCCCCACGTTTCTCGCGTGGGCTGTCCTTCTGCTATCGGGTGAAGCATTCATTTCGGTGCTACGAACCATTCGCAAGCAACAACACCCACGCATAGGAATTGTTTTCTCCATTTGCATTCCCGCGGCAATCCTACTGCTAACGGTGTCGATTTGGACAAAAAGAAACCAGCAGGCAACTGGCTATCCAGCTTGGGCAACAACACACGGAGGTTATACCTTACTGCTGGGAAACAACCCTCTGTTCTATGAACACCTCGAAACAGGTGGGGCATTCAAACCATGGGATGCAACTTCGTTCACTCAAGCTTACGCCTACCGTTTTGCCGAGGAGGGATCGAATGAAGGCTTTTGGCTGAACTCAAGACCTCCATCGGACTCACCTCAACCACCGCGAAAAGATCTTACCGAGCACGAAGACGATCAGTGGAGCTATCGGGCGGCGATCGCGACGATGAAAAGATCTCCCTCAACCTTCGCCACCGCCTGCTTTAATCGTCTCTATCGACTTTGGACACCGCTGCCGTTTGGCGTTTCGGACCGAACTGGCGTTAAACGTGTCGCCATCACTGCCTACTACCTATTTGTGTACACCCTTGCTGCAATCGGAATCATCACCAGCTTCAGAAATGGACAGCAACGCTTCCTCTGGCCTGCCTTGTCTCTGCTGCTCGCTTTGAGCCTGATCCATAGTCTTTACTGGAGCAATCTGAGGATGAGAGCGCCCGCGATTCCGTTGATCGCAGTATGTGCTTCCATCGCGCTCGCTGGAGCCTCGATGCGTCCAACTCTGCGAGAGACGGCAAAGATCTAAAGACGTTACTCAGGTAACCAGACAACCTTTGATTGTAGCCAGTAAAAAAAACAGCCGCCTGCAAAAGTTGAAAGCGATTCACCTAATGCCCACCAAACGGGCATCATGGACTGCAGATCCACGATCAGCTGCAAAATGCCAAAAGCAATGGTGGCAATGGCAAGAAAACGAACAAGGTGCCGATAGCGATAAAGGTCCCGCACCACGAACAACATCAGCACTCCGACAAATCCATAGAGGAGAGAGAGGTTTCTCGCCAAATAGTAAGTCAGCGGTGAATAAGGAAACGGTTCAAAACCAAGAAACTCCGAAGCTTCGACAATCCACTTTTGAGGCATCACCGAAGCGCCGAACGCGAGTAATGTCACACCACCGACAAGCCAAAAGAACCACCGAAGTGACTTCAGCCAAAACAGTGATTTTTCTTCGACGTTCATGCGGGACATTTCTCCGAATTCATACTTTTCTTTACGAGACTAAAAACACCTGCACAAGTATCCAATCGATTCTAACCAATGACCTTTTTACTTTGGCAACAATCCATCGAATCGACCTAGCGAGAGGCAATGCTAAGTCATCTCTTGCCAAGGTAGTGGCGGAGATTTCTCACAGAGCAATAGTTGATCCAACAACGGCTGTGGGATCGCGAGAACTTTGTGCTTCCTGAGATCGATGTAGACCCATCGTGTTTCGGCGCGAGCCAAGACGGCTTGATCAACTGGACGACAGATCACGTATTTTCTCTTTGACGCAAATCGCGATACATCGCTCACCCATGTTCTGATTATTAGTTCATCACCGGCCAAAGCCGCCGCACGATAGGTTATTTCGTGTTCTCGGACGACCCAACCGAAGCCATTTTCCAAGGCTGACTGAGCATCCCATCCGCCGGCTCGAGTGTGTTCCCCGGCAGCCCAAAGTGTCCACTGGAGATAACGCAAATTGTGTACGTGTTGTTGAGCATCAATTTCCGAATCTTCAACCACGTGTTTCAAATCGTAGTAACGTTCCATCTCGCTCCGCTTCATCCCTGCTGAAAGTCCAGTAACACACAGATCTCTTGAACTTGCACTCGACACTTAGTCCACCGCACAGAACAAACTAACCCCAAAAGCCACTACTGCCTATGGTGTTGGTTTGCGAGGTAACGGGCTTCGTTTGCGAGGCAAAAGGCTTCGTTTGCGAGGTAACAGGGCATGAATTTGCCAAGAAACATCATCAAATCATCCGACCCATTTTGTTTTGGTTGGGTTTAAATAAGGAGTTGAACAGGAAAACTAAGTTTCAAACCGAATTACCCCAAGGGAGCAAGCGGTAAAAACACCTCTTTCATCTTGAGTCACCCGTTGCAGCAAATCGGAGACTGAATCGGCCGATAAAAAACTGACTCCGTCCAGCGATAAAGGCGTCGCACCAAGTCTTTAATTGTTGCGTGATCCGGTCGGCATCGTGTATTTTTAGCTGCATCAAAGCGAAATTTCACCGATAACCCGCAGATGCCTCAGCAGTAGATGGCTCACCATGTTCATCCTGCTACAGTATCCCGCGAGCGCGTCGATGGAGAGGTTGACAGGAACATCCAGTTGACCAGCGTAATCAAGCACTCAACCCACCTAGTGTTGACGAGTAACCGATCACCACAGTTCGCGCGACTCGCAACACTCAATTGGACTGCAATCATGAAAAATTTGCTCAACCCATTTAAATTGTTCGCCGTGGCAATCACGTTGTCCGCCACCTCGGTATTAGCATTCGCGGGAGACGAAAAGGTGTCCGAATCAAGTAGCGATTCACAGAGTAAGACAGAAGCGACCGCCACACTGGCCGGGGGATGCTTCTGGTGTACGGAAGCAGTTTTCGAGCGAATGCAGGGCGTCAAAGATGTTGTCTCGGGCTACATCGGTGGCACCGTCCCGAATCCGACCTATGAACAGGTTTGCTCCAAAACGACCGGGCATGCCGAAGCAATTGAAATCATTTACGACCCCAGCGAAACCACCTACGAAGAACTGCTCGAGGTGTTCTTCAAGACCCATGATCCGACGACCAAGAATCGACAGGGCGCGGATGAAGGCCCGCAGTACCGAAGCGCCGTCTTTTATCACAGTGACGAACAGAAGGAAGCTGCTGAAAAATACATCGCGAAGTTGAACAAGTCCGGTGAGTACAATCGCCCGATCGTGACGACCCTGGAAGTCGCGTCTAAGTTTTATCCCGCCGAAGAGTATCACCAAGATTTTTACGAACGAAATCCGAACTACGGGTATTGCCGCGCAGTGGTTAGCAACAAGGTGCGAAAGTTCAACCGAGAGTTCGGTGACAAGTTAAAAAAACCAGGCCAGCGATAAACTGCTCGCCGTTGGTAGATACCGAACAACGGCCCAAAACGCCTAAACGCAACGAAACCAATCACAAAGAAACGGAAAAATGAAATCCCTCAAAGCCATGCCCCGATTAGGGGCATGGCTTTTCTTATTCTTAACGCTTAAAAGTTGATTCCCCGATAGATTATTTGCAGTGGTAACACCCACCTCTTTGCTGCAATTGTGCTACCTTACCGGCTCGGCTCAATCGAGACGAAACTCCAACTGAGTCACCGAAACCAAAGACACTTCATGATCCAAAGACGACAACTCCTCGTAGCTGCTTCGGCACTCACTGCAGCAGCCACCTTCAAACCATCTCGAGCCACCGCGATCGAATCGGAGTCCTCAAAAATGCCAGTACGATTTGCGTTAAATACAAGCACGCTAAGAGGTCAAAAACTGTCGGTAGTTGAGCAGATTGAGATCACTGCGAAGGCGGGCTACGATGGCATTGAACCTTGGATTGGTGACTTGCAGCGTTACGCCGATGAAGGCGGCTCATTGACCGACCTCAAGAAGAGAATCCAAGACCTTGGCTTGACCGTTGATAGTGCAATCGGTTTTGCAAACTGGATTGTGGACGATGACCAGGGGAGAAAAGAGGGTCTGGAGAACGCCAAGCGAGAGATGTCGGTGGTCAAGGCAGTCGGAGGCTCTCGGGTTGCCGCACCACCGGTGGGTGCCCATCGTGGTGACAGCGTTTCACCCCCATTGCCGGTGATCGCAGAACGCTACCGCGCACTGCTTGAAGTCGGTGCTGAAATTGGCGTCACCCCACAACTCGAACTCTGGGGATTTTCACCCACACTCAGCAAGCTCAGTGAACTCGCCTATGTCGCTGCTGGCGCGGAGCATCCTGACGCATGCGTACTACCTGACTTTTACCACATTTACAAAGGCGGAAGTGATTTTTCTGCCCTCGGTATGCTTGAAGCGTCACGCATGCATTGCTTCCACATGAACGACTATCCGGCAGACCCACCTCGCGAATCAATCGCCGATAAGGACCGTGTTTTCCCGGGCGATGGCATCTGCCCACTGCCCCAGATCATTAGACAGTTGATTGACCACGGTTTTCGCGGCACATTTTCTCTCGAGTTATTCAACCCAGAATACTGGGAACGCGACGCACTGGAGGTCGCCCAAGAAGGTCTAGCCAAGTCGAAAGCGGTTGTCGCAAAAGCAATCAGTTAGCCCGCTTGGATTAAGCTGAAAATCTACTTTGTATAAAGCAAGATAGAGAGATCATCTGGCTTACCGAGTGATTCGGCTTGTCTTGAAGTTGCGTCATACGACATCACGTATTCGTCGCCTGTCATTCGATGATACACCTTGGTGGCGAGCTGCGTGACTCGGGCGATGGGAGTGCCGCTTCGGCTCAGCTGAATCACTTCGTCGAGGTGTAAGTTATCAAACAACCCATCGCTTCCAACGACCACCGTGTCTCGCGGACTCAGTGGTTGACTCGGACCGATTTCAATATGCATCTCCCTCGAGCCAACGAGGTTCGAAACTAGATGCCTTTCATCGTGGTGCATCGCATCAGTTTCGTCTAGCAAGCCGGACTCGATTGCATAACCGACGGGCGAGTGAGGTGTTGACTTCCATTTCACAACACCACGCTGGCCCATGATCACGGTCATGGAGTCACCCACTTGGTAGGCGCGAGCGACCGAATCATTGATTTCCACAACTGACAACGTGGTGGCCGCCCCCACTCCTAGGTCCAGAATTTCTCGATTCGCTTGTTCAATCCCGTCCAAAATGGCGGGACGCAGGTCTCGATCCGGCTCTGATTCCCACAGACGGTCAGCGAGAGCCTGAACCGCAATGGCTGAAGCTTTATAGCCCAGGGGACCTCCGCCAACACCATCAGCCACCGCGAGGACAATCGCCCCAGAAACGGTGCGAATGATCACAGCGCTATCATCGTTTGGCTCAAACTTACCCGGGCAGCGCCGACAAAACGAAACCACTCGCCCTTCCGGAAACGAAGACTGCCGCGGCGCAGCCATCTCTGACTCAAGAAAAAACTCTTTCGTCATTTCGGTGGTTGGGGCGAACATGAGCTTCAATCAACAAGAGCTTCAATCGGATCAAACCTGAGTCGAACTAAACACAGGATGCATCTCAAAAGATCATGGGCATAATGTCCCGAGGCTGAGTCATGTCAATTTCACAGTGAATTGACACACTCCATTTTAGCTCTCGCCACGCTGCTTTCGGTAATACCTAATCGCTCGCAAGTGGTTTTTATTCCAAACCCGAAGCATCTGGTTCGCATCGCGAAACCTTTGATGGGGTTCAATCGAGAGGGATTTGCGGATCATAGCGATTACATCAGGATGCAGTCGTTTCTTCAGTGATGCCGCCCCCGGAAATGGCCAGCGAAATGGATACTCCGGCCAGTGACTTGAAAACATCCGATAGGTGAGCAAACCGAGTGAAAAGACGTCAGATCGCGCCGACGGCTTACCCATCGCTTGTTCGGGGGACATGTAGCCCACCGTGCCTGTGCCAGACCCACTGATGGTCGCCTGCGCCACTTTAGCGATGCCAAAATCAGCGAGGCGAACGTGCGAGGCACCAAACATCAAGATGTTCTCCGGCTTGATGTCACAGTGAATGACTTTGTGCTCGTGAGCATGGGCGACTGCCTCGTACAACTGCTGCGTGATCGAGCAAGCGGTGCCAAACGCCATCCGCTTTTTCAATCGATCGTCGAGAGTTTTTTCCGCAAGCGGTGAGACGATCACAAAATAATCATCAATGAAGGTTGCATCCCGAATGGGTTGAATATTGGGGTGATCCAGCTTCATCATCATCCGAGCTTCGCGGCGAAACTCTTCCAGCATGTCATCGGACACGTGATCCAAAGAGGGAATTTTTAGGGCGACCTTGATCCCCAAAAGAGTGTCCGTCGCGGCGTATACCGTGGCAAAACCGCCAACGCCAATACGGCGATCCAGCCGAAACTTCCCAAGTCGACTGCCAACACGCAGTGATTGTTTACCCGAAGCCATCAACCCTACTCCAAGCCAACCTGTATCACCAAAACAACCATGGCCCCAAGCACACGGTCGGGATCAGACACCGTACCAATCGAACTTAACCTAGAAGCGTCCCATCGATTGAAGAATCAATAGGTGACTTGCGCGCCGCTCAAAGCATCTTAGCCGTTTCTTGCGGCAAGTCGAGTTCCTACCTTTGGCAATCGATTTGCCATTCTCCATAATAAGTCGACGTAATCCTTGCAAAGCCGCAATAGGTGCACTGCGAGCAAAAGGGCACCTATAAGCACAAAAGGACCCAGAGTCTCCAGAACGTTGATCTTGAAACCAAACGCATCAGTTGCCACCAAGCTGAATACGCCGAAACCGATCAAACCCAACAGCCCAAACGCAATTGAACGAAGTCGCTTATTGAGTAAACCGCCCTGATCAGCCAAGTCGACCATCCCCACAAAAACCGCTAACTTTTGGATCCCAGAAATGTAAGACATAAGAGCCATGTGCAGGACCAAGTAACTACAGAGGTCAAAGAGTACCCTCATCGAAAAAACTTCAGGAGGTTCTGGATAGGGATCAAAAACCAGAGTAGGCCAATCTGTCAGTTCAGCAATCCCCTCCGAGATCCAGTAAATCGAGAACCCCAGCAATGCCAACAGACTATTGCTTCGAATCATCGCGTCTTTAGGTGCACTCAGACACAAGGCTTTACCGAGACCGGCGACCAACGCACCAACGTAGATCAACACCATCGTGATCAATACCGCCATCTCGACGAATTCGAGGTTTGAATCATCCAGAGAAGAGTTTCTAAACCCGAACAGAAATAGAAAAATCACGATGATGGTGCTCCAAGCAATGAAAGCACCAAGAAGGACAAGCAGGTAGCCCCTGCGCATGTTTCGGTAAGAGTCGACCCCTTGATCCCCACCAATGAACGCGTCTTCCATAAGAGCCGCGCTAGGGTCATACGGATTATCGTTGCTTACCATCGCCGCTCTGGTCTCCAAATCCAGGGAGGTTCTCAAAGTCGCAGGCTGTCGGCAACTCGTTTGATGTAGTTGCAGTATTTAACAAAAGCGACAATGAGCGTACCGATCACGATTAGGACTAGGACAAAGGTAGGAAACGTTCCCGAGCCACCCATCGCGAAACTAAAAAATACAACAGGAAAGGGAATGACGACTGCTAAAACAGCAACCGTGATAACAAGACGAATCAGGCTAGTTGCTTGACTGACTAGATCAACTTTACCCAGATACTCGGTTAGACGTTTGAGGTAAACAAGGAACAAAACATAACCGGCGACCGTTAGGGTGTATTTGACCACCGTCAGAAAGACGGTAGCACCGACGACAAACTCAGGAGCATTGAAGACTGTCAGAAGAATCCCCGAAAAGAAATCCTCGAGTAGATTGAGCAGGAACTGAAAAAGCGAAGCGAGAATTGAGAGCAGCAGCGGCGTGTTCCCACCATGCAATTTTCCGCCGAACAGACAGACCACCTTACCCAAAAAAGCAACGCCTGCTCCGATTAGCACCAACGCAAGGGGGATCAACAATCCGATCGATAAAGTGCCGGCAATCCCAGCGGGGGAACTCCCTGATGAGAGATTGCTGAACATCCCAACGCCGACGATGGCCGAAAGAACCAATCCGGCGAGGAAGGCAACAATCCCGTAGTAAATCATCAGGAGCCCCGTTCGCGTGGGACCCGATGCATCCACTTGGCCTCGAGATCTACTTGCGGCCAAGTTGGGCTCACCCCCTGGGGCAGACGGCTGGTAGGGATTAGTAGGTATCGGAAATTGATCGTCATCCACGATTTGTCCTCCCTTTCGTTGCTAACACCATTGCCAAGCTGCATATCTCAATGCAAAACCTCTCATCCGCCCGAGATGGCTTGCATCACAAACACTTCGGCTCCGTCGGAGATGTGAGCTTCCAACGCCTCTGAGTGCAGTGCCATCTCACCGTCGATAAACACCGAAAGATGACCCCGCAATTGGCCTTCATCATCGAGCAAGTAGCCTGAAAGCTTGGGGTGCTTTTTGAACCAAAGACTCAGCCCCTCTCGAAGACTCCCCACCTGCAGGTCGCCACTCGCCGGACAATCGACATGCGAAGCTAACTGCAACGAAAATTCGATTTTGGCCATCTGTTTACTTTTCTGAAAAGCGTTGCTCAGGCGAGCAACAAAGATTGTGTTCAATTACAAAATTGCAGGGACACGGCTCATCACTGGTCGTTGCGGGATCTTGAATCGTGTAAGTCAGCCAGGATTCAGGCGTAACGAGCGGGTGAGAGCCTCGCCAGTCCCTCGATGCCACTGGCCCGCCCTTCGATCGCGTCGGCAATCAACTTACCAGTAATCATCGACAAGCTTATCCCCATCATACCGTGCCCAGTAGCGATCAACACATTTTCGTGCCTTGAATTCCTCCCAAGGTATGGCAGGCCGTCTGGGGAACAAGGACGTAGCCCAACCCACGGTTTGCAGCCAAGAAAATCACTTTCCTCAAAGTCTGGAAAGTAATCAGGAATAGAACGAACAATCCCGCGCACACGCGATGGACTAATCGATTCATCATGACCGACGATTTCCATCGTCCCACCAAAACGCAGTGTCCGGCCCATTGGTGTTACTGCAACACGGGCTTCCTTGAGGATCGAGCAAACCTCGGGCAGCTGCCTCGGCTGATCGAGTGTCAAGCTGTAACCCTTGCCGGCTTGAAGCGGCAACTTAATCCCCAACTGGCCGGCCAGCAGATTAGACCACGCGCCACCACAAATCACAAACTCATCCCCAGTGATGTCACCCTGGTTAGTAGTAACCGCGTTGACCCGATCCAGCGTTCCAGCAGCTGTCGTTCCAGTATTTGCAGCCCGGAAGTGATCGCATGTAGTTTCCCAGCAGAACTTGACACCCTGCTGCTCGAGGTATTCTTCGAGCGAGTTCATCAATCGGTTGGGCGAAAGATGACAATCCAGTGGAAAATGAACCCCTCCGAGAACTCCCATTCGAATTCCCGGATCCAACTCCGTCAGCTCCTTCGGATTCATCACGGTCGCTGGGACGCCGAGTTCATTCGCTAACTCCGCGACTTCGACCTCTTCTTCCAGCCCCTCATGACTCGCACAAAGCATCACTAGGCCACGTTGCGTCAGCTCAAACCCATCTGGAATTTCTTGCTCGAGTTCAAGAAACGCCTTTCTGCCGGCCAAGTTGAGATCGCGTAGCAGGGGTGCGTTTAAATCAACTTGCCGCTGCGTGCTGGCTTGGCGAAACTTCCATAGCCAACTGATCAAATCAAGCGAGAGGCGAGGACGAATCGCAAACGGTGATTCCCGGCTCCACATCCACTTCAAACCGAGCCGAATCATCCCCGGTGCTGCAAGTGGAATGAAATGACTCGGGACCAACATTCCCGCATTTCCAAAAGAACAGCCATCCCGCTGACGCTTGCGACGATCAATCACCGTCACATCATGACCGTCCTTCAGGCAAGCCCAAGCGGTTGCCAAGCCGATCACCCCGCCGCCAAGAATGACGATTTTCTTTGCCATCGCTCGTTTAGCTCTTCAACAAAAACAAAGGTCACTCGAATGATTCATCCAAAGAGATCCCATAACGAAAGGGATCGTCATCCTGAAGTAGTAAATTTCCTTCGATAGTGATGGATGCCTTTCCGCTAATCGTCGGAATGATCCTGCTATTCGACTCGTCGTCCCAACGGTACTCACCGCTGAAAGAGGTCCCAAGAATCCCTTCTTGAATCCAAACCTCACCCGGCTTCAAACGACCATCAGCAGCAAGGCATGCCAACTTCGCGCTCGTTCCCGTCCCACACGGTGAACGGTCATATTCAAGTCCGGGACAGAGCACAAAATTACGGGAATGGCTTGCGACCGACAGTGGATCATCAAACAGCTCGATGTGATCCACCTCTGGATAACCATTTTCATTCACAGCTTTCCGAATCGCCGTTGTCATCTTCAACCACTCGCTGATTGAATCAACTCGCAGGCTAGGCTTGGGGG
>JAKMEW010000202.1 GCA_022425745.1 Rubripirellula sp.
AAGCCATTCAACGCGGCATGACGATCTATTCCGGACTGCACGAATTTCTGTGTCTCGACGATGAGTTCTCGCGAGAAGCCCTTCGTTCGGGTGCGCGGTTGGTCGATGTCCGACGGAATCAAGAGCATGAAGTTGCCGGATGCGAGGGGCTTAGCGATTCTTGTTTGAGAATTCATACCGTTGGTCAAGACTGTGGCGTTGGTAAAATGCTCGTTTCGGTTGAACTCTCTCGTGCACTAAATCGAATTGATTTGGAAACAAAGTTCATTGCTACCGGTCAGACAGGCATCTTGGTGGAAGGTGACGGGTGTCCTGTGGATAGCGTTGTTTCAGATTTCCTGAGTGGCGCCGTCGAAAAAATGATCTTGCAGCATCAACACAACGATGTGTTGGTGGTGGAAGGTCAGGGTAGTCTGGCGCATCCACGCTACAGTGCGGTAACCCTTGGGCTTCTGCACGGTTGCGCACCCCACGCCATGATTCTTTGCTATGAGGCGGGGCGTGAAAAGTTCAACGGTCTTCAGCAAATCTCACTTCCTTCTCTGCAGCGGTTGCGGGAAACCTATGAGATGATGGCGGGCCTGAGATCTGCATCCGAAGTGATTGCGGTTGCTATGAACAGTCGTTCGCTGAGTGCAGAGGATGCTGAGCGTGAGCGAGAAAGAATTCGTCGTGAGTTGAACTTGCCTGTTTGCGATGTGGTTCGCCACGGTGCCGATGATCTTGTGAATGCCGTTGTTGAGTTTCGTCAGCGTCGTTTTATGGGGGCGTAGCTTATGCCTCATGGGAGCCCGTCACTTGGACGGCTATTTTGATTCCGCAGGCTTCAAGCTTCTAAGGAGATAACGATGAATGCGGGTCGTGTCGAAGTGCGGATACACTGTGTGGACTTGACTCTGCGTCACGCCTTTGGGATCTCGAGATTTACCCACACGATTCAACCGTCTCTGATTGTTGAGTTGAATGATGGTGTTGTGAGTGGATTTGGTGAGGCAACGACCGATCCCTACTATGGTGTCTCGATACCCCACATGGTCAGCGTTGTGGAAGCGGTTCGTGATCAGTTGCAATCCTCGGACTGGGATCATCCCGCGATCCTATGGGAGATGCTCGGTGATCGACTGGCACACGAGAGCTTTGTTCGATGCGCGATTGATCAAGCTGCTCATGATCTTTGGGGTAAAGTTCACGGTAAGCCGACTTATGAAATGCTGGGCATTGAGATGGGTGGATGCCCAGTTTCCAGTTTTACTATTGGACTGGATCGCCAAGAGGTGATGGTGCAGAAACTTCTGGAGGAGCCTGATTGGCCAATCTATAAAATCAAACTTGGCACCGACCGTGATCTGCAAATCGTCGAAGCATTGAGAAAGCATACCGAGGCAGTGTTCAGGGTTGATGCAAACTGCGGCTGGACCGCACAGGAAACGATTGAAAATGCCGTGGTGCTTAAAGATCTGGGGGTGGAGTTCATTGAGCAGCCCTTGCCTGCAGATGATTGGGGCGGCGCTCGTCGTGTCTACCAAGAGTCGGTGCTTCCAATCACCGCTGATGAGTCGTGCCTTATCGCTTCAGACATTGATCGATGTGTTAACCATTTCCACGGTGTCAACATCAAGATGGTCAAATGCGGTGGGATCACACCCGCTTTAGCGATGGTTCATCAAGCAAAGAAGCTGGGGATGAAGGTCATGCTCGGATGCATGACCGAATCGAGTGTGGGGATCTCTGCAATCGCTCAATTACTGCCACTGCTTGATTACGTTGATATTGACGGAGCGAATTTGTTAGCGGCGGATATCGCGTCTGGAGTCAAAGTTGAACGTGGTGTCTGCCAGTTTCCTAAGGCATCGGGCAACGGTATCTCACATTTTCAATTCTGAGCAATGACCTGTTTCTTAAGTCAAAGCGGGTGAAGGGAATCGAACCCTCGTATTCAGCTTGGGAAGCTGATGTTCTACCATTGAACTACACCCGCAGTTTTGGTCATGCGTACAGCCTGTTTTTCAATTCTCAGACTGATTGTCGGCAAGTGTAAGGTTGCCAGATCACGCTGTCAAAGCGTGGATTTCTCGATTTTACTTGCCAGTGCTTTGCCCGTTCTCAATGCAAGGACAAGCTGAACGGATGGATTCGCAAGTGAACATCGATCACGAAAAATACTCGTGCAGCCTTTGGCACGGGAAACATTCGCGTCACTGAAAGAGAACTCGAATCAATCGAACAGCATTCGGAATTATTTCTGTAGCATTACGTTGGCCTGCATTGAGGCAGGAGACGGATATCAACCAAGTTTCAGAGTGAGTGATTGGCAGCATGCTTAAGTCTCGTCGAAGAATAGCGATCTCAAACGTCGTTGATACCTCATTGGATTGAATCGCTGGGTACCAAGTAGGCTGCCAGTTCTCGCAGCCATCAATTGCATCGTGAACCTTTCCTGCTGCCGTGACTTGGAGTTCCATCGTCGAGAGTAGGTCTTGATCGATATCAATCCCGATGCGTAGGCGATCCTGTGAGAGAAGCGATTGGTCTCTCGGGCTGCTGCTTACCGATTGCCCGTTTTCGGATCGCTCGCTTCCCGATTGGTTTCCGTAAGAGAATTGAGCTGAGGTTTGCTCCGTCAATTGAGACTGCAATTGATGATTCGGTACGGTCACGCCGAGGTACACGTAATCATTGTCGTAAGCAACACAAAGTGTCGTTCCGCTGTGCAGGTTGATCGCGTTCTTCCAGCAGTCGTCGGTCAGGTGCCCGTCGAGTGTGGGTCGCTTTTCAGATGATTTTGCAACCACGGTTTTGGTACCCTCGGCTTGGACCAGCGCACTCCAAGGGTGACTGGAATCCGCGAGTCGAGCGAGATTCGGCGATTCTTTTGTTGCCACTTCCAGTTCACCGCTGTCACTCCGTAACCGTGAGGCTTCTCTGGAAATAAGAACAAGTGGATGGAATTCCCATTGCAGGTCCACGCTGTTTTTTGAGTAGGCTTTCGACTTTTGCTCAACCGATTCACTTACCAATCGCGGCACGATGACCGGAGAAACTGGCGAATGAATGGGTGAAGTAGCAGAGGCTGTTTGCACACTGCCGTCGATCTGTTGAAACGGAGACACAATCAGATCGGGGACGCCAAAATGGGTCGGGGCTTTTTTGGGTCGTTCAGGTAGAAGGGATCTTAAGGTTTGCCATTCAACGCTGTTCCTGATCGACTCTAGCCTGCTCTCCGCCCAGCGGCCAGCAGACCATTGGGGAAACCAACGCACACACGATTCTAGAGCAATTTCATAGCGTTCCAGTGATGGTAGATCGGCAACTCGGTTCGAGGTTTTGTGGATCATTTGCCAGACAAGTCGAAACTGATCATCCTTGCTGGTTGATTTGATTAACTGTTCCAGCAGGCTTTGAAATTGATCGCTCGATGGAGTTTTGGTGATCAGTTGCTCAAGCTGTGATTCACGTTTGATTCTCGCGCGAGCGACTTGCATTTTTCGGCGCGAGCTTTGGGGGGCCTCGGCGGCTAGGTTCTCGCTCGGTTTGACGGCTAGTCCATTCATTAAGGAGTCGCCGCTGGCGCCCGCAGTGGCGACATCATAGAGAGTCACGGTTTGAATCGACTCACCGTCTGCGTGATGGGGGGCAACCCAGTGCATGGCGTCTGAGTGCAGGTCGCTCGCAAGAATTCCTACCCGAGACAGCATTGCATTTTTGTGAACAAGCGTCCCTTGTCTCGCGCCGTTATCGGGATTGCAGTAAGAGTATTCAATGACCCGTTTGACTTTTCTCGAGATGCCAGCAGAGAGAAAAGCATCTTTGAGTTCCGGCTCTAGAGATTGGTCAAAGACTAGTACGGTGGGCTCGAGGATAGCGACCCATTGTTTAGCTAGGCTGTTTAAATCAATCTGAGGATTGATTTGAATCTCATCCAAGCCTGCTGCACCGCAGGCGAGTGCAGCTTGTCTTGCAAGTTGCAGACGCTTTTGCTGCTGAATTGTCTTCGATGCATCGAATGCTGTTGTTTGAGCGGTCAACCGGTCGTCAGCGTGCTCCAAGAGTGACTCGCAGAGCAGGTTAACACGATGTCGCTCTTCGAGTGCTTCGCGTCCCACTAGGCTCCATGCAACGCTTGCCGGATGGCGGCTGATAAAAAGGACACCTGTTTTTCTCTGTTGGCCGCGTACCACCTTCCAGCTTTTGCCTTGGTCCGCAGTCAGAGCAATCACGCCGTGGTCACCCACCAAGCAGCGACCAAGCTCAGAGGTTCGACAAGCATCTCGAACGGTAATCTGCTGATTGGTTGCGACTCGCCAACGCAAGAGATCTGTTCGTGAGTTCTCACCTCTTTCAATCCCATCTTCGTTGTCGATCGCCGCATGCCAGCTCCGGCCACGATCGTAGGATTCAAAACTGGTGGTGAGTAGGGAATCGGACCAGTCTCCTGTCGCTGTTAATCGATCTTCGTTCCACGCCACGTGTCGCAGCATCGGTAGCTCAGCATCTTCCGTGTTGGACCAGGTCAAGCCACCATCTCGGGTCCATAGAACGATACCGCGGCTAATTCCTGTCACACGATCCAACGACCCGCCCACAATCACGGCGTCTTGTGTGCTGATCCAAGTGATATCGGCAAGCGTGCATTGATGTTCGGTTTCAATGGATTGCCAGGATTCGCCGCCATCTTCCGTTCGCAGGATCACCCCGCGGTCTCCGCAAGTGACTCCGAGGTTTTGCGTCCCAAATGCGACGGCACGGAGTGTTGAGTCTTCACGAAGTTCTTGTGCCTGGGCGTAAGATGGGAACAGCAGTTCAGCGGCAGGGGCTGAGTTACCTAGCTGAGGCGTCCCAAACTGGTTACTTCCGAGCTGGGTAGTGGTAGGTTGAGAAGGAGGTGGTGTTGAGTAAGGAGACTCTAGTTCTTGGCCAAAGCAACTGGCTTTTTCGCTCGGAAAAGTGCCGTCAGCGGATCCATTGAGAACCCACGCTTGAAAACGCTCGACGGAGCCGTCCGATAACGCTCCGAGAAGCAGAGTGATGATGAAGATCGGTGTCCTCGCGAGTGGCCTACGTTTGAGCCAACGGTTCGCGCGATGAGGCATTTGTCTTTTGGTGGCGACCACCGGTACCTGTTCACTCATCCGTTCCAGCTCCGCACTAGTGCCATCGTGCCAAAAACACACGCCCAGCCAAGGACTAGGTTTGCTGAGACGTACAAAGCGGATAATCCCCATCGTCCGTTTTCCGCGATTAAAAAAGATTCGAGGGCGAAGCTGGAGAAGGTGGTTAGACCACCGAGCAGCCCGACTCGAATCGCAAGTTGCGATGTTTCGGTAAGCGTCGGTGAGTTGAGAATGGATTGCGAAAATGCGCCAATTGCGGCACATCCGAGCAAATTACAGCAGGTGGTTCCCAGTGCTCCCGAGCCACCCGGAACCGAGGTTGCGGCCAAGGTGAGCAGGTAGCGCAGGACGGATCCCACCGCTCCTCCCGCCGCAATCATCGATAAATTGACCCAACTTGTCATCTCGTCAGCCGTTTTGACCATTGCCTAAGATTCGGCCCGAACTTACGTTAGCGGCTAGATTCGGAGTTTCGGCCTTTCGCGTAAACGTCAGTTTTGGCTTAATCTCCCGAAGAAAGTCCCTTTCGTGCTACCCTCTGGGTAGTTTTGAAGGGTCTCGAGAGGGCGTGTGAGATGTGTTTGACACGCTTTTTTCGCGTTTTTGATCGTTTCTGTCCGACTAGATTTAGATTGTTTAAGAGCAAATGAGTACTGCGAAAGCTGATCCCGCCCCCCGTGTATTGTCCGGCGCCGATGTTTTGGTTAAATCGCTGGTGGATCACGGTGTCGACGTGCTATTTGCGTATCCGGGCGGGTGTAGTATGCCGATGCATCAAGCGCTGACGCGTTTCGGCGACTCGATCCGAACCATTTTGCCGCGTCACGAACAGGGCGGGGCATTCGCCGCTCAGGGTTACGCCAGGAGTACCGGTAAGGTTGGAGTGGTGATGGCGACCAGCGGTCCTGGGGCAACCAATCTCGTGACGGCGATTGCTGACGCAAAGCTCGACAGCATCCCGCTGCTCTGCATTACAGGTCAGGTGCCAACCTCGGTGATCGGAAGCGATGCGTTCCAAGAGACACCGATGGTTGAGGTCTGCCGAGGGATCACCAAACATCATTATCTGGTCACCAAAGTCTCTGATTTGCCTCGAATCATGAAAGAGGCTTTCCATGTCTGCCAGAGCGGTCGTCCCGGGCCGGTCATTGTTGATATGCCGAAGGACATCCAATTGGATGACTTATCCGAACTGGAAATGGATCCTACAATGGATCTACCCGGTTACGATGCTTCCCTGCCAATCGTCCAAGATGAAGTGATCCGGCAGATTGCTGCAGCCATCAAGCAATCGCGCCGCCCGGTTGTCTATGCCGGCGGTGGAATTATCTCTGCGGAGGCCAGCGGTGAACTGAATCAGTTCTTGGCAAAAACTGGGATTCCAGTCACCACGACGGTTATGGGAATCGGTGCTGTACCGCCTGAACACGAACTTTCCATGGACTGGCTGGGGATGCACGGCGCCGCCTACGCCAACTACGTGGTGCGCGACTGTGACTTGCTAATCGCTCTGGGTGTTCGTTTTGATGACCGAGTGACAGGTAAGGTCGAAGCGTTCGCAAAAGACGCCAGAATTATCCATGTTGATATCGATGATTCTGAACTCAACAAGAACAAGAAGGCTCATATCCCCGTTCGCGGGGATGTGAAAGAGGTTCTAAAAGACCTCAATCAAATTGTTGAAGCACCTGAAATCGCTGAGTGGCAGAGTCACTGCAAGGATCTGAAGGCTAAGCATCCACTGAAATATGACCAAAACTTTGACGGCATTCTCCAGCAGCATGCAATCCAGACCTTGAGCGATATTACCGCCGACATGAATACCTACGTTTCCGTGGGCGTTGGTCAGCATCAGATGTGGGC
>JAKMEW010000213.1 GCA_022425745.1 Rubripirellula sp.
GCCCTTCGTCGGCGGTCCGTTTAACGCCTTTGCTGATGCGGTAACGAGTGCGAAAGTTGCCGACGGGGTCGAAACATTCCAACGCGAAGCCCGGCGGATCAATCCTGCGGTGGCAAACGGCACACGCTTCGACGGATTGATGTTTCCCCAGGGTTTCTCGAATGGTCGTGGCACCACGTGTGTCAGGTTCGATGGAACCGACACCTGCTGGAGGCGGGCGGGTTGGCAATCCAAGCAGAGTCGTCAGAACGAAATTGCCACGTTTGACGGGCGTCGTGACGGTGCCGTTGGCCGTTACTTTGGAAATCGATGCGTGAGTCAGGATGCCGCCACGGACACTGTTCGTATCCAGCATGACTTTTCGCATCTCTTCGCCTTTGACTTCGTCAATGCCGTAGTGTTCGGCGAGTTTCCGGTTGAGGAACGTGAAGTCAGAATCGATGAGATGGGGGATGCTGAGGTCTTCGTCGATGAGATGTCGGAAGAAGACCCGCGTTTCGGCCAGCATGGCACGACGGAGGACGTCGTCGTATTCCGGGTACAAATACTTGTCAGGCGTGGTAGCGTCGATCAGTTCCAGATCCAGCCATTGGTCAAGGAACTCGTTGATGAACCGTTCACTGCGCCCGTCGGACAGCATGCGGCTGACCTGAGCATCCAGCGTTTTGGTGTCGGCGAGTTTTCCGTCACTGGCAAGTTCTAGCAGTTCCTCATCGGGAGGGCTGCGCCAGAGGAAGTAGGACAATCGACTGGCGAGTGCATGATCAGTCAGTGTTGAATCTTCTGGCCGCGTTTCGTTCGTTAGAAACAACATCTCGGGTGAAACCAGCATCGCCCGTAACGAAATTCGAGCGCTGGCCATGAAGCCGTGACCGGCTTTGAGACTCGGGACGGCGAGATTGGTAAGGTCTTCGATCTCTTTATCAGTCACCGGACGTCGGAAGGCTCTCGGTGCGAGTGCTGCGACGGCATCACGAATATGTTCGTAGTGAGACTTTGTCGTCACCGGTTTGTAGTAGCGACCGTTTGCAGCAGGTTCCCACTGGACGCCGGGGAACAGGGCTCGCGTTCGCTGCGGGGGCCATGTGGACTCGAGCGGACCGTCGACGAGCACCATGCGAACCCGCACGCCTTCTCCTTTGAATTCGCTCGCAGGCTGAGAGTTGTAAATGACTTTCCCGTCAGGCGCCGGTTCGAGTTCGTCGGCGCTGACGTAGAAGTAGTCGTCGGGGCGAAGGTATTGGATCGTTGAAACCGTGCGGAGTTTCTCGTCGACATCCCAGGCTGCAAACAGTTCGCTGTCGCCCTGGACGTCGTTTTGGCGCCTGAGGCTCATCGTGACCGAGGTCCTCGGCTGATACGCCGAACCGGTGACCGTGATGCGGTATCGGCCGGCGACGGGAATCCGCAGTCCGTTGTGGTCGCTGCGTAGGTTATAGTTCTGCCCGCGAAACATGATGAGATCGTCTCCGTCCCGGAAGACCGTACCACCACCTCGGCGGACGGGCCGTTCGAACCACATCTGCATGAAACGCGAATTCGGATAATCAAGTTCGCGCGACATCGGCGGCTTTGGGCCTAGCTGAATGGCCTCATCTAAAGCCGAATCGGCCGCGGCGAGAAATCCTCTAACATGGACGCTCGACATATCCTGCTTTGCCGCAACAACATCGAAGGCTCCGGCCTTGTTCTCCGGCGGAAGGAACTTCGCGATCTGGCCGCCAACCCCAAGCAGATCGTGCAGCGTGTGTTCGTATTCAAGTCGACTGAGTCTTCGTGACGGAACTCGACCGTGCGCTGCTTGCTGGCGACGATTGATTTTTGTTAGTCCTGTTCGAAGATCGGACAACGCGGCGGAACGGGATTCCTCTCCCGGCTGAGGCTCGGATTCAGGTGGCATCTCGCGTCGCTCAACACGATCAAACACCTCTACCCACGCGCGAAAGGTATTGTCGTTCTCAAGGTCGAGTCCTAGCGAAGTTAAGTCCAAACGCGTAGCCGTGTCGGCATCGTGACATGCGACACACGAGTCTTCGATGAATGTTCTCAGCCCCTCGTCCCATTCAGCCGCCATGCCGGAAGCCCGCAGTAGAAAGATGAACAGCAACGTGAATAAGTATTTCACTTGCCATCCTCCCTGAATGCGTACAGAGCCGAGTGGGTTCGCACATAGAGGCACTCGCCAGAAACCGCGGGCGTTGCATACACGCCTTCACTCATCTGGTTCGAAGCAATTCTCTTGGCTGACTCACCTAGCTTCATGACGACGATTCGACCGCGACCGTCAGCAATGTAGATCCGTCCTGCGGCGATGATGGGCGATGCGTAATGCGTGCCACTTCCACCGGTGCGTTTACGATAGACTCGCTCGCCAGATTCCAAATCAATGCAGGTCAACTGCCCACCATTCTTAACGAGATAGACATAGCGTCCATCACTGATTGGTGAAGGTACCTCGGGTATTCCCTGTGTTTCCAAGGTGACCACTTCCTCTTCCGCTAGTACATCCGCGCTGTCAGTCGGCAGTGAGAGCAATCCGTGGTTCTTGTAGCCGTTTCGAAACCTTTCGATGTCTCGCAATTGTCGTTCCCACTCGCCCGCACTGATGCCTTCATCTTTGTTTCGGTCGACACTTCGAAACCGAATAGAAGCGCCATTCTGCGGAGCTTCGATTCCTTCTGGTCGATGAAAGATCCAGAGTCTCGGAAACTCTGATTGTTGAATGACACCGTCCGAGTTGGCGTCGTGTTCTTCAACCAGCTTGGCAAAGCTGGGGAACTCAGGTCGCAATGCAGGTTCGCCCATCTTGTTCCATGCTGCGACGATAACGCGTCCACGCACGAACAGAGGTGTGCTCGTTGCCGTTGTTGCGCACTTCGTTATCCACCGCTGCTTGCCAGTCTCTATATCGAAACCCTGTACCGCACGAGCGCCGTGTAGTACGAGCAGGTCACCTTGAACAATCGGAATCGCGGTGCAAGCGAGCTCCGCATGAAAAGGCTCAGCCTGAGGCGTCTTCCAGAGTTGTTTCCCAGTTCGCTTGTCGACAGCCAACAAGAAATGGTCGACAAAGTTCCCCCGATAGAGGATGACTTTGTTATCTGCGATAATCGGAGAAATCGCATTCCCAGCGTAGGATTTGGTTATCGGCAGCGGTACTTCCCACTGCTTATTCCCATCGAAATCAAAACAGACCAGACCATAGGAGCCGAAGTAGGCGACGACGCGCTCACCGTCGGTCGCTGGCGTACTGCTCGCGGGATTGAATGAAGGGTGACCGCGTTCGATCTCGTTTGCATCGACCGCTCTCTCCCAGCGAATCTTGCCTTGATGCCGATCAATTGCGACGACGCTGAGCCGTTTCTCGTCCTGGTCAAAAGTTGTTAAGAAGATCAGATCGCCGCTGACGATTGGCGAACTATGTCCGGACTGTATCTCCAATCGCCAAAGCAAGTTATTTTCGGGGCCAAACTCTGTCGGTGGATTTGCGTCTGACGCGACGCCTGCCCCATTTGGACCGCGAAATTGCGTCCAATCGGCCCGTACACCTGAAGTAACCAAGCAGAGCAGCAGTGCAACAATGAGCTTGGTTCTCATTAACTGGCTCCGTTCGTTTGGAGATATGCCAATAGATCGTATATTTCCTCAACCGTAAACGTATCCAAAAGGCCTGCCGGCATGGTCGAGACATCGGAGACCCGGCGTTGTTCGATCGCCGACTTCTCAATCAACTCGATCTTATCCGGTTTGAGTAGATTTGGGATGAAGCGAATGGAATCAGCATCTTCTTCAATCACCAAGCCGGTGAGTAGACGACCGTCATCCACCAAAATCAACTGAGTTTGGAATTCCTTGTGGATCTCGCTTGAGGGTTTGACGATCTGCTGTAGCAGCTTGGAGCCTCGGAATCGCTTGGTAACTTCGGACAAATCAGGGCCGAGTTTCTTTTCGCCCGGACCGATGTTGTGGCAGCGACTACAGGTGGCCTGTTCGAATATCACGCGCCCTCGTTCCAGGTTTCGGTCGCCCAAGCGGTCGGGGGCTTCGCCGAAATAGTGATGCTGCCACTTCTTCACGAAACGACGCTCCGACGGCACGTCATTGTTGATAACGTGGTCGATGATTTTGACGAAGAACTGCCCATCGTTGCGGCGGTCCGGGTAAGCCTGACGAAACTCGTGCCACAGAGAACCTGCAAGATTGCGTTTGTGTTGCGGAAACGCTGCCATCCGCGTATCGACGTATTCTTGGTGAGGCATTTTCTTATACGCTTCGGGCAGCGGTGCCGCGTCGATCTTTGCGAACAGTTCAGACCGACCCGGACTCATCGACGGTTTGACCTTGGGTGCGTTGGCAAGATTGCCGATGTCGTGATTGCCGTCATAGTGCATTGGTTTCAGCTTGATACCTCCGGTCTCGGGAAGCTTTTTCGGCAAAGAGATGCGAATCACAGCACCAACACCCCGCTCCATATGGCGTGCTGGGCCTGACGTGCTCGTCCAAACATTGCCGTCATCATCAAACTCAATCTCACGAGTGTAGGAAACTCGCGTGGGCAGACGGTATTCGACCAATGTCTCAGTCTTTGGATCGAAGCGGTTGATGGTGTCGTTACCGGTGCCGCACACCCAAACGATGCCATCTTTGTCGACATTCAGCGCGTAAGGAATCTGATTTTCGGCATCGGGCAGCTCATAGACCGTCCAATGTTCGGTGTCGGGATTAAACTTCGCAAAGACGCCGGAACCAAAACCCGGCACCCAAACCATACCGTCGGGTGCGATGTGCAAGCGACGAGGCCCTCGGAAGGGCGGGTTCCATTCTTTGATGTCGCCATCAGGGGCGGTCGGATCAATGCGACCGATGCGGTTGCCATTGAGCTTGGAATACCAAATGGTGCCATCAACGGGTGAGTAGTCGATTCCATAGGGCGTGATGCCTCGCGATTCGCCTCGACCTGCACCCATGGCCTGGCCGGCGCTGAGCAGCTTGTATTCTTTGACTTCATGTGTTTCCGGGTGGATCCAAAAGCAAGAATTCGAACCGGCGTCGGTGTACCAGATCAGGCCTTCGGGATCTTTCGGGTTGATGCGCAGGGTGTGCGGGTAACCGCCGCGACGCTTGGGAGCCTCCGCACTGCTATAGGTTTCAAATTTCCGAGTCGTGACGTCGTAACGCACCATCTGCCCGGTCGCACACATCGTGGTCCACATGCTGTCGTCGTTGGCAGTCTCGATCGAATGCGGACCGTACGTGCCACGCGGGTATTGCTGCGCTCGCTGCTCTCCGGTTCTCGGATCGAGGACAAGCAGTCGATGCTGACTGATGTTGACGGCGTAGACGTTTCCGTCCGGGCCGAGTTCCAGATCGTGGAAAGAACCTTTCAGCGGTTCGTCCAATTCCCACATGGTGATCGTGGCGGCAGCCGCTGCACCAGTCGGCGCCGGAGGTGGTTCGAAGGTCGGCCAGATTTTGACAGCGTCGTCTTTGTACGTCTCCATCAGACGCCGAACGATGGTGTTCTGCGTGTGCGGGTAAAGACCGCCAAAGCCGTCCATGCGCCGAATCATGGTTTCCCAGTCGACAGGCTCCTCGGGCGTCCGAAATCCGAGCGAACCGACCTGGTGACAGTAAGAACACATCATCTTGAAATTCATACGATCCCGCGGGTCGTCGAATTTCAACATGCTGAACGCGCTGCTGGCAGGACGCTGCAGTTCGAGTTCATCACCTTCTGCATGACGGGTTTTGATCGTAAGGTCGTCCGTTCCGGGTGTAACATCGGATCGCCACTCGTCTGCGATTCCCATTAGTCGTGTTCGCACATGGTGATTCACGCTGCGAAGCCCGTTGATGCTGAATGTGCCATCAGCTCCGGTAAAGACCGACGTCCACTTGCGGTGTTCGTCATCAATCGCCGAGACCATCACCCCTGCGACTCCGTTGCCGGATTCATCGAGGATCTTGCCAGCGATGGCGTTGCCAGTCGACTCGACCGCCGAAGCGGCTGTACATGACAGGAACAGAAAGATAGACGCGATACACGCGGAGGTACGCAGTGGTTCATTGTTAGTTGGTTGACAGTTCATTCAATATCTCCGGTCGTATCCAACACGGTGGCGTTCAGGATGAGTGGGCGGAATTCAGTATCTGGCACGTCGCTGAGTGTTCGCAAAAACGCGAGCATTCGATCAACGGTCGGTCCATCGATAGAAACTTCTTTGTGGGCTTCCGAGTCCAACGATTTGCTCAAGTGCTTTCGAGTGTAAGTGCGGTTTCGCAGCGTCGGTACGGAGAGGTCGCGGTGCACATAACCTAAAGCAGGAAGGTGATGGCAGGTGAAGCAACTTTCCGAACCTGTCCCGATCCCAGCGGCAAGCTTGAAGCCTTCGTAAGCATCCCGCTTCATTGTCGGAGGCAGTTTGATTTGGACTCGGCCTTCCTGATTGGCGAGTCGACTTTCGATTCTTGACGCAAGTCCTGCTTGATCTTCGATCGCCTCGACTTCAATCGGAATCCGGTTCATGTAGACAAACGCATCGAATGGGGATCGATAGTCGGAAGCAAACCGATGGACAAGAGTCGTCGGTTCACGCTGTGGTACCGGTTTGTCCGATGACCAGTCAAATGCATCATCCGAAGCGCTATTCGCAAGCTTCAGCAGTTGTGACTTCATCTTCGCGTGGATCACCGGTTCGCGAACCGCGATGTTTGTTTTCTGCGATGGATCTGCTTTGAGGTCATACAGTTCAAAGCGATTGAACCGTGTTTGCTTCAATCCCGGAATCCACGATTCTTGGAACTGATTCAAGCGAATGAACTGGCCACGAAGGCGCTCGGCGTCGGAATCACGAAAGCCCTCGAAGAGTTGCTTCTCAAGGGTGGAGCTACGAGTCTCTTCGTCAAAGATGCCTTTCTCACGGAGCAGCGATTCGATGCGATTCTTGATCTCGGCAAGAGCTGCGTCGTCCTTCGGAAGCCTGCCGTCACGGTATGCGACCATGTTGAAACGCCCGTCTCGAATGGCAACAGTGGGACCGCTCAGCGGCAGATACCACATGAGCGGCTGTGCGCGGTCGAACGAGGCCGTAGTTTGAAGCGAATTGTCGTCATTCAAATCCTGATCGAGCAGCGGCGAAATATCAGCTCCATCAAGATGTACGGGTGGTGGGGCGATTCCGGTGACGCCGCAAATTGTTGGAAGAAGGTCCACAAGTCCGGCCGGTTCTTGTTCAACCGTCCCGGCCGCGATATGCCCTGGCCAATAGAAGATGCCTGGAACTCGAATGCCGCCTTCGTAGTTCGATCCTTTTGTGCCGCGAAGTTTGCCGACTCGATCTGCGCGATAGCTGCCATTATCCGATGAATAGATGATCAGCGTATTGTCCGGCTTGTCGATCTGGTGAAGTTTCTCAACAAGCCTGTTAATCGCTTGGTCAGTATTGGCGATCGTCGCCGAGTAGACCGCAGCCGGGTCACTTCGCTCGCCGTATTCGCCAACCAGATGGTCCGGAGCGGCCAGAGGCGCGTGCGGTTCATGGAACCAGACGTTCAGGAAGAATGGCCGATCATCATCTGGTCGATTTTCAAGCCACGAGATGGCTTCATCAACAACAAGGTCGCACGCGTAACCTTCGAGCGTACCAACTGCCTTACCGTTGCGAAGAAAGTTACGCGGGTTGTGATGCGACGGCTGCGAGTTATTCCCAGTTGCGAACCAGTAGTCGAAGCCGTGCTCGGCGGGCGTAGGCTTGTCCGGAAACCGGTTTGAAGGCAGTCCCAGATGCCACTTCCCGAAGTGTGCAGTTGCGTAGCCGCCACGCTTCAATACTTCTGCGATCGTCACTTCCGCCTTTGGCAAATGGCTTCGCTGGTCATTGTCGTTGATCCAACTGTAGATGCTTGCTCGGACGTTTGTTCGGCCAGTTAGTAACGCTGCTCGCGACGGCGAACAAACAGCCGCCCCCGAATAGAAGTTGGTAAACCGCATCCCACCGCCTGCCAGACGGTCCAGCGTCGGCGTCTTAACAGGGCCGTCATAGCACCCGATGTCCTTCCAGCCCAGATCGTCTGAAAGTAGAACGACGATGTTGGGTGTGCGTTCACCGGCCAGCGTTGTTGTGGAAGGCAACAAGGCAATGCACACGCAGATGAGCTGCAGAGATCGATAACGCGTTTTTGTCTTCATCACTCAAAATCCAGGGTGAAGAAGAAACGCTTATCCGGCGGCCCCACTTCCCAGGTGTGGGTGGCTACCGTCACGGCATGACCGTCCTTGCATGCGGTTAAGGCCTGAGTTGTTTGCTTGGCGTTTTGTTTGGTCACCCATGTTGCGACGAACTCTACTGCCGGAGTTCCATCCGGAAGTTTGGTTTCACTTTGCCGGAGCATTTTTGCCGTACCATTGCCGGCCCGTTTCAACGCTTCGACGTAGCTCCGAGCGGCTTGTTCGGGATCTTCAGATTGGATGATACTGATCGAAAGCGTGTTGAAAGCTTTTTTAGCATGGAACACATTGCCGCCAGTCGCATTCCCTCGGGCAAACTCTCCAGGGATCTGGATGGTGAAAGCTGGCTTTTCGCGATACTCGAAGCGGTAAGGCTGTCTTAATGCCGCAAGTTGAGCTTTGCTTTGCTCAGGCGTCAGGCGAACCGGTCGAGGGGCGTCTTTGCGTAGCGCATTTTCAATCGAGGTCTTATACACCCAGGCAGTGTTGGGAGATGGTCCGTGGTCAGCGACAAAGCCACCGAAGTAGATCACCTTCCCTTTTTCAGACTCAAACGGGGAGACTTCATAGGTTCGAACCGACTGCAACGGATTCTTCTCAACGGTGGTCGGGCCGTTCACTTCGTTCAACCAGTATTGAGCGTTCTTGTCGCGGATCGCATACATCGCGCCGGCATAAAAGCCTCCGCGGTCATTGCCTTGCCAACAAGAAAACTGACGACCACTGACCCAGCATTCGAACCCCATCAGATAGGCGGGTTCTTTGGTTGTTGGATGCAATACCGGCAGGATCTGGTTGTATCCTGCCAGCGCGTAGTAGACGGGATTGTCGGAGAGGTACTCGCTCATCAAGTCCGCGACGCACTCTTCCTTAGTTTGCAAGTATTTGCCGGTTTCATCCTGATCGAGTCGCACAACACAACTTCGGGACTTAGAGTCAGGCGCCCACACAAACAACAGAGATTCGCTCGGTCCTTCGGGATTTGGGATGACCGACAGTCCGCGAACGCCGCCCACCGGCGAGGCGACCGGGCCTTTCGATAGCTGACTCGCATCGAAGATCATCGAATGAGTCGGAGAGGGACCGTCATTCCTTCGATAGATCTTTGTTCCGCTGGAATAGACGAGCGAATCATTGGCCTCGACGATTGCCAGAGAGCGTTTTTCCAAACGCCCGGTCTCAGGACTTTGGTCCCATCGAACCTTTCCGGGCACATCAGCATCGTAGACGCCGGTGAAAATCCCGAGCAGGCCGACGGGCAAGAACAGGCGGTCCACGCCGGTGACCCGGTCTCGATAAACCGTCATGCACCGAGTCGAGTTGTTCTCGCCACTCTCACCAGTGCCGCTGATTAAGACCGTTTTCTCCCATGTCCCTGCGTCGTCATCACGAACAAAAACATTGATGTCGGCGCCGTTAGCATTCGGAGAGTACGCGGTGGCGATCAGCAGGGTGACGGGCCTCTCAAGACTGTTGCCTGCACCATCCGTCCCAAAGGTGACCGACTTGAGGTTCTCCGCACGCAGATTGTTGGGCCCTAACTCAAGATCAACTTCCCATTTCCCATTTGGGCCGTCGAGCCTGAGAATCTGGGACCAGGGCGTTTTCGGATCCTTGCCGCCGTACCAAATGTTGCTCGGCTCCATCCAATAGCTATTGGCAGTGTAGAGCTTGCCCTTGTGTCCTTCCAGGTGAAGGATCTCAGACCCGCCGGCATAGTGCCCACGAGCATCCACATATCCCGCTTTGTAGGATTGCTCCCAAGCTGGTGTGACCGTCCCGCTTGCGGCTTGTCCTTCCTTGTCGGCTGCGTCGAGAGTCGTAGGTACCGCAATCAGTAGAGCGGCAATCCACAACGAGGTTTTTGTCGAATTTTGATT
>JAKMEW010000237.1 GCA_022425745.1 Rubripirellula sp.
ATTAAGCACAACCTGATTGACCCCATTACCGTTGGTGTCGATACTCTCGACCAATACGAAGTCCTGAGGAACCGCCTCATCACGGCCGTAGAGCAACATCGCCTCAGCGTCTTCACCTGGATTCACACTAACGACAAAGTCTGTCACCGCGGACTTCAGGTAAACACGCAAACTGAATGCATCGAACGGTTGATCGAAAGAACCATCATCCGTCAAATCAGGCACACCACCACCATCGAGTGGAACCAAACCTAATCCGCCGACCTCATCGAAACCAGTTGCAGGATCGAAGGTGCCACGGTTCTGCGACGCGTAAAACTTCTCACCCGAAGGGTTCAGTGCAGTTGGATTGAAGGTACGGCTGTACGTATTCAAATTGAAACGCACGGCGTCAGGATTCGGCGTTTCTCCATCGGCCAAAAATGGAGCGTACTCGATTGTTTCGGTGGGGACTTCAGTCGCGGGATTCACCTCAATGACATCGATCGATACGTTCGGAAGATCGACGTTACCAAACTCATCACCCGTCCAATGAACCTGATAACCAATGTCTCCACCGGTTCCAAAATCCAAAGTGCTGATTTCAAACTGGCCTGTGGTGTAACCGAATGCCTCAAGCGCACTCGTCACTGCGGCCACTGGGTTCGCGCCGAAATCCGCTGCTGATGCGGTGTAGGTTAGTTGCCCGCCGGTTACTCCCGGGGGGGCCTCAGGAATTGAAAAATCAAAACTATCTATATTGTTATTGCCAAACTCCGTGATCACCGAAGAATCAATGATCAGTCGCTGTGTTTCATTCAAAATCGGCATCAACACATTCGGCTGACTAACTGCAATATCGGTGAACAACTGAAACACGCCTAGTTCAACTGCAGGCTGCAGGAATTGGTTAACTCGCAGATCGTCATAGGCAATCTCTAGATCAAACGCCTCTCCGACGTTCACGTTGACATCGCCATTGGTATCTGGGGTGATGAGTACATCTGCTGTCGTTCGAGCCGTCAACAATAACTCAACGTATTCACCAACCTCCTCACCACGACCCAGTGCGTTAATCACACCCAAAGCATCAGAAGCGCTAATGCGACCATCCGCGTTCACGTCGAGGAACATCGGAGTGTCTCCGGCGATCTCTTCACCTTCGCCATTCTGCCCGAGATAATTAATGACACCTAGAGCGTCTCGTGCCGTAATCTGATGATCCGCATTCACGTCATACGGATTCCAGTAGTTGTGATTGGAAGCTGAACCCAAATCACCGGCTAATAGCTCGCGTTTTTCTAGCGTCTCGTTCCCTAAACGGCGTTTGACCGAAGTGTTAGCATAACTTCGAGAGGAGCCCCCACGCTTTTCAGCGCGTGACAGCAATCCAGCTCGACGAATCAAACGACGCAAATTTCTCATCTCTTTACTCGGAAAGATGGGATGTTTGGTTGAACCTGCTGGGCACAAGCGACCGTCCCCACCGTCTTCTGACCGTTTCAAATACGGCATCAGAGACTGGCAGACCGCCTCCAGTTATCCAACAACTCAATAATGGGACTCAGTAGCCTATGCTACCCAGAACCCCTGATTTATCAATTTTTATCAGCGACAAGACGGAAAAAACCGAGTGTTTAGAGCCATCACGAATTGATTGGTTCCCAAAAATTTGTCCACTCTTAGTACACCCGCCTAACCAATTGGCCTGCTACACGAGTTCCAAAAGCCATTAATGATTTCGCATCAACCAATTTGCTGCGAAATAATGATGCTTCCAGCCCTGCTGTAACTTCCAAACTGCCACGGGTCCGTATAGTTGCTCCTCATCCCTATCGGCATTTGGACTATCGACACTTTCGCGCGCACGGTCAGAATCCGCAGACTCGGCCCATCCCAACACCGAAAACCCCCCTGCGGGACTGTTTTCTATCTCGGCCTCCGAAGTCACTTCCGTGCTGGGCACCCCTTCGTGATTCTTAGAGGAGCCTGACCATGAGTTGATCCATTCCCCTGATCCACTTGGAATTTCCGCGAGCGAATTAATAACGATCAAAGCATCCAGTGCCGACACCGCTCCATCATTGTTCACATCAACCATGAAAGTGGTTGGGTCGTCCCACGTCAGCACTCGAGCCGAATATCGGTTCAGATCATTAATCACGACTAAAGCATCAACGGCTGAAACACCACCATCCTCGTTAACATCTTCGGCGAGGACCACATTGTGCTGTGGGCTGCTAATCCGCTGTGCCGCAACTGCGTGAACTTGAAATTCGCCGTGATCAACATTAAGCACCTGAGCGGTTCCCCCGAAACTGTAGATCACTTCGGCTGATTGAAATTCTGCTAAATACTCTCCCGAAGGGAGGAACGGGATCTGCCAGACACCCAAGGCATCGGTTTTGACTTCCGGGTTGAATCCATACTCGACGCGATCAATAAGAACGCTTGATCCGGCATAGCCGTAAACCAAGATCCTTTGGATATCACCCTCCGGTCGCTCGATACGCAAATCTGTCTGCTCGCCAGCGTCTAGCTCCTCGCTAGTGACTCGTCCAATGAGATCCCCAGAAGCATTGAACGCCTCGATTCGAGCGTAGCTACTCTGTTGTGCGCCATAAACGCGAACCGTCAAAGAACCAACATCCTCTTGCAACTGAGTCTCGAATGCTGTGTTCGCATCCCAACGTTCGACCCATCTACCGCGAAGAGCATCGTAAAACTGAAACGTTTTAGCGTCAGGCAACACTCCCGAATTTTGAACGAATACCTGCGGATCAAAAATCTCACTTACCGCGGCAAGGTCATAGGGAAGACTCGCCGTAGCAATCGCTCCATTGCTGAATTCACTCGCTGCAAAGGCACCGAAATAGAGAGGTGTTCCATCGTTCCGGGTTAAATAAACATCTGTCTCTGGAAGAACCATTTCAGTTGCATCCCTGAGACCATTCTCATTCTCATCGTAATACGTCACTCCGGTAAAACCTGTCATCGGAACAGCTGGCCCAACATTCTTGCCAACAAGAGACGGGCTAACCACACCGCTACTGACATCAATCACTCGCCATTCAATGGTGGTAAAAGGAGCACCGATTGGGATACTCAAGTCGAAGGACACGGTCTGCAAGTTGGGCGTCAATGCAGCGATCCAATCTCCACCATCAAGACGATATTGAACTTCGCTGATGCGATTGAGAGTGATATCGCTTTGATTGCCAGAAGAATTAGCATTGATCAACGGTACAGCCGACGCTTCACCTCGAAATTGATAGATTGCGTTCTCCGCATCAAAGTATCCAGTTGCCTGCATGGATAGCGGAACGTCAGCGACATCGAAGATTCCGTCACCATCGCTATCTTGCCAACCAACCATTGCCAGAGTTGCTTCTGGACTCACAAGCCCTGTGTATGCGTCATTGAGTGGAACACCACCCCGCATGATACTTATTTCTTGCTGAAACCCTGGCGTCGGGTTATCGGCGGCGTTTGTATTCTGTGTATCGTAATAACCTCTTTGATCCGTCCACGTTGATGCGCCGGGATACTCATCACGAGCCCAAAAGATGTGACCCATCTCGTGCGCAATTGTTGACGCGGGACGAGTGGACGGTGTCACAACAAAAAGACCACCCGCATAAGCGAAAGCGGCTGCGAAATTACCACCTGCGGCAAATAAACCATCCGCATCGTCAGATGAGTCGACAATAAAGATCGTGAAGGACCAATCGGAACCGAGTTTTTCACGTTGAGCGTGATTGAAGCCATAAACCGCCTCTTCGAGACTTGTCGCTCCTCCCTGACCCTGATCAACGAGGAAACCTCCAGCGTAGAGCGTGAAATCAGTACTCGGGCGATCAATTGGCTCGTACGGAGTAGAGAAAGGCGTCTTGGCAAAGGTGTCATCGATGATGAACTCGAGATCATGCACGGTCCCAAGGGTGTCCAACAAATCGGACCACCAACCAACTCCTTCAGTTACTTTTGCCAAAACGGCATCGATCTCCTCAACGGTCCAATTCTGTGTTTGATTGTCGACCTGACCATTACTTTCAAAAAGTACAGGTGTTACTGCGACTTTCCCAAGCAGAAATTCGCCTGTGTCACTGGGCAATGCCCCAAGGGGAGTCACTGCGAATAGCATTCTTTGTTCTAAAGCCTCAGCCCGTAGAGGTCTGGATAGACTTCTACCAAATCCGGTTTTGAGCGGTTTCCCCGGCGAAAAGTTGCGAACCAGACTTTCGAACATAACGCCAATCCAAACACTAACACGAACAGAGAATGCGTCGCCTCATGAAACCGTTGTTTCACATGAACACACCGATGGATCCCCCAGTTTCGTCGGCAAGCACTTTGGAACCATACAAAACATCAGTACCGTGATCCAATACTGTTCAATCGAATAAATCAACAACTGCGAGGCTGCGCCTGATATTCATTTTCGTCTAAAAGTGAGACGTGAAATACGCCAATTAGTTCCTCAAACATCAACAGCAAATAAGAAACCCCGTAAAACACAACTTGAAAACCAGATTGAGAAGCACAGCCATAAAAAAAGAGCAGCCCTCGAAAGGCTGCTCTGTGGTGCATTTTCCTTGAATCATCTGCCAACCAGATCAGGCATATCCACTAGAGACCTGCGAACCAATCATCGACAGCATCTGCTTCTGACTGCGATCTCGCGGAAGCATTATCAGCAGCTAGTGCATCGACGATCGAATCTAACTGGACGCTTGCCGCGTTATCAAACACGCTCGACTTACTTACGACACCACTATTCAATTCGCTGGATGGCTCGGTAGTTGGAGCATCGGGCACGCCTAGCAATTCGGACAGTGCGGTCGGCATCGAGGCCATAACACCATTCGAATTAGGTACGTAAGTCGAATCAGCGGTTTCCTCAACCCACTCGCCTGAACCAGATTGACCATTGACAATCCTAGATAGCTCATTGATGACTTGCAGTGAATCTAATGCACTGACAACACCGTCACCAGAGACATCTGGATATTCCGGCAAGTCAACAGGCAACGGAAGCACATCAAGGAAGATGCTGTTTCCATCATTACGCCCTAGTGCGTTGACAATCTGCAAAGCATCCAACGGCGT
>JAKMEW010000238.1 GCA_022425745.1 Rubripirellula sp.
CTATCCTGCCGAACTCTACGAGAATGGCTTGGAACTGGTCACCGCATCGACGATCCGGAACCATCCGGCCGCACTGAGCCCTCGCATCAAATCGCTGAACTACCTCAACAATGTCTTGGCCAAGATGGAAGGTTTGAAGGCGGGTTGCAAGGAAGCCCTGATGCTCAACCACCAAGGCTTGGTAGCAGAATGTACCGGCGATAACGTCTTTATCGTCAAAGCAAACAGGCTCATCACTCCACCCAAAGAAGCCGGTATCCTCGAAGGCATCACTCGCAATGCAGTTTTGGAACTGGCAACCGAAGCGGGAATTGAAACAGCGGAAGAACCTCTCACGCGCCACGACCTATTTGTTGCTGATGAATGCTTTCTGACAGGTAGTGCAGCCGAGGTGATTCCCGTGGTGGTTCTCGACGGCCGCTCAATTGGTGACGGAACCCCGGGCCCCATCACCAAGCAACTCAATGACGCATTTCGCGAATTGGTCAGACTTTAGGCTTATGTAGGAGCGTAGTCGGCCTTTCACCCAAGAAGCAATTGAAAGCGACCTCATCATGAAAGCTGCCTGCTTCTCCGGCGTTCAAAAAGTCGACGTCTGCCAACTGACAGACCCGCAACTTGAGTGCGATTCAGACGCAATCGTGCGTATCACGACCGCTGGGTTGTGTGGGAGCGATCTCCATCCCTACCACGGTCGCGAGAAGGGTATCGATCTCGGCACCGTTCTAGGACATGAATTCGTCGGAGAGGTGATTTCGGTTGGAGCAGAGGTAAGCAAGTTCCGCAGCGGCGATCATGTGTGTGCACCGTTTACTACCAACTGCGGAAGTTGTTCGGCTTGCCAAATGGGCCTCACTGCGCGTTGCACCTCTGGGCAACTATTCGGCTGGCGTGAAGGCGGTGTCGGATTAGATGGTGGACAGGCGACCCACGTGCGAGTTCCCTTAGCTGATTCGACGCTGATGCGTGTTCCCGAGGGGTTATCCGATGAAATCGCCATCTTGCTCGGCGACAATTTGACCACCTCCTTTTTTGCAACGGACTTAGCTTCTGTTTCACCGAACCAATCCGTTGCGATCATTGGTTGCGGTACCGTCGGACTTCTCGCGGTGCAGTGGTGCGTGTCGCTCGGTGTGCGTTCTGTCTTTGCTTTGGAACCGAACGCGAATCGTCGTGAAATGGCATCGAACCTCGGCGCTTTGACCGCTTCTAGCCAAGAAGAATTCTGTTCACTCATTCAGCAACACACTTCAAGATTTGGAGTCGATTCGGTCTTAGAGTTCGTAGGATTACCCGCTGCCCAACGAACGGCTTACGAAGTGATTCGCCCTGGCGGCACCCTAGCCACCATCGGTTGTCATTGCACCCCGCACTTCAGCTTCACTCCAGCGGAAGCCTACGACAAAAACCTGAACTACCGTACCGGTCGTTGCCCCGCTAGGTTCTACATGGAGAGTGTTCACCAAAAGAGTGTGAACCTCAACCTAGATCTTTCTTGGTGCGTCACGCACCGTTTTTCCCTCGACCAAGCACAGCAAGCCTACGACATTTTCGCTAATCGCAAAGATGGATGCATCAAAGCCGTCTTTACTCTCTAATTGGGAAGAAAAGGCAAACGCTTTCGCCAACTCTACGAGGTTGACCTGCAAGCCGAACACACGAGCAAGAAGATCACTTAAGTCATTGATCGCGCCAACTGCTCGGGATCGTATCCATCGCCCAGTCAGGCGTCCCGAACCAGTCGTGCATCTCCTTTAAAAATGGCGAGACGACTTCTGGTTGCTCTTGGATGTGCCCACGGTCTCCTGACTCAACCATCCAAACCTCAAGAGCCTCACGGAATCTCACGAGAGCTTGTTGATGCTCTGGCTCATCCGACTTGGCAAGATCGTGCACTTCGTGAGGGTCAGCTTGGTGATCGAAAAGCATCTCATTGGGAAACGGCTGCATCAGCCAAAGTGGTGTCCCACTGAGTTTTCCTTCAGCCTTGAGTTCACGCATTAAAGGTTTGACGAGAAAACACTTTTCCTTGTAGCGGTTAAGAGTTTCAAAGCCGGCACCGGGAGTAAAATTTCGCACGTAGTGATACTGCGCATCATGCACAGATCTCATGGTAACTTGCGTTTCATCGATCCGGTCCCTCGCTGCAAATGCATACTTCCGCGGCGGGTCAGGCTGTTGCCCCAGAAAGTTTCGACTCTGCATGCCGAGTGGCCTAGCGATTCCGGCGAACGCAAGGGTGGTCGCGGTTAAATCCAACAAACTTACCATCTGATCACTGACAACACCGCCGGTTTGCTGCTCGGTCAGCTGGGGCAGTGCTTTCGCATCGCGTATGACGAGTGGAACGCGAATTCCTTGATCGAAAGGCCAATGAATCCCCCTCGCGGTCAAACGTCCATTGTCTCCAAAAAAGATAACAATGGTCCGCTCGTCAACTCCGTCCTTCTTAAGACGCTCAAGGATCTGCCCGACCCGGACGTCGGCACCACTGACCGAATTTAAATACCGAGCCCACTCCTGCCGCACCACGGGATGGTCCGGATAGTAGGGGGGTGGCGTGACGTTATCCTCGTTTGCAATCTTTGGGTGCCACTCCTCCCCAACCCACGGAACACGTTTCTTTTCGGCGGACTTACGATCGTAGATATCGTATTCTGCTTCAGGCAGATTGACCTGCGCAAAGAAAGGCTCTTCGCCTCGCAGGTCATCCCAAAGATTCGTGTCATACAACTCACCCTCGTTCACAAAGTTTAGATCTAACTTCCCTGTTCCAACTCGCTCCTCACCGATGTGTGTGACGTTAGCGGTGTAGTACCCTGCATCCTTCAAGCGATGAGTCATCGGACGCACCCCGGGGGGCAATTGAAATTCATCGTCCCGATGCGAACGCATGTGGTGGGTATCGGTTGTGGTCTGGTACATCCCGAGCATGAAACACGATCGACTCGGCGCACAAACGGGAGAAGTAGCAAAGGCATTCACAAAACGAACACCCGATCTTGCCAACCCGTCAACATGTGGCGTGCGAACAAGTTTCTGGCCATAACAGGCAAAATCATTCGAAAAATTCTCACCCACGATCCAAACAATGTTTGGCCGTTCCGGCGACTGGGCAAAACCCTCATCGATGTGCCAAACCAACGCCGCTGATAAAAACATCAAAAGCGACAGAAAACTAACTTTGCGTGTGCTGTGAGCTGACCGCAACATGAAACCCTCGGAACCAAACCGCGAAACGCCAAAAATCATTGAGCGTGATATTAGTAG
>JAKMEW010000245.1 GCA_022425745.1 Rubripirellula sp.
CGATGTTCCGGTTCCACATTTTGGAGTCATCCTCGAAATGAAGGATTGGGAGACACTTCGAGACCGCTTAAAATCCCACGAAGTCAAATTTGTGATCGAACCGTATAAACGCTTTGAAGGTCAGGTCGGGGAACAGGCGACGATGTTCTTTCTTGATCCCTCGGGGAACGCGCTCGAGTTCAAGGCATTCGGTGATGCGAGCCAGATTTTCTCAAAATGAATCCGAAACAATGCGAAGCAGCGGCGCGATGGCAGGCTCAGAACCAGAGGCATCCGAAATTCAGAGGCATTAGGACTTTTGAGGCTGGTGGAATCAGAACCCTGAGCTTCTCAAGCAGTCCCACATTCATTCGAATCGATTGATCCTCGTTCTTAATCAGCGTTTCAACCCGATCGAGGTTTCAGAAGCAGCCCAGATGGGCAACAATAAGCATCGACTCGAACGACGGCCATTGCCGAGTCACTGACCGCACAATAGCTGAACCGATCTTCAGTCACCGACCAAAAAGGAAACAGCCGTGAGTGGATTGCAAATTTTCTTGTACGCATTAGCCGCGGTTGTAGTCCTCGGTGGAATCACAGCGGTAGTTTCCCCGCGACTCTTTGTTCGCACGCCCTTCCAGATCCTACTCGGCATTCTCTATCGCCGAGAGATCGTGGGCCTCGAAAACCTTCCCAAGCAGGGAGGCTGTGTGGTGGTCAGTAACCACATTTCATGGCTCGATGGAATCTTGATTCTCTGGATGCTGCCTCGCAATGTTCGCTTTGTGGTCGATGGTGGAAATTTCAAAAGTCGCGTGCTTCAATATTTTGCGGGGGCGTTCGATACGATCTTGATGATGCCCAGCCCAAAGTCGATCGGCAGGGCTCTCAAGACCGCCCGCGAAGCACTTCTTGCCTCCGAAGTGGTAGGCATTTTCCCCGAAGGCACCATCACTCGCACCGGACAGCTTCAAGCATTCAAGCCGGGTCTCCAAAAGATCCTCAAGGGTACCGAGGCACCGGTTGTTCCCATGTGGCTTGAAGGCATGTGGGGTAGCCTCTTCAGCTTCTCGGAAGGCAAGTTCTTCTTCAAACGCCCAAAGAATTTTCGTCGCCAGCTCACGCTACATATTGGCCCATCACTGGCAACCGATACACAACTCGAAAAAATTCGCAGCTGCGTCCAAAAACTTGGTGCCGATGCCGCAATCCGAAGACGCGATGACTACCCAGTGCTCGCCAAAAGAATCATTCGCAAGTGGCGTCGCCGCGGTGGACGACTGCAGGCAGCTGATTCACTCGGAACCGAAGCCGGCGGACGATCACTACTCACTCGCGTCCTCGTTCTTCGGCGTGCGTTGCGCCGCGAAATCCTCGACGACAACGAGACTCACGTCGGTGTCCTACTTCCACCCAGTGTGGCGGGCGTCGCGGTCAACATCGCTCTGGCTCTCGACCGACGCATCAGCGCAAACCTCAACTACACCGTAAGCAGCAACGTCATCAACCATTGCATTAACGATGTCGGTATCAAGCATGTGCTGACGAGCGAAAAATTCTACGAGAAAATCGACGTCGAAGTTGAAACCGAAGTCGTCAAACTTGAATCACTCAAAGACAAAGTCACCACGATGGACAAGCTGATTGGGTTTGTTCAAGCCAATCTAATACCAGCCTTCATGCTGGACTGGATCTTGGGGCTCAACCAAATCAAAAGTGATGATCTACTCACCGTGATCTTCACCAGTGGATCCACCGGGATGCCCAAAGGCGTTCAACTAAGCAACGCCAATATCAGTCACAACGTTGAAGCGATCGACCGAGCGGTCAAACTGGGCTCCGAAGATACCGCACTTGGCATTCTCCCATTCTTCCACTCTTTTGGTTACTCGATCACCTTGTGGGCGGTCAATCTACTCGGACCCGCAGGCGTCTTCCACTTCAACCCACTCGATGCGAAACAAGTCGGGAAGCTCGCCCAGAAGTACAAAGCAACCGTCCTGCTCGCGACACCAACCTTCCTGAAAGGTTACATGCGGCGAATCACCCCAGAACAGTTCGAGCATCTGGATGTTGTGGTGGTCGGAGCCGAAAAGATGCCTCAAGATCAATTTGAAGCATTTGAAAAACGATTCGGCGTTAGGCCGGTTGAAGGTTACGGCACCACGGAACTTAGCCCGCTCGTCTCAGTCAATATTCCTCCATCTCGATCAAAGGCCAAGTACCAGATCGATCGCGAGGAAGGATCCGTCGGTAGACCACTGCCCGGTGTTGCCGCTCGAGTGGTTGAACCGGAAACCGATCGTGAACTGCTCGCTGGCGAAGACGGCATGCTGCTGATTACCGGTCCCAATGTGATGCAGGGATACGCCAACCGTGAAGAACAGACACGCGAAGCGATTCAAGATGGCTGGTACGTCACTGGAGACATCGCACACATCGACCAACAGGGATTCATTCACATCACCGGTCGCCTCAAACGATTCTCCAAAATCGCCGGCGAGATGATCCCACACGGCAAAGTCGAGGAAGAACTCGAAAAGCAACTGATGGAAGGCGATGAAGACGACGTGAAACGCGTCTGCGTCACCGCGGTTCCCGATGCGAAAAAAGGCGAACGATTGATTGTGCTGCAGCTTGAGTCATCGCTCTCCGCGGACGATCTCCGTAAAGGACTCTCCGAAGCAGGACTGCCCAACTTATTCATCCCCGCAGCAGACAGTTTTTATGTGGTCGATGAAATCCCTATGCTGGGAACCGGAAAACTTGATCTTGGTGGCGCCAAGCAAAAAGCGTTGGAATTAACCGGTCTCGCTGAAGCATGATCACCCTCGTGGATGGTCCCCTGGGCACGGAATTGATTGCTCGTGGCGTCCCACTGGATAGCGACCAGTGGAGCGCCGAGGCACTCAGTACCGCCCCCGATCTGATCAGCCAAATCCATGCGGAATACCTGAGCGCTGGAGCCCAGGTCCATACCGCGAACACATTCCGAACCGGCCCAACACATTGCGGGACCCGCTGGCGTGAACTCACTCAGCAAGCAGTTTCGCTTGTTAATAAGCAAATCCAAGAATACAAACAGCAAAAATCCGCCAAAGGAACACCTGCAGATTCTAGGCCCTCGGAAACGCCCCGCAGAGGCTCGAAGGCTGGCCCTAAGGCGACCAACTCAACCGCCAGCGATCCAAAGTCGCAGCACCGTCTCGCTGGCAGCATTGGTCCCGTCGCAGATTGCTACAGGCCTGATCTTTCTCCGGGACTAAAAAGTCAGAGCGAACATCGTGAATTGGCTCATTATCTAGCCCAGTGCGGCTGCGACATTCTGTTTTGCGAGACCTTCGCCAATTCCGACGAAGCGGTTACCGCGGTACGCGAAGCAGCTAAAACCGGTCACGAAGCATGGGTCAGCCTGACCGCTGGGCCAGAAACAAATTTGATGTCTCCTCGGGCGATGGCAACACTTGCGGCTAGGTGCGTCGAGAATGGAGCGGCGTCTGTCGTCGTTGGTTGCACACCCGCTACTTCCTCTCTCAATTACCTTCGAGAGATCGAAAAGCTGAACCTTGGAGTCGCCTTGGGCGTGATCGCCAATGCGGGACCGATCAATGGTGATTATGGATGGCATTCGGTGATTGACCGAGAGAACATGACGACCACCGCAGATGCCACAGCCGCCCAAAGATATGCCGACCTCGCACAGCACTGGGTCGATCACGGAGCTACTCTCATAGGCGCTTGCTGCGGCTGCTCGCCTCAACATATCGCAGCACTTGCAAACCGCTTGAAGTAGGATCGCTGATGAAGGCCAACAACAAGTATCACTGGCCGTGCAATGCATCACCGCTCGCGGGCATCACTAGCGACATTGCCTTGGGAATCACTTGTATTTTCGCCGGTAACTCCCCGATACAATCACCATCAATCTGAAGTGGAACACGCTGAGACGACTCAACGCTGATCTCCTTGCCTCGCACACGAAGCACCGATGCATCAGTTAGATGCTTCGCCCGAGCAATCTTCCAGACGTATCGCAACCCACTCAGGATTCCGCCATTCTTGAACAGAATCACATCGAGGCATCCATCTGTTCCATCCGCATCCGGCTCAATCCTAAGATCACCACCGTACTGCGGCAGGTTAAAAGCCATGACCCACGCGAACTCGCCAATGAACGCTCCATCGACCGTCACGCGCTGCGGTGGAAAACGAAAGCTGAACATCGAACGGATAATGGGCTTGAGGTAGGTCAGGCGACTGATGTGCCCGCCTCGCGTCAAATGCAGCCAGCGAACCACCTCAGCGTCAAACCCCGACGATGCCATGATCAAAAAGACACAATCGCCGCAGAGCCCCAAGTCCGTCTCCTGAACCTCTCCGAATCGTAGTGCGGCGATCACGTCGTCGGCGAGATTGGAATGTTTGTACTCCCGAGCGAGTAAGTTTTCGGTCCCCAGCGGCATTGGCAACAGGTAGGTTCGATGCCCGGCAGGATCACGATCTGCATCAGCAATCGAAACGTTGAGGAGGTTACCACCTCGCGATTCTCGAATCAGCGTCGCCGCCAGGCAGTAAGTCCCATCGCCGCCGGCAGCAACCACGATCGTCCGCTCGTACGAATCCGTCTTGGTGAGCAGTTCACGCATTTCGTCAATCGAGACAATCACCGCGCAGGAAACCCCCAACTCACCCAGTCTCCGCTCCACCTTGGGAATCTCATCACGTCCCGCACCACTACCCGCTTTCGGACTGGTGAGGATCAAAACTCGCAAGGCTTGGCAATCGTCAAAGCGGTCAACTTGCAACGGACTTCCTCTCGGTTGATGACTTTTAATCAAAGCGAATCGCTCCGCCAACGCGTCTCTCAGTGTATCACCGAACAAGCCTTACGCTGAGAGCGCCGTGGGGGGTTAGAGCCCAGTCGGGCCGGAATCTTCGCGTGAAACAATCCTCGTGAAACCAATCTTTTTCAAGGAATTCAAAAAAAGACTCAAGTATTCACCACGAGGGTCAACAAATCTGACTTGTGGCGACCTCGCCTCCGCTGGTACTTACAAAGTTCTTAGTGAAACCTCGTTTTCTCTTCGGCTCAAACCATTCATTCAACCTCGCGAGACGGTTCCAGCGGAATGCCAAGAGTTTTTGAAACATTGATGACATTTGTCTCTTCGCGAAACCTCGCAGTCACTGCGATGTCCTGGTTGCTGGCGACTTATGTTTCTCTATCGTGCGATGCTGCGCTGGCGCAGTTCGGAGGCGGCATGGCTCCCGGCGGAGGTGCTCCGATGTCGGGTGTTACCGAAAAGCCAAAATTCCGGGACTTCATCCACAACCAAGATGGGCTAACGATCCGTCGTGAAAAAGGGGATGCGGTTGTTGCAGCCGTGAAAGTGGTTGGCAACGAAGTGATCAGTAGCCACCGAATCCAACAGAAACTACAAACACGCAAGAATCGTTTTTACGACTATGAAACGGTTCTCGGTGACGTTCGACGACTCAATGACATGGGATCGTTTGATCATGTGACGTTCAAGATCGATGAAGGCAAAAAAGGTGTAACGGTCACCTTCACCGTGCATGAACGCCCAACGGTTTCGAAAGTGGTTTTCCATGGAAACCGAGGATTGAATGACCGAGAACTCAGTGGACGCTCGGGGATCGAACCTAATGATCCGCTGAATGAATTCTCGATCGAGTCCGGTCGTCGCCGGTTGATGGACTATTATCGCGAGGAAGGCTTCAATCAGGTCTCCATCACCTCGCAGATCGGTGCCAAAGACGACGAACAACTGGTCCTGTTTCGAATCAACGAAGGTCCAAAGGAAAGGATCGAAGCGATCACCATCGAAGGCAACAGCGTGGTGAGTGAAGCGAGACTTTTGAAAATCATCAACAGCCGCGGCCCCATGCTCGGAGTCGGCACTTATGTCAGCAACGACGCTGACCTGAACAAGATTGATGGCGATGTGAACGTCCTCGCTGGCTACTACCACAACCTCGGTTTTCTAACCGCCACCGTGGGTAGACGCCTTGAATATGACGAGAGCGGTAAATGGCTGACGGTCAACTTTGTGATCAACGAGGGACCTCGCTTCAAAATCAACGACATCAAGATTGTTGGCAACGAGTTTGTCACCGAAGAATCCCTTCGCGAACGCTTAGAACTTGCACCGGGTGACATGTTCAATGGCACCGTGATGCGAAGGGACGTTGGCGAATTGGTGTACGGTTACGGTGAACTCGGTTTTATCTACGCCGAAGTGGAACCCAAAACCGTCATGCGAGACGAAGGGGACAGTGTCGATCTGATCTACGATGTCGCCGAAGGTGATCGATGGAAGGTGGGGCAGATTCGAGTCAACATTGAGGGAGAGCCGCACCTGATGCGAGAGACCACGATGCTGAACCTCGTCGACCTACGCGAAGGCGATTGGATCGATCGACGAACGCTTGAACTCAATCGCAAACGCATCGAACGTAGCCAACTGCTGGAGACCAACCCTCAGATCGCAGACCCACCGGATATCAAGGTGGTGCCGCGAGACGACTACCTTAGCAGCCTTTAGTTCATTGTTTTCGGCTGGCCGGCGTTCACTTCGAAAAGGAGCCTGAACCAAGGCGGCACCGGACCACTCAATCACTCGCGAATCCCAACGTTTTCAATCAGCAGCAGAACGACGACCATGATTCGCACAACCCGACCCACTCTTCGTAACGCAGCGGACCGCATGAAGGATTCAATGTGCTCACCGACCGGCCGATCGATGGATCGTCACTGGATCAACAATCAGCGAAACGCTGATCAGCGGTTGGGTAGCGTCATCGTGATCGTCACAGCTCTCCTGAGTCTCACCGGATGTGTGGGACCAACAAAGCGGCTTACCAGCCTCTCTGATCAGTCGACCATGCTTGGTGCCGGCAACGGCTTGGCGACCGATCAACAAGGAAACGTTCTTGGTAACAATCAAGCGACGTTTGGTGAAGCTTCATCACTGCAACCCGAAACCAGTCCAGTCGATCAGGCGGCTCAAGTTTCCGCTCCCTCCCTACCTACTTCGAATTCATCCATCGATGGATTGTCAGGTTACGACCTCAGCCAACCAGTCGATCCGCAACCGATTCTGCAGCAGATGAACCATCAAGCCGCAGTCGGCTCAGCGGTCACCAGCAGCTCGACAGAATCTCCGTATTACACCAAGCCGACCCCGGTCTCTCGAACCGACGTCAATGCACCACCGGAATCGGTCTATCAGCTCCTCGAAGGGCTCGAGCCTGGGAATCCACCAGCAGCCAATGATGGCCGAGTGGACGATGCCACACTTACCCAGCCTTATGTCGCGAGACAATTTCCGCAAACCGGTCAACCGATCGCGGTATCACCACAGACCGCAACTCCCC
>JAKMEW010000272.1 GCA_022425745.1 Rubripirellula sp.
GTTACATGAAGCACTACGAGGGGGTTGAGCTACCGGAGATCCCTCACCCGCAGCGTCCAACGGGGAAAACGACTTGGCACGGTTCCGGGGAATTCATGAAATACAATCGCTGGGGCAGAAACCCGAATGAAGATCACGATTTTGCTGAAGAGGTGAGGAGACATTACGCCGCTTGCGTTACTTATGCCGACGCACAGGTGGGAAAGATGATGAATCGCCTCACCGAAAGGGGGCTGCTTGAAAACACTGTCGTCGTGCTTTGGGGTGATCACGGGTGGCATCTTGGTGAGCATGGGATTTGGGGCAAGCACGCCTTGTTCGAAGAATCACTCCACTCGCCGCTCATCATCGTTTCCGATGGATTGCCTCAACCGGGCACCTCAACCGATGCGATTGTCGAGACGAGATCGCTCTTTCCAACCCTCTGCGAGCTGAGCGGGCTTCAGGTTCCGAAACACCTAGCGGCTTCGAGTTTGTCTGACGCTCTTCATGATCCAAACACGAAGGGCGGTGTTGCTGTTTCCTATACAAACCGTGCGCAGACGATTCGCGACGAGCAGTTTCGCTTGATAGTCCACAGGGACGGCACGGTTGAACTATATGATCACGGGTCAACTTCAGGAGAGACCGTTAACGTCGCCGATCAACACCCCCGCATCGTCGCTTCGATGAAAGCGGAGATGCTGAAACGACTGGAGAAGGATCGTTGATTTGTGAACGATCCTTGACCTGGGGAATCGTTACGTCGTGTATTCGGAATTGAATTCAACGTAGGCTGTGGTCAGATCGCTTGACCAGTATTTTGCTTTCCCGTCACCGCGGCCGACCGTCAAGAGAATCGGGACTTCTCGGTTCGCTTTCATTGCCTCGCTCAATCGTGCCGCGTCAAAAGGAATGGGGGTTCCATCACGGTAGATCGTCTCTCCGCAGATTTCTAAACACGTTTCTGCAGGAACAATGGGGGCGTCTGCGTAACCCGCTGCAGAAACGATTCGACCCCAATTAGGGTCTCCGCCCGTGATTGCTGTTTTCACCAGCGGGCTGGCGGCGACGGTCTTGGCAATCACAAACGCGTCATCATCGTGATTAGCACCTTGCACCTCGATCGCCATGATGTGCTTCGCACCTTCGCCATCGAGCACGATTTGTTTGGCCAATTGGTTAAGTAATTGATTCAGTTCCTGTTGCAGATGTGCTTGTGAATCGGAGGTCAATTCCGAGGTCGCTTCCCCGCTTGCCAAAAGGAGTACCGTGTCGTTGGTGCTTGTGTGGCCGTCGACACTGATACGGTTGAAGCTCTCGTTACAAGCAATCCCAAGCATGGTCTGTGCTTGGTGGTGATCGAGACTCGCGTCGGTTGTGATCACCGCAAGCATGGTAGCCATGTTCGGAGCGATCATTCCTGCTCCCTTGGCCATGCCGGCGATTTTGACCGTTTGGCCGTCCAAGCTGATCGTGCGAGTAACGATCTTGCGAGATTGATCGGTGGTGCAAATCGCATCCGAGGCATCGAGGAAATTTTCGATCGAGGGGGCGAGATGAGAATACGCAGTTTCGATACCATTTTTCACTCGATCCATGGCGAGTTTCACGCCAATCACTCCCGTGCTCATCACAAGCACTTGTTCCGATTCGCAGCCGATTAAGTCCGCCACTTGTTGGCACATGCCCTGAGCATTCTCGATTCCTTGTTGTCCGGTGCAGGCGTTGGCATTGCCGCTATTGGTGACCACTGCTCGAACGGTGCTCGATGGAGTTTTCGATCGACTGTTGATCACGGGAGCAGCAACGATTTGATTTTGCGTGTAGACCCCGGCTGCAACCACGGGGTGATCGGTCACGATCAGGGACAGATCTTTCTTGCCGCTAACTTTCAAGCCACAGGCGATGCCAGCGAAGCGAAAACCTTTTGGGAGACCGTCGGTGGATTGGTCGGACGCTGTTGTAGTGGCGGTTGGCGATTGGCTCATGGAGGTATCCAATGCTTAGGAGAGAGACTGTTTGCACGGTCGAGGACGAGATTTTGGTGGATTGATTCGTTCGCTGCGAGTGGAAAAACAGGGGTCTTTGCAGGATCTTCGTAAATTAATACGCTCTCTCCGAGACCAAGAACCGTTTGCGATCGGTAGCATCTCACTGCCTTCCGATTGACGGGCTCCAATACTGCAGGGGTGACCAATTCCTGCAGTGAACTGCATGTCTTCTGCGTCGACTCGCTATACCCAACACGACACGCTCAGTTGACTCAATAGCATCTCCGCCGTAAGGAATCGAACCGCGTGAAAGCATCTGCCAGCACTGCTGATTTATTACCCATCCCCGAGAGCGGCGGAGGCTCCACGCCGGCTCGCCCGCTGGTGATGGTTAGAAACTTAACGAAGCAGTACGGTGATTTTCTTGCTTTGTCCGACTGCAGCCTTGATGTGGGACAAGGATCTGTCTTCGGCCTGTTGGGACCTAATGGTGCCGGCAAGACCACGCTGATTCGTTCACTGCTTGGTTTTCTCAAGCCGTCGGCTGGTTCGGCATCTGTCTGCGGTTATGATCCGCAGGTTGATGGCGTGACGCTGCGGGAACAGGTCGCGTACTTACCGGGTGACGCTCGGTTGCCGCGACACATGCGTGGTGTTGGGGTTCTACGTTTCTTTGCCGAGATGCATCCGTCGGGCAATTTTGAACGCAGCCAAGAAATTGCAGATCGACTTGAACTGAACCAAAGAAGGCATGTCGCCTTCATGTCGACAGGGATGCGTCAGAAATTGGCTCTCTCTGTTGTTTTGTCATTGTCGACGCCGTTGTTGATTTTGGATGAACCAACGGCGAATTTAGATCCAACGATCCGAGCGATTGTTTTGGACCTGGTTCTTGAGGCACGCAAAGCGGGTAGGACGGTCATCTTTTCTTCTCATGTGCTCAGTGAGATTGAACAAACGTGTGACCGGGTCGCGTTTCTCAGGCACGGAAGACTGGCACTCGAATTGAATATGAGTGACCTTCAGCAAAGGCATCGAGTTTGGGGGATGTCGCCACAGGGCAAACTCGAACCACCAAATGGCATCTCGGTAAATCTTACGTCATTTGATCGTGACGGCAGTCCAAGTTCGGTCAGTGACGGAGTCGTGGGTTCTGCTGGAGCGGGATCTTCGATCAATGCTAAGCATTCCATTTTGATTGCACGGGACAAGGAGCCGAGTGCTACGGTTGCCGGTGAAGCGGAACTCTACGGTTATCGAATTGACCTCGCTGGTGATCTTTCTCATTGGCTTCCTTGGTTGCAACAATTGTCGCTGCGGAGGACGAGGATCGAGCCGCTTGGATTGCGAGCGGTTTATGATTCGGTGCATTTTGGCGAGGCTTTATCATTTGGAGAGGCTAAGTGATGCTGCATCGAATCTTGATCAGAAAATACATTGGCCAATCCTCATTGCTTTTCTTCGCATGCGGTGCGGCATTGTTCGCCTTTGCCTGGGTTCGGGTTTGGGT
>JAKMEW010000273.1 GCA_022425745.1 Rubripirellula sp.
GATTCGCTCCATCCCCTTCACAGTTGAACCAACCCTGATAGCCACACATGACCTTGCCTAGAAGGGTTGTCGAATCAATTTTCTCTTGTGAGGTTGTGACTGCATCTTCATCCCGCTTCTCAACGCCGAGATCATGACAACATGCACTCCTATCAAAACACAACGGTGCGATGCAGATCATCAAAGGCAAGATCAATGCCGTGAAGCTCTGACTTTTCTTCCAGCACGTGATCAACAGTGAATCGACTCGCAACACCATGGCACCAACTCCCCCTAAATCAATTTTCACCTCGGCCAAAGCAAAACCGTCTCGTTGGCCGCGTTCTTAATTTTAATCTTGTCAATCATCATGCTCCCTTTTCCTCTTGATGGATCAAAACGAAAAGAAACAACAGGAGATTCTGCGACGAAAGAAAAAGCATAGATATTCGGGGTTCCATCATGCCGAACATCAAACACGACACTCCGATCCTTGATATAGATCGGCAAGCGATCAGCTTCCTGCCAAAACCACTGTGCATTACCTGCAGACTTCGAAGTCATCGAAAGTTCCACCGAATATTTACCTGGTGGCAAACGGGACTCAAGCGAAAATGAAATGTGCGGGTCTTGCCCAAGTGATTTCAGATGCAACTGTTTCTTTGAGTCCTTGAGAAGAACCTGATGATCCCCACGCCAGCCCAGCACCATTGGCGGCGGCGTTGCCCGTCGAACGGTTTGACCACGTTGATTTCTCGGTGAGCCCACAACACCTTCCAAGTCGAGGCGGTAGCTGGATTTGTCAAATTGACTGTTCCGAAGTGGCGTCACCGCGGTTGTCTCCGCAAGAAAAGCGTCGATCTTTTGATCCAACCGACGAACCTGATCTGGATATTTAGCAGACAGATCTCGCTTCTCTCCTTGGTCCTGCGCAAGATTAAAAAGCTTCCAACGATGCGCACCATCAACGCCCGCGTGGAATAAACGGATCAGCTTCCAATCACCCTCGTGAACACTCACCGCAGGTGGCAACCAATCGGGAACCCGAGTCTGATGCGGAAAATAAGTAAACAAAGCTCGCTCACCCAACGTGCCACCGCTCAAGACGGGCAGCAGGCTTTTCCCATCGCAGGGTTGCCCCTTGGCGAGTTCAACCTTTGCGGCCTCCAAGATCGTCGGATAAAAGTCGGTGCTCTGAATCAACTGCGTCGACTCACTCCCCGGCGCGACCTTTCCCGGCCAAGCAATAACGCACGGCCCACGAATACCACCCTCATAAATGGTTGCCTTACCACCACGTAACGGTGCGTTGCTCGTCGGTGGCACACCATCAACTTCGTTGTACATGTTTCCGCCATTATCTGAAGCGAAAATCACGAGCGTGTTATCCGAGAGCCCGAGGCGATCGAGAGTCTCTAATAGGACGCCAACCGCATCGTCCATACTCTCAATCATCGCGGCGTAGGTCGGGCTCCGCTGAGGATCCTTTGGGTCGACCCGAGAACGGTATGCGTCGATCAACTCTCGCTTGGCATCAAATGGTGCGTGAACACTAAACATCCAGTAGTTGAGAAAAAACGGCCTCTCATGATTCTCTTCCATGAATCGGACTGCTTCGGCCGCCATTCGATCCTCAAGATGCTGCTCGGGTACATCCGGGTCATGATCAAAGTCTCTGAACTTCCAAGGCGCGACGTAACTACCAGCGGGCCCCGGACCCGGCCAATGCGGAACATCGACATCGAAACCATGTTCCAGCGGAGAGTAAGGCTCGGCACCCAAATGCCATTTGCCAAAATGCCCCGTTCGGTAACCGGCATGGCGGAGCCGCTCGGCAATCGTGACGTATCGAGTATCAAGTCGAGTCACAGACTTCAGCGGCGGTGCAGGAACATTCGGGGCCGCAGTGCTCGGAGCGATCGGTTTCATCACCACTTCAGGAAGATGACAGGTCGGTGCGGTGATCCCATGCCTAGCGGGACTCATCCCCGTTAGCAGACTGGCGCGAGTCGGCGAGCATAGCGGACTTGATGCGTAGGCACGAGTGAAAGTCATCCCCCGTTGAGCGAGTCGTTCAATGTTGGGAGTGCGATAAAAACGAGTGGTTCCGTAAAGAGTCGTATCACTCCACCCAAGATCGTCCGCCAAAATCAGAACAACATTCGGCGGTCGAGAGGTCGTGTCACTCTCAGGAGCCGATAAATTTTGCGTCGGCTTCATCGCAGGAACCAGTTCGATAAAGCCGAGACTGAATACACCTACAAGCAACAGCATCCGCATTCCCGAGCATCCGGCATCCATCCTAGCTCGTGTCACCCGCCACATGATTATTCTCCAAAATCTCAACATCAACGACTTCGAACAAAAAGTATTTAGCTGAACCCGATTGCGCGGGACACCATTCCGCTGACACTCCGGCAGCATCGTTAACAAGTCAACAGTGATATCATGAGACCATGATATCTTTAGATCCAGTCACGACCTTACATCCAGCAAGGTCTGGAGATGCAGGGCAGTAGATTCAGCCAGAGCGTCTGGATGATAACCACCCTCAAGTAAGCTAACGACCCTGCCACCGGCATGAACCTTAGCGATATCGAGAACGATTTGAGTGAGCGAGACAAAATCTTCGCTTTCCAAACCCATATCGCCGACCGGATCGAGACGATGAGCATCAAATCCGGCACTAATAAGAACCAATTCAGGTTTAATCTTTTCGGCGAATCGCTCCAACGACTTCTCAAACGCTGACAATTGCAACTCCCGCGAAGAACCGTAATGCATCGGTAGGTTCCGCGTCGCTCCCAAACCAGCCCCAGAACCAACTTCGCTCGCCTCCCCAGAACCGGGATAGAACGGAAAGCGGTGCATGGAGAAAAAACCAACAGCAGGATCTTCCCAAAAGACATCCTGAGTTCCGTTTCCGTGATGCACGTCCCAGTCAACGATCATCACTCGATGCAAACCGTGTGCTTGCAAGGCGTGTCGTGCGGCGATCGCAACATGATTGAGTAGACAAAAACCCATCGGAGCATCAGCCAGCGCATGATGTCCGGGAGGGCGTATCAAACAGAATGCGTTGTTCTCCTCTTTGCCGATCACTCGATTGACCGCATCCACCACAGCACCTGCACATTGCGTTGCAACCTTCAAAGAATGACGACTCACAACGGTGTCGGCTTCGATCCGACCACCTCCCGATGCGGTCTGATTCTCAAGCTGATTCAGGTAGGCGATTGGATGCACCCTCTGGATTTGCTCTGCCGATGCCGGACTCCAATTTGTTCGGCGACATCGCTCCGCCAATCCTGAATCTTCTAGTCGCTTCGATGCACGCCGAACTCGTTCAGCTGATTCCGGGTGTTGACCGGTTTCGTGCTCGAAACAAAAGGGATCAAAGTACAGTAGCGTCACGGAATCATGAACCTCGAGCCGAGAGACAACAAACGCTAAGTCAAAGACGCTTCATGATTTGGCACCGACCAACGAAGCACGATTAGTGTGAACAACAATCAACACGGTTCATTCTTTTGCCGGCAAGAATGGAAACAACTGGCGAATCTCTTCGTCAGTAGGTTGTCGACCATATTCACAAATCTCAAAGGTCTCGGCAAACTTGATCTCGTTAGCTCGTTTTTCACCGTACCACTTGATCAAGGTGTTGCGATATCGATCAGCTTCATTGCCTTGTCGATTCTCCCATCTCTCCTGCAACCATTGCAAACGCAACTCCGGCTGCGACGCGGGCGGCACACGATCCATTTTCTCCTGACTCCCCAACGCACCGCCTTCGTAATGCTGGGAGACCAACTCAGCGAGCGCATCGACCTTCTGGTTGAAAACCGGACCGATATCAACGGCGATATTCGCCTCAAATGGATAGGGCTTTTGGAAGCGGTCACTCGAATACAGAAAAACAGGATTCTTCTGAAGAGGTTCGACCGATGGCAAGAAGAAAGGAACCGCCACCATGTAAGCCGCATCCTGAACCAAAACACCAACGTATCGGTGATCTGGATGATAGTCCCATGGACGGTGAGCGATCACGATGTCAGCTCGCCACTCACGGATCAAACGCGTGATCTTTTTGCGATTCTCGAGCGTCGGCATTAACTCACCGTCATGGATGTCTAATACCTCGGATTCAGCTCCTAATTTTTCCGCTACCAACCCTGATTCCGCCGTTCTTCGTTTCGCTAACGGACCTCCGGCCATGGCCCAGTGACCAATGTCGCCGTTGGTTACGGAAACTAACTTCACATGATGCCCCATCTTGGCCCATAACGCGGCGCAACCACCACTCTTGTATTCCGCGTCATCCGGATGGGCACCAAAACAAATGATGCGTAACTTTCCGTCGTCCGCGACATCCTCGGCAATGACAGGAATAGAAATCGACGCACAGCATGCAAACAGAAAGACGAGAAGACGAACCACAGCTTAGAACTCCGAAAACAGGAAACAAACAAACTGCAGCCAGACATTCTCGACTCGCCACACCCTTGGTGTCGATAGTTTATCGTTATCACAGAGTGTGTCGCAAATCGACCCATCGGTTTCTTGACGCAACTTTTTCGAGTATTTTTGGGAGGATCATTTCAACAACGTCAAGCCGATTACAACACTAAAGTCATCTCAATGAGTCCTAGCGGAATCCCTGAAACACTGCAGTTTGAAGACAACCAACTCATACTCATTGATCAAACTCGATTACCCAGCGAAGTGGTGACATTGCGTTGCGTTACCGTCGAACAGGTGCATGATGCCATCTACCGATTGGTGGTACGAGGCGCGCCAGCCATCGGAATCGCTGCTGCCTATGGAGTCTGCCTCGCGAATCGAGGGTCAAGAGAAGATTACCTGCGAGCAATGGACTACCTTGCGACCAGCCGTCCAACAGCTGTCAACCTATTTTGGGCATTGGATCGGATGAAACAGTGCCTGATTGCATGCACCGACGATGAGCAACTCCAGGAGAGGCTGGTAGCAGAAGCAAGAAAAATCCATGACGAGGATCGGCAGATGTGCCGGGACATCGGATTTGAAGGTTCGGCCTTGCTCAGCGGTTGCAAGCGAATCCTCACGCACTGCAATGCCGGCGGCCTCGCAACCTCCACGCGCGGCACCGCCCTAGCCCCAATCTACCATCTTCACGAACAGGGACATGCCATTGAAGTCTTCGCCGACGAAACGCGTCCGCTGCTTCAAGGCGCCCGACTAACCGCGTGGGAACTCTCCCAGGCGGGTGTGCCGGTAACCGTGCTAACTGATTCGATGGCCGGTGGGCTGATGCGAGCAGGTAAAGTCGATGCAGTGATCGTCGGGGCCGATCGTATTGCGAGTAACGGAGATGTCGCCAACAAAGTTGGAACTTACCCACTTGCCGTCTTGGCAAATCACCACCAAGTACCGTTCTACGTGGCAGCCCCCTCCAGCACCTTCGACGAGCAACTCGAAACTGGCGACGCGATCCCGATCGAGGAACGCAAAAGAGAAGAAATCTCGATGCAAGGTGATCGAATGGTGGTCCCTGAAAACGCAAATGTCATGAATCCAGCCTTCGACGTCACCCCCGCTGCAATGATCACCGCAATCATTACTGAGCGAGGAGTGCTTCGTTCACCGATCCTCTCCATTCAGGCTGACTTCGAGTCTGCAAAGTGAACTTTCCGCGCTGCGAAAATCCAGAGATTCGCCCCTCCATCATTCGCCTTTGATGACGAGCCACCAATTTGGCGACTCAGTTTCCTGAAAAAAGTTTTCAGTGCGTGACCAAACGTGTCACGCCGGGTCGGGATAGTGATCGGAGTTGACGACAACCCACTGAAGATCTTCCCCTTCGGAAATCCTTCTCGGGTGTCATTCCATAACTATCTTGAATCAGGGAAGTTCGAACATGTTGGTACTAAGCCGTCGAGTAAAAGAGCAGCTAGTCATTGGCGAAGACACGGTGATCACCGTCCAAAAGATCGCTGGGAACCGCATCACTCTCACCATCCAAGCACCCAGCGAAGTGCGAGTTCGACGCGGAGAATTGAACCATCGAGAATGCACGCGTCAGCGCGCCGAGAAACCTAACAACAAGAAGCGACTCGCCGCACCTGCCGCAGGATCCGTCCCAGCCGACCAAACACATGTAGCCGTTGCAAGTCGCCCCCTGGCTTGAAATTTTGCCAATGGTGATTGAGTTTCATCGTGTTCGACGTAAGATTCTTGCTAGTTTTTAATTAGCAACCTTTATCTTCTAACCTTGAGTCGAAAACTTGGCGGAACTAAATTTGGCGATTCGCCTCAGCGCATTGAAAATGCCATTTCGACGAGCATTGGAAACGGCATCTCAACTTGGAGTTCACTCCGTCGAAATCGACGCGAGAGCGGAGATTCATCCGTCGCAAATTTCCGATACCGGTCTCCGCCAACTCAAAAAGATGCTTGAGGATCTCAACATAAGGGTAGCTTCGCTCCGTTTTCAAACTCGACGAGGCTACGATGCCCTGGGCGATCTGGATCGGAGAGTTGAAGCGACCAAAGAAACGATGAAGCTTGCGTATCGGCTCGGCGCACCCGTGGTGGTCAATTCCATCGGGCAGGTTCCCGAAAACCAGACGGACCCTCGCTGGATTACTCTACAAC
>JAKMEW010000278.1 GCA_022425745.1 Rubripirellula sp.
CTTGTAGACGTTCAATCGCACGCCCCAGAATGGGTTCGGGAACAATACGCCGATAAGCTCGACGGTAAATCTCACGCAGAATCAATTCTGCATCCGCACTACTGATCAACCGAAATCGATCCAAAGCTTCTTGTGAGTTAGGATCAAAATCCGTCTGTAATAGTCGAGATAGTAAAAGATGGCGACTTGGCCCCAGCAGCATCTCAATTCCCGAGTCAACAATTGAGGCGATTTGCTCCCACTGACTCTCGCTGAGCGGATTACCGTGCGTGTCGTTGGTGAAACCGCTCTTACCCGGAGGATCTTCCGGAAGCAACTTAAGAACAAGCGACTTTTCCACCACGGTCTGCTCGGCCTCAATAATCGCCACTTCCAAATCGAATCCAAACACCGCTGCGAGCGAATAACGCAACTCCTGTCGCGAAAGTCGGCGGGTCATCAAGGGTCCCGGAAGAGACTTCAAAGCCGGGCGGTAAGAAGATTCGTACCAGCTCACCACCCGCTGGATATCAGACTTTGACAATGCCTGATCCGGGGGCATCTCCCCAGCCCCTAATACTCGCACCATCGATTCAACCAACCGGTGTTCTTCCAACGCCTGACCTGGTTCCTCTAGTCGGTCCAACTCGACCCCGGCCTCGACCTCTCCGTCTGACCAATGGCACTCAGAGCACTGCTGACGCAAGAGCGGAAAAATCTCGTTAACAAATTGTCGATGCCAAGCCGCAGAATCGGCGACAGGCTCGCCATCGGCGGCCAGAAGACGAGCGTGATGAGAAGATCTTGGCAGAAAAGTGGAGGGCGTGAGGATCAAGATCATCGCTAGTGACATGTGTACCAGTCGGCCGGAAAGCATGATCTTGTATCTACCTCTTGTATCCCGTGGTGATGCGTCTCGGCAACGTTCTCCTTGACGGGCCTAACTCTCCCACAAACCTCTCACTACAAATGTTACTATAACCGCACTGACAGAACCAAACCCAAATCAGGCCTCAAATCAGAGCAAAATTTACGCTCCCACTTGACCGCCGACGACAAGCTTGAGGATCAATGTGACCACTTCGAAACCGTTCATCTCCAGCGTGCGATACTCGTTGTTTGTCTTACAAATGGCCATCACCTCGTTTGTGTGTTCAAGAGAGGTTACCTCAGCGGAGCAAGAATCGACCGCGCAACCGAACGTGATCTTTGTTCTTGCCGACGATCTTGGGATTGGTGACATTCAGCCAACCAACCCTAACTGCAAGATAAAAACGCCAAATCTTGATCGTCTGGCGAAAAGTGGCATCACGTTTCTTGATGCGCACTCACCGAGCGCAGTCTGCACTCCAACTCGCTACGGACTTCTCACCGGGCGATACAACTGGCGATCAAGACTCGCTCGCGGCGTCCTTAGCGGAACGAGCCAACACCTCATCCCTGCTGATCGGCCGACCGTCGCGCACCTCATGCGAGCTGCTGGTTACCACACTCAAATGATCGGAAAATGGCATCTTGGATGGGATTGGACCTATGTCAAGAATGCGGAGACCGGAAAGCAGTCGATTGATTTTTCAAAACCGATTATCAACGGCCCAAACATCAATGGTTTCGACGGCTATTACGCCCATTGCGGCTCGCTGGATATGCCGCCCTATGTCTGGGTCGATACCGGCAAGGCGACAGCAATCCCGTTGCGGGAAGAAGGTGTGACAAAGCAGCAGGATCGATATGGCTGGTATCGCAAAGGCCCCATCAGCCCAGACTTTGAGATCGAGAACGTCTTGCCGCACCTTTTTAATCAATCCATCAGTCACATCATCGAACAGACCGGAAAGCGAAATAAAAACAGACCTTTTTTCCTTTACCTTGCGCTGCCAGCCCCGCACACTCCGATTGTCCCGGTTCCACCGTTCAAGGATGCGAGTGGCCTAAACCCTTATGCCGACTTCGTCATGCAGGTCGATCATCACATGGGGCAGCTCCTCGACACGCTCGACAAACAGGGTGTAACCGACAACACACTTGTGATCTTTTCTAGCGATAATGGATGCTCGCCCGAAGCGAATTTCGAAGTCCTCAAACAGCATCAACACGACCCGTCTGCCGGCTTTCGCGGGCACAAAGCGGACATCTACGAGGGTGGGCACCGCGTTCCCTTGATCGCCTCTTGGCCGTCCACCATCCGAGGTGGGCAAACCACACATCGGCTAGCCTGCCTGACCGACTTCTACGCCACTCTCGCGGAAATCACCAAACAAAACGATGCAGCCGGGGGTGAGGATTCACATAGCTGGATGCCACTTTTTACGAACCAAGGACGCTACACTCGCGATGACCTCGTGAGC
>JAKMEW010000335.1 GCA_022425745.1 Rubripirellula sp.
TGGGAAGTGCGTGCAATTCGGCATCTTCCTTTCCATCTTCAACGTTCACGCCAATCGAGCGTCTTTACCGGGACGGGTTGTGGCCGTGCGCTATCGCCCAGGAAAAATGCTCAATGCCTTGCGGCCCGAGTCCGCCAGAGAAAATGAAAACCTCGACGTCGTCTTAGTAGATAACGAAGAGATTCAATCCAATGAACAACCAAGAAAATTTAGAATTCGTCAAATCACGGGACAGTTTGCTCGACGCATCGTTTGCTGGGTTCGTCCCGGTGACATTCTCAACCGTGGCGAAATGTATGGAATGATCAAGCTGGGATCACGTACTGAACTAATCATTCCGGCAGACGAGACGTTAGATATTACGGCAAAAGTGGGTGATAAACTTTGCGCCGGCAGCACCACACTTGCTCGTTACCGAACGATTGTCAGTCCCGCAAATACAAACACGCAGTCGGAAAACCCAGAGTCAGAGAACTCAGAGTCAGAGAACTCAGCGTCATAAAACGCACAACGGAAAAACTAAATATCCCAAGACATAAAAACCTTGAGATTCAGTGGGACGAATTGGCTCCCCGCAAGACACGTCTACTCCAAGGCAGTTCCCCCGTGCCTATCGACTCAGGCTACACTGAGGACTGCTGGCGTCCCAATCAAACGGTGTCACCATTAAATTGGCTGATCCCATAAGGCTCACAAGCAAACCACTAAACTTGCGAGGATAGGATCGCCGCGGCAATCCACCTCGTAGCGCACCCTTTTTTGATCCCTTCCGTATCCTGTAGCAAGACGCGCATGAGCGAATTGAAGCGAGAGCTCCACCCGACAAATCCAGCCCACGAGCAGGATTCGACCGATTCAGCCGCCCAGGATTCCCTCGCCTCACAACCGGATGACGAGCAGGATCAAGGTAAATCGTGGACTGGCCGACCAAAGAAACGTCGTAAAAAAAGACGACTGACACTTGCCGTCCTCCCAACGATGCTAACTCTCGGCAACGGAGTGTGCGGCTTGGCTGCGATCGCAATCGCGATGAGCGACGACCCTCGTTGGAGCGGAGAAACCCAGTTACTCATTGCGGGAACGTTAATTTTTGGAGGAATGCTGTTCGATGCACTAGACGGCTCCGCTGCCCGAATGACTGGGCAGGAAAGCCAATTCGGAGCCGAGCTGGATAGCCTCTGTGACGCCATCACCTTCGGCACCGCTCCCGCCGTGATTGTTTGGGAATACGCTCACGGAATGGCGCTACCACAAAAAATTAGCTGGGGCATTGGTGTGCTGTTCACGTTGTGCGTCTTGATTCGCTTAGCTCGGTTCAATGTGGAAACCGATGAGGATGACACGCATGAAGGATTTGACGGGCTACCCAGCCCCGCAGCGGCTGGCACGCTTGCATCCTTTGCCATCGCGATGCCCGAACTTGCAGGCTATGCAAACGATACCGAATACCCAGAACAGGTTCAGTGGTTTGCACAGCAACTGCTACATGGTTCACAGTACTTCATGGCCGCGCTGACGTTGGTGCTGGCCTATCTGATGGTATCGCGTTTTCAGTACAAGCACGTCTTCCAACAGCTCGTGCAGGGAAGACGTGCACCGCACCAGATTGGGCAAGCGCTCTTCGTTCTCATCGGAGCCTCGGTATTGCACTGGCTGGCGTTGCCAATTGTATTCTGCTACTACGCGTTTTCGCCGCCCATTCGAAGCATGCTTGGGCATCTTAGAAAGCAACCGACAAAAGCAGTGAACAGTCCTTAGCAAAGCCTGGCCTTAGCAAAGCCTGGCCTTAGCAAAGCCTGGCCTTAGCAAAGTCTGGCCTTAGCAAAGCCTGGCCTTAGCAAAAACAGACCTCGCACCGCATGACTGAATTCATGCGGTGCCTCTCTGCGATTGACTACGCCAGAGAATCAATCACCCCATTCAAAGTACGACTGGGTCGCATCGCCCGCTCCACCTTTCCAGCGTCCGGCTGATAATAGCCTCCGATATCAACCGCTGAACCCTGTACCGCATTGAGCTCATCGAGGATGATCGATTCTTGCTCTACAAGTTGTTTCGCAATCGGCTCAAACCGATCTCTCAACTCAGCGTCTTGATCCTGACTGGCGAGTGCTTGAGCCCAGTACATACTGAGGTAAAAGTGACTGCCGCGGTTATCCAGTTCATTCACTCGTCGACTCGGTGATTTATCTTCATTGAGAATCGTGCCGATCGCACTGTCGAGTGCTGCGGCGAGAACCGCAACCTTGTGGCAACCAATCTTGCTCGCTAGGTCCTCCAGGGAGACACCCAAAGCAAGGAACTCACCAAGAGAATCCCAGCGCAGGTGCCCTTCCTGAACGAACTGCTGAACGTGCTTGGGTGCGGAGCCGCCAGCTCCCGTTTCAAACAAGCCACCACCTGCCAACAGTGGTACGATCGACAACATTTTCGCGCTGGTCCCCAGCTCTAAAATGGGAAACAAATCGGTCAGGTAGTCACGAAGTACATTACCTGTAACCGCGATCGAATCTTGGCCATCCTTTGCCCGCCGGCAGGCGTGACGAGTTGCCTCCACCGGTGACATGATCTGGATATCCAAGCCTTCCGTATCATGCTCTGGTAAATATTGATTCACTTTCTTGATCAAGTTCGCGTCATGCGCGCGATTTGAGTCGAGCCAAAAGACGGTAGCTGATCCGGTGGCACGAGCACGCACGACGGCCAATCTGACCCAATCCTGTATAGGAATATCCTTGGTTTGGCACATGCGCCAAAGATCACCTGCTTCAACATCATGCTGCATGAGGACGGCACCATCGCTTGCAACGACACGGACTACCCCAGTTGCTTCCACTTGGAAAGTCTTGTCGTGGGATCCGTATTCCTCTGCCTTCTGAGCCATTAAGCCGATATTCGAAACATTACCCATCGAAGTAACATCAAAGGCACCATTCTGCTTACAGAAATCGATGGTTGCTTGATAAACGCCCGCGTAGCTTCGATCGGGAATCAACGCCTTGGTATCGTGCAATTGACCATCAGGGCCCCACATCTGGCCAGATGAACGAATCGCGGCAGGCATGGACGCATCAATAATGATGTCACTCGGCACGTGCAGGTTGGTAATTCCCTTGTCAGAATCGACCATAGCAAGCGGGGGTCCGGCAGCGTAGATGGAGTCAATCTCGGCTCGGATCGCCTCCTGCTGATCTTCAGGTAACTGATTGATCTTGGCATAGAGATCGCCAATCCCATTACTCACATCAACGCCCAACGAGTTGAGTACATCACCGTACTTTTCAAACACACTGGCATAGTAAGCTGAAACCGCATGTCCAAAAATGATCGGATCAGAGACCTTCATCATCGTTGCCTTCATATGAAGACTCAACAACATTGATTGATCTCTCGCATCTTCAATCTCGCGTTCAAAGAATGCCCTCAGTGCTTTGCAACTCATGCGCGAAGAATCAATCACCTCGCCTTCAAGAAGACCCAATCCTTCCTTGAGAATCGTGACTTCGCCCTCAGCACTTACATGTTCAATACGCACCGAGTCTGCGGATTCCATCACATGGGATTGCTCGCTGCCATAGAAGTCACCTTCCGTCATTGAAGCAACATGGCTCTTAGAACCAGATGACCACGCACCCATCGAGTGAGGATGTTGCTGAGCGTATTCCTTGACGGGCTTTGCCACGCGGCGGTCAGAATTCCCCTCGCGAAGAACGGGGTTCACCGCGCTGCCGAGCACCTTAGCGTAACGAAGCTTGACTGATTTCTCTTCGTCACTCTGCGGTTCCTCCGGAAAATCTGGAACTGGATATCCGTGGCTTTGCAATTCCTTGATCGCTGCGGTCAACTGCGGTATCGACGCACTGATGTTTGGAAGTTTGACAATATTGGCTTCAGGCAACTTTGCCAACTCTCCCAATCGACTTAACGCATCTTCTTGCTGTTGGTCAGAAGACAGGAATTCAGGAAAAGCCGAAACGATTCGGCCTGCTAGCGAAATGTCCTTCAGTTCAACTTCAACTCCCGCAACTCCAACGAAAGCTCGCAGGATTGGCAGCAGTGAGGCAGTTGCAAGCGCTGGTGCTTCATCAGTCAGGGTGTAAG
>JAKMEW010000363.1 GCA_022425745.1 Rubripirellula sp.
CGTGATGTTTCTGCGTTTGCCGGTCGAGCAGAACCCAGATCCAACAGAAATTGATTATGCGTCTTTTTTGCGTCTGCTTGATCAATTCAGAGCGAACCTTCTCGTTGCGGAGCAGACGCTGGCGGGGATCAGCGATGATGAGGTTAAAACGCCGATGAGGTTGGCGAAGATCGAGTTTAGGGTAGGCACGGAGAAGGGCGCTAAGCTGAGTTTGCGAGAGGTTTTACAGGTCGCAAGGAATCGTGGTTTACCGCTTCAGGATGGCAATGAAGAGCTATTGGTACATTTTGACAGGGGAGATGTTGCATGGCTCCGGGCTTATTGCCACCTGTTATCTGGGATCATCGATGCGATGCGTGCCTACGATACATCGGTTTGGTTTGATCGAGTGTCAGCTGATGAATTGTTCCCGCGGGTAAAACCGGTCAGGGATGTTGATGTGGAAGCTGAGCGGATGCGTGTGCGGCTTGCTGATCCAATTCGACTCCACCGATTCCGGTTGCATATGCTCGAGGTCTGTCGGTTGAATGCGGAGACTTGGAGGCACCTTCGAGCAGAGACCGATGACGACTATGAATGGTTGCCAAACGCAAAACAAACGGATCTGTTCGGTGTGCCGCTTACTGACCAACAGATTGACATTTGGCTAGCGGCGATGGGTCATCTCCGCGGTATTTTAGACGGACAGCGATTGGTTCAATCCAGCGTACTGCAATATGTGGTTCCTGGTTCACCGGCAGGAAAGGGGTTTAGTATTGCAAAGTTTCTCGATGATCCACCGAGCGATCTCGACTGGGATCGGATTCTTGCTGATGGCATTGATCCGAAATACTTAGAGGATGAAAACCAGCGAGAAATGTTGGATATTTTACTGTTTTTCAGGCTTGGCTCCGTATTCAATGGGCCATTCGGTGTGTTTTCAGCCATAAGACTCAACTAATTTATCACGACTGAAATCATCGCGGTCTGGGCAGTCCTTATGGTTGGCACGTAGCTACCCAGGCGGATTCGTGATCGTTCAACTCGAATTCGCGACATCCCCTCACTCCCAAGGGCTTTACGGTTGGCTTCTTCGCCGTTTTCAAATCTCGACCTCGCATTGGTCTACAAATCGCTCCATCACGCCACTTTCAACGGCGTGTCCGCAGATCAATACCTTGACGCGTCCAACAGCGGTGTCATTGACGTGCGTTCACCGAGTGAGTTCGCACATGGGCATATCCCCGGTGCGAAGAGCGTACCCCTGTTTACCGATAATGAGCGTGCGGTTGTTGGTACGACCTTTAAACAACAAGGGCAGGAGTCTGCGATTACCTTGGGACTACAAATTGCCAAGGGGAAAATTGCATATCTATCAGCCGAACTGGAGGTCGCCATCGGGCAACTACGCGAGCAGTTTGGTAGTCAATCACGACCATTGATTCACTGTTGGCGCGGCGGAATGCGTAGCAGGTCAATGAAATGGCTTGGTGAACAGCTGGGTTATCAATTGGACTTACTTGATGGAGGATACAAGGCATTTCGTCGAGCCGGTGTTTCGCACTTCAAGCGTTCAAAACGCATAGTGGTTCTGGCTGGTCCTACGGGCGGTGGCAAGACTCGTATTCTCGAGCGGATCGCAAGGCAAGGACAGCAAGTGATTGATCTGGAATCGCTTGCTAACCATCGCGGTAGTGTGTTTGGAGGATACGCAGATCGGCGACAACCTAGCACGGAGCAGTTTCAGAATGACCTATTGATGCAATGGGTGCGGTGTAGGGAAGATCAGGTCGTTTGGTTCGAGGGGGAAAGTCAGGTTATTGGACGAGTGGTCATACCGGAGGAACTCTGGCAGCAACTCACGGTTGCACCCATGATCTTCGTTGACGCTGATGTTGAAAAGCGTGTTCAGTTTTTACTGGAAGATTATGGCTCGCGGGACCTAGAAAGCATGACCTACGCTGCCACTCGTATAAAAAAACGCTTGGGTGGGCTAAGGTATCAGGAAGCGGTCGACAGTGCGAACAAGGGAGACTGGGAAGGTTTTTGTCGCGTTATGCTCGAGTACTATGACAAATACTACCTCAAGGCACTTGAGAAACGTGGACCCGATGTTTTGCGAAAGGTGAAATTGGAAAATCCGGGGCGGCTTGAGGCGGATGTTGACATCGTTGCCTTAGCGGAAATTTTGTCCAAGCCACCGAGAAATCCTCGTGAGGAGAAGGCCTGAAAGATGCATCCGCTGTTGGGAATCACTCTGGGAATCACTCTAGGAATCACTCTGGGAACACAGGTTTGTTAGTCAGCAACGATAAAGGTTTGGTTATGTATAAGCGTGGGTTGGGAACGCTTCCGCTGTTTGCAATGGTGCTGTGTGTGTTCGGTTTCAGCTCGTTGTTCGGTTTCAGCTCGTTGTGCACTAATGCAGGTGCGGAGGATTCCTCTGGGTGGCGGTTGCAGGTTGATTGCACCAGACCGCTTCGTGGGTTCATCGACGCGTCGAGTGTAATACCTCTTCAGGCCTCATCGAAAGCTGGCAGTGTTGCATTGTGGTATCCGAAGTGGGTTCCTGGGTCTCACGGTCCCGGTGGACCGATTGCCAACGTTGCCGGCTTAGAAATCTTTGATCAGAACGGTAATCGACTGGATTGGAGACGCAGTCCTGGGGAGGTGTATCGCATTGAGGTTCAGGTGCCTGCGGGGGTGGGAGAGCTGGATGTGCATTTGAGATATATCGTCAACCAGCCTACCACCACATCGTTTGGGCACGATTGTTTCTTCTCAAGAACGATTGGTGTAATCAGTCCGAGTTGTCTCATGCTATACCCCGAGGGATGCAACATCGATGACCCAGTTGTTGAAACAAAACTCACGCTACCTGCGGGCTGGTATGCCGCGTCATCGCTGCAATTTTCTGACGATAATGCTGCAGAGAATGATATTTCGATCGGGGCCGCGAACCAGCAGTTTGAAGGGGAGCCAAGTGATCATTCCACGAAGAACACAGATGATCAATC
>JAKMEW010000406.1 GCA_022425745.1 Rubripirellula sp.
AATTGAGCCAAACCTGTACCTGCTTTTACCCATTATTTGCGCGAAAAAGTTGCGATGGGGCGAGGAAAGACTCCTTTGGCCAAGGCCCAACAAACGGGAAAACCAAGCAAAACAAGGGAAAACTCGCGGTTTCATTCCCGATCGCGTTCAAAAAGACAATTTGCGCAATTTAATCACATCAACACAAATGGATGTTCGGAAAAGGCAATGAGCCTGCTATCCTTCAACGGCGTACTTATCTCCCTTATCAAGAGGTTACCGAATGCGAAAGCATAATAAAGGCCGTCAAGGCTTCACGTTGGTGGAGCTTTTGGTGGTGATTGCCATCATTGGCATCCTAGTAGGACTGCTTCTTCCAGCCGTCCAAGCTGCTAGAGAAGCGGCAAGGCGAATGAGCTGCAGTAACAACTTCAAGCAGATTGGCTTGGCTCTGCACAATTACCACAGTGCCTACAAGCAACTGCCGATTCACGGCGCAGGCACCGATACGCTCGGCGGTACGGCCCCCGCCGGCAACGCGGGTGCTACCACGAATTGGTGGTCAAACTACGGCGCGGCCAATGCATGGCGACTGAGCGCCTTGGTTGGTTTAACTCCTTTCATTGAGCAACAGGCCGTATGGGAGCAAATCAGCAATCCCAGCTTGGTAAACGCTCTTAATCCGGCAGCGCCGTACACGACACCTTGGCCAGCGATGGGGCCGGTACCTTCGCAGATCAGGTATCAACCTTGGGTCACCGAAATCCCAACCCTGCGATGTCCGAGTGATCCCGGTCAAGGCCTTCCCTCACTCGGTCGAACCAACTACGCAGTCTGCCTAGGGGATTCGATGTGGTGGTCGGTTCGCGGACCAGGACACCTGAACTGGCAAACACCCGGCATCATGAACTTTGGTAACAATGGCTGGAACCGGCAGAGTCGCGCAGCGGACCGTGGTGTCTTTGTTCCCCACAAAGAATCAAAGTTCCGAGATATCTTGGACGGATTAGCGAATACCATTGCGATGGGCGAGATCGCCACGGATCTCGATGATCGAGATAACCGAACAAGCTCCACTCGCAATGGCAGCCAAAACCCACCAAGGTCAGTGAGGGACAACCCGAAGTGGTGTGCTGATCAGGGCCAGATCGACCCGGAACGACCTCAGTACTGGGCACAAGGAGTACCTATTGACGGCGCAGCGGCACGACGAGGATATCGTTGGGCGGACTTCCGACCATACGCGTCCGGCTTCCACACGATTCTGCCACCAAACGCAGAAATCTGTAGCGGAAACAACGCGGGTCAGACCGGAGCGTGGTCCGCTTCGAGTCGCCATCAAGGTGGAGCGCACATCCTGATGGCAGACGGTGCTGTTGTCTTCATGACTGATTCCGTTGAAGCCGGTGACAACCGTGCTCCGATGGTTTGGCTTAATAACTCAGTCAACCCACCGGGATCCGAAAGCCCCTACGGCCTTTGGGGTGCACTTGGCACTCGAGCATCCAAAGAAACGATTGAAGAACAGTTGAACCAGTAAACCTACGGTTCAAAAAAGTCTTTGACAAAAAAGAAACCCCGGTTAGCACTCTAACCGGGGTTTTTATTTTTGCTGGCTAAGCCATGAGCGATCGTTACAACTATTCTTCCAGATTCTCTTCTGGCGGTGCTTCGCTCATCGCACTCTCTTCCTCAGCCAACGCAGCCTCGTATGCTTCGATCGCTGACTGCTCCGCATTCTCAACTGAGCTCGTCGCTTCGGTCGATGGATTGCAACCTAAAGTGACAGCAACGATGAGTAAAAGAGCGGATCGCCCCAAGAATTTTATAATCATCCAAAAGTCCTTGTTAAATCAAATAACCACGTCGAGTTCTCTCGCTAGTGTAGCCTTTTTAATCATCACGTGCAGTGTCTTCCTCCGCCTCCACTGGTTTTACAAACGATTACAGGAGTATCTCTCGCAACCCTTCTATCAAGGCTTTGTACTCTGCACGGCAGCAACGGCATTGGTCGAGATGAGCTCTCACTACGGCCAGACTATCGGATATCTCCACTCCGTCCAGCTCCGCCTGCGCAAACTGTTCCATCATCTGACTGCACCCATCACAACCGATGGTGTCATCCTCGCGAGTCTCGAGGGTCAGTTGAATAAGCTTCTGCAACTGCTCCGGTTTAAATTTCATCACAGCACCTCAGCCTGTCACCAGTGGGATATCGTTAGCATCAAATCCCGATTTCAATAATCCATCCCTTAGCTTGACCCGCGCATCGTGCAGGAACTTGTACCAGCCGAGACACTATTGCGACCGTAGGACCTGACGTACTTGGATCCTCCAATGGAAAAGTTGATGGCTCCGTAGGGGGTTCGATTTGAAAAACTGAATTGTGGGGAACCTGATGGCAACCAGATCGTTCGAGGACCTCGTGGTTGCAATTCGACTTCCCAAAGGCTTGTGTTTCCCGAAAGCACGGATAAAGCCTGCGCTGATTGAGTAGCCGATTTAACCAATTGTCGGCTTGTTTCAAGTTCAGCATCCTGTCTCGCTTTGATGGCTTCGGCTTCGCGTTGTTTCTGAGCCAACTCAGACAATCGTGTTTCCTCTTGCTCCCTCCAAAATCTCCAAGCTGGATCTATTTCAGCCCGTTGCTTTGCTGCTAGCAGCACGATCGGCCCAAGGTTCGTCACACTCTTTGGTCGATGTTCTTTGACGGTGTCGTAGGTGTAAGTTCGGGTTCCTCGAAGCGTCTTGGCCCAATTAAAGAACTCATGATCGCTGGGAAAATTTTGATGATCGAAAACCTCGATCAGTCGGACATATTGATGCTGATCGATCAATGGGTGCGAGTACCAATAGTTATTGAAATAGACATGTCCGTGCTGACGGGACACATCGAAGGTCTTTCTCTCAAAGGTGTAGTGAATGCTCTCTGTTTTTTTACCTGCTTTTGGGCCGGCGGCATTACGTAGTTCCATCGCATGGGCACCAGAGTCGATACCTGCGACGGTCAAAGTGAGAAGGGTGAACAAACGGACAACGGAGTTGATTTTTGTGGCTCGCATGGCGTTCTCCTTTGATGAATGGTGTTCTACTTGTTAGACGCGACGGCCCTCGCAATTCTTACCGATGTTTTCTACGAAAAATCAAAAACCCACAAAAACCCGCTTTCCATTGACTCTGGTCAATAATTCCGACGATCCGGCACCAGAATCGCAGCGGCTCCGAAGCCACCGCAGAAAACTACCACACGTCGTAGAAAGTTCATGCAGCCCATCATCGAACAAACCTCTGCTGGACTTTATTGTCCGATTGGGGATTTCTACATCGACCCATCACGGCCGGTGCATCGGGCCGTCATCACTCATGCTCACTCGGACCATGCTCGTTTTGGGTCCCAAAATTACTTGAGCAGCGTCGAGGGCGAACACCTTCTTCGTCTCAGGGTCAATGCTGACGCCGAGTTTATGTTTGTGAAGTACGGTGAGGTGGTGAACAGGGGTGGGGTCAAAATCTCGCTCCACCCCGCGGGTCACATCCTTGGTTCCTCTCAGATCAGGATCGAGCACCGTGGACAAGTCACCGTGATCACAGGCGACTACAAACTCGAACCAGACCCCACCTGCTCTCCATGGGAACCCATCTCATGCCACCACTTCATCACCGAGTCCACATTCGGCCTGCCGATTTTTCGCTGGCCATCTCAGGCGACCGTCCAGGACTCGATCAATCATTGGTGGAAAACGAATCAAGAAGAAGGGCGATGTAGTGTTCTATACGGGTACGCAATTGGAAAGAGCCAGCGACTCCTTGCTGGACTTGATCCATCGCTCGGTCCCATCTTGACACACGGTGCGGTGGAAAAAGGAATCCAAGCATACCGGGATAGCGGTCTTGCGTTGGCACCAACCAGGTATGTCGACCAAACACTCACAAAAGACCTCATTCCAAAGTCACTCGTCCTTGCAGTGCCTTCGGCTCACGGTACTTCGTGGTTGAAACGCTTTGGCAAGATTAGCACCGCGATGGCTAGTGGCTGGTGCATGATGCGAGGATGGAGGCGCAGGCGTTCGATGGATCAAGGATTTTTAATCAGTGACCACGTCGACTGGCCAAGCCTTCTCAAGGCCGTCCAATTAGCGGATGCCGAGATGGTCTGGGTGGACCATGGATTCAGTCAGGTTGTCGCGCGATACCTTAATGACAACGGTCAACCGGCCAAATCGATAGGCAGGGGAAGTCGTGAGGAAAATGAAGATGAACAGAACATCAACGCGATCCTATCCACCGAGGCCGCATCGTGATCCGCTTTGCCAATCTCTACAAACAGTTGGACGCGACTACGAAGACAAATCAGAAGGTCGCCGCGCTCGTTGATTACTTTTCATTGGTCGACGCAGCAGATGCGGCGTGGGCAACCTACTTTCTCGCAGGCAATCGACTCTCCAGATTGATCCCCACCAGACTACTCCGACAATGGGCGGCCGAGGCAGCTGGGATTCCTGACTGGCTATTTGAAGAGTCCTACCACAGCGTCGGTGATCTCGCTGAAACAATTAGTCTCGTGGTGCCTCCGAGCCAATCACAGTCAGATCGATCATTAACTGACTGGATCAATACGGAACTCTCACCGCTCGGTCAACTACCTCCCCAAGATCAGCAACAACGCATCTTAGAGATCTGGAGCAAAACAAATACAGAAACTCGATTTGTTGTCATGAAACTGATGACGGGTGGGTTTCGCGTTGGTGTTAGTAAGGGATTACTAATTCGGGCGTTAGCAAAGCATAGCGGTGTCAGTCCTGATGTCATTGCACACCGAATGATGGGGCAGTGGGAACCGAATCGCGAGTCATTTGAGGCACTGGTCAACCCTGATGAAACCGGATGGGAGGCGAGCAAACCCTACCCATTCTGTTTAGCAAATCCGATCCCTGCGGACAAAAACATCAATCATCTCGGTGACTCCAATCGCTACATTGCGGAGTGGAAATGGGACGGAATTCGATGCCAAATCATTCGGCGTGAATCGCAAGTATTTCTTTGGTCTCGAGGCGACATGCTGATGGAAAACACTTGGCCCGAGATCGAAGCCGCCGCTGAAAAGATCCCAAACGGGACCGTACTTGATGGGGAAATTCTTGCAACCAACTCCGAAGGATCGGTGTTACCGTTTGATCAATTGCAACGTCGAATCGGTCGCAAGCGGGTTGGCAAAAAACTTCTTCATGAGGTTCCCGTTGTCTTCCACGCATTCGATCTATTGGAACTCAATAGCGAAGATATCCGACAACTACCGTTTCATTCACGGCGAGAGCGGTTAGAGGTTTTATTTGAAAGGCTAAACGATACGAACCTTAAGACCACCGAGGTCGTGCAAGCCAATCAATGGCAGGATCTCACAGAGAAACGTTCACGAAGCCGTGAGAACCTTGCCGAGGGCTTGATGCTAAAAAGGCTTGATTCCCCTTACTCAGTGGGTCGTGTGCAGGGTCATTGGTGGAAATGGAAGGTGGCCGCCGAAACGATTGATGCTGTTCTTATCTATGCACAGAAGGGTCACGGCCAGCGAGCAAACCTATTTACTGATTACACGTTCGCGGTTTGGGACGGTGACGCATTGGTGCCATTCGCCAAAGCTTACAGTGGCCTCACCCGTCAAGAGATTCAGCAGGTGGATCGGTTCGTTCGGCAGAACACCAACGACACCTTTGGCCCAGTGCGAAGTGTCACCCCACAGCTTGTGATGGAAATTGCCTTTGAAGGTATCCGCAAAAGCAAGCGACACAAATGCGGCGTTGCAACTCGGTTTCCGCGAATCTCCCGATGGAGGCACGATAAGCAACCCGCTGATGCCAACACTTTGTCAGATCTTCATCGACTCATTGAGAGCTATCGGGAGCCATCGAGTGATCAGTAGAGACGATGAAATTCCGCTTCAGTCACCATCGAAACGGGTCGACCAATATTTTGAGAAACGCGGCTGGAGTCCATTTCGATTCCAGCGTTCGTGCTGGCGCGCCTACCGCAATGGTGACAGCGGAATTCTCCACTCCGTGACTGGATCAGGAAAAACACTTGCGGTTTGGCTTGGCCCCGTCCTGAAATGGATCAACGCAAACCGTGATCCGAGGAAGTGGAACTTCAAATCACCACCGTCCATTAAGGTGCTTTGGATTACGCCAATTCGAGCGCTCGCAAACGATACCGAAGCAAGTTTACGCGATCCAATCGATGCCTTAGGCCTTCCGTGGACAGTCGAAGCAAGGACGGGAGACAGTCGGGCATCAGCAAAAACCCGACAACTAAAAAAACTCCCCACCGCCTTGATCACGACCCCAGAAAGTCTGTCACTGTTACTAACGCACGAAAAGGTGCTCGAGCAATTCAAGGAACTTGACTGTGTCATCGTGGATGAATGGCACGAACTGCTCGGGACCAAACGTGGAATCCAAACAGAACTTTCACTCGCGCGGTTGCGAACCCTCAATCCGAATCTCAAAACATGGGGCGTCTCAGCCACACTCGGCAATCTCGAGCAAGCAGCCAAGTCACTCACTGGGACGGACACCGCTAGCCCAGCAAAGATCATTGAAGGCCACTCAAATAAGAAAATTGAATTCGAATGCATTATCCCTGAATCAATCGAACGTTTTCCCTGGACCGGCCACATCGGCACCAAGATGGCACCACAAGTTGCCGAGAGACTCGAAGGAGTCTCTAGCGCCTTGATCTTCACAAACACGCGTGCCCAAACCGAGATCTGGTATCAAGAACTGCTGAAACAGAGACCGCAGTGGGCAGGCAAAATAGCGTTGCATCACGGATCGCTTGATTCTGAAGTGCGGAAGTGGGTCGAAAACGGACTACGAGAGGGAAGGTTACATGCCGTCGTCTGCACGAGTAGCCTGGATCTCGGCGTGGACTTCACCGCCGTGGACTTAGTCATACAAGTCGGTAGCCCCAAGGGAGCGGCGAGACTTTTGCAGCGTGCGGGCCGAAGTGGTCACCAGCCTGATGCGGTGAGTCGACTGTCCTTTGTGCCAACTAATGCGATCGAACTGATCGAACTCTCCGCAGCGCAGGAGGCGATTAAAAACAGAGATCTCGAATCTCGCCGCCTCATTCAAAAGCCACTTGACGTCCTTGCTCAGCACGCGATCTCGATAGCCATTGGTGGTGGGTTCATTCCCGAACAATTACTCAAAGAAATTCGGTCAACTCACGCCTACCGTAATCTTTCTGATCATGAATGGCAGTGGGTACTTCGCTTTATCAGGTACGGCGGACACTCGCTTCAAGCATACCCAGATTTCAAGCGGGTGGAGATTGAGGATGGGCGGTATCACGTTCGGCAGAGAAAAGTCATTACCGCCCACCGTATGAACATCGGAACCATCACTGCCGACCAAGCAATGGTTGTGAAGTACATGTCGGGTAAACGCCTAGGAATGGTGGAAGAATCTTTCCTCACCAAACTCGAACCGGATGAAGCCTTCACCTTCGCAGGAAAATTGGTTTCGTTAGTCCGAATCCACGATAACGTCGCCTACGTGCGGCGTGCCAGCGGGAAATCATCGGCAGTTCCCCGATGGATGGGCGGACGTATGCCGCTGTCAGCAGAGCTCGGCGGCCATCTTCGAGCGAAACTCGATGAAGCATCCCAAGGCCGATTCCGTGATCATGAAATGCAAGCCGTTCGCGGACTCCTTGAGGTTCAACAGAAGTGGAGCATCATCCCCAACCGTCATCAGCTGCTAATTGAATCCATCAAGACGCGCGCGGGCTGGCAACTTTTTGTCTACTCTTTTGAAGGCCGACTCGTCCACGAAGGTCTCGCCGCAGTTGTCGCACACCGACTCGCGCAAAGACAAAAAAGTACTTTCTCCATTGCGTGTAATGACTACGGTTTTGTCTTGCAGTCGCCCAAGCAGTTTCAACTAGATCGACTCAGCGGTAACGACGTCTTTCGCTCACATGCGATGCTTGATGATATCATGCAATGTGTGAATTCGACCGAAATGGCCAAGAAACAATTCCGACAAATCGCCAGAGTTGCGGGACTCGTTCAGCAGGGACTTCCACATCGTCAAAAATCATCAAAGCACCTCATGGCAAGCAGCAATCTATTCTTCGATGTCTTTCTTAATTACGACCCCGCAAACCCTTTACTAG
>JAKMEW010000411.1 GCA_022425745.1 Rubripirellula sp.
GATTGAGCAATTCAAAGATGTCGGCATCCAGCAGTTCTAAATCCCATGCGTGATATTGCAATCTACACCCAGCTGTGATTGCTAGATCTACCGTCATCAACATTCCAAGGGCGGACCCAAGACCGATTTCTAAAACTTGTGTTTCTAGACCCTGACGGAGCCGATCGGAGACCCCGCTGTTATCAAGATAGACATGCTGGGTTTCTGTGCGCGCTCCAGACGCACTGTGAAAAGCGACGCCCTGAGCGTGGTCCATCAACGTTCGGCTGCCATCATCGGTAACCTGAATCACGAGATCATCTCGTCCCGCGATCGGAATCATCTCTCGGTCTAACAACCAACTCGTCTCCTGAAATCTAGACTCTTCTCCGAATCCAAATCAAAACCCACCCAAAATTTAAAGGGAACGCGGATTGTCTCCACCCTCCAAAAACCTCTCGGGAGCACAAAACCAGACCGAAAGCATGGTAGAAACGAACGTGCCGCAAAATGCGTGTGCCTAATCAGCTCGCGTTGCCTATGAGTTAGAATAGAACGCAAGCAAGCGGGACTTTCCAGGGCTTAAGATACCCTCCGCCGAGAGATTATGAAGCCCCGCTAAAGATTCACGCTCCACCACTCTTCCGAAAGCAATCTGAAATTGGATATTGAAAAACTAAACGGCAAACTAAATCAAGTTCGCCAAGGATTGCAAAGTGTCATTCGGGGAAAGGATGCGGTGATTGATTCCGTGCTTACGGCGGTACTCGCCGAGGGAAGCGTCCTGCTGGAAGATGTGCCGGGAGTCGGAAAAACAACTCTTGCAAAATCTCTCGCCTCGTTGATTGAGCTGAAATTCCAACGAGTGCAATGCACTCCTGACCTGCTCCCAGCCGATATTCTCGGGAGTTCAATTTACCAACCGAGCACATCATCGTTCGAATTCCGGCCGGGACCTATTTTCTGCGATCTCTTGATTGCCGACGAAGTGAATCGTGCTTCACCACGAACACAGAGCGCACTGCTCGAGGCGATGGCAGAAGGACAGGTCACTGTTGATGGGAAGCGATACCAACTGGAACGTCCGTTTTTGGTAATCGCAACACAAAATCCCTCCGGATACGAAGGGACGTTCCCGTTACCAGAATCGCAATTGGACCGATTTCTACTCCGACTCTTTATGGACTACCCGGATCATGAGAGCGAGATCGAAATGCTTCTGAATCAGCCCACCGACGATCCAAACTTTTCACTTCAGGCGACTATGACTCGAGAGGAACTGATCTCTTTGCAGAAGCATGTTCGCGACGTGCAGGTCGATCGAAAAGTTGCCAAGTATGTTGTGGATCTTGCCAACGCAACTCGATTGGACAGCCGAATCCGAACCGGATGCAGTCCACGTGGCTCAAAGATGCTACTCCGAGCGGCTCAGGCTCGCGCCGTCCTCGAGGGCAGAAACTACGTCCTGCCGGATGATGTCCAAGCTCTCGCCGCCTCGGTTTTGAGCCACCGTGTAAGCCTCCGCAATGCCTCTCTGGGCGCTGCGGACTCGATTGCGATTCAGAATGAAATTGTCTCGCAAGTGGAGGTTCCGGTTTGAGCGTCGCCCAAGCGTCTACTTCTCCTCAACAGCCGAAAAGACTTGCACCGGTCAAGCGAAGTCGCATCTTCTCATTCACTCAGCGAACATTCAGGGTGATTCAGTCGGTGCCTGCGATGATCGTTTCGATCTTGCTCTTTCCATTTCGGTTGGTGAATTGGTTTCGGCGTTCCATGACGGTCGCCTCGGGTACACTTTTGGTGGTCAGTATTGCATCGCTGAACATTATCTGGGGTTACCCATGGCTGGGAATTTTCTCATCAGCGATTTCTTTATTTATTCTAGGCCGACTACTTAGTTCGCTGATGAGTCCTAAATTGGACTACCACCTTGCTCTTCCTCGATCCGTTCCACATGGATTTCGGTTACCGATCGCGATCAAGTGCCTCAACCGCGGTAGGCTTCCTGCCATGCAGTTTCTTATCTCTTTTGATCATCGCAATTCTCACTCAGGTCGGACTTCGAAACGCAGACGCGCTGTCAACAAGATTTTTGAAGTGATTTCACCACCACAACCGGTCACCTTACTTGAGTCAGGCAAGGCCAGACGCGTCACCTCCACCCTACGATTTACCTCGCGGGGTACTCACTCGATACCCTTCATCGTCACGCAGAGCTACTTCCCCTTTTACCTCTTTCGAGTCACACAACGCATTGATCCGCAACAAGAAATAACCGTGACTCCCCGTCCACTTGATGCGGACGAAGACGAATCCTCTCGAGGGTTCCTTGAGTCGATGGGCGAATGGTCTCATCAACTACTCGCAGGAGATGCACTCGATTACACCGGGAGTCGTGAGTACGAATATGGGATGCCCGTTCGCAGATGGGACTTTGTGTCTTGGGCACGTCTAGGCAAACCAATCGTGCGTGAATACCAATCACCCTCCATCCAGCAAGTTTACTTGGTCGTCGACACATCGCATGAAGCGAACGGCAATGACTCACCAGAGAAACAAGCAGCCAATTTTGAGCACCTGCTTTCGGCGGCAACCACCACTATCCTTGAACTTGGTAAGAAACGTGTCAGCTTAAACTTCTGTTTAACTTGCCAAGAGGATCGACATCGTGAAGAGGGCGGTTTCACACAAATTGACAGCGAGTCGATGTTGATTCGACTCGCAAATGCAGATGTGACGGAGACAGAATCCACCAACCAGCAGATTGAAGTCGCACTTGAATCTGCACATCAAAGTCCGACCTTGATTCTTTCTAATCGCAACAGCGAATCATATCCATACCCTCTACCACGGTCAGTGAACTGGATCCAACTTAAGGCGCCCGACAAGGCTCAGCAACAAACTCTTCGCGCGGGCATGGGGAGATAGAACCACAATGAACGAGACCCGCCAACTGCAGATCCTGGGTGTCCTTTTATGGGCTCAGTGTCTATTTGTGGGAAGTACCTTCCGCACGCTGCCGATTACTTGCGGTTTTGCAACGATCATCAC
>JAKMEW010000429.1 GCA_022425745.1 Rubripirellula sp.
AAGATCAAACGCTAGAAAAACACCAAACCGATTCTCTACCAAACCGGATACCTCGCAGGGCAGACTACATTTTTTTCTCCAGCCTTAAAATCCTCAACCCATCCCCGGATATTTCCATTCTCCCCGATACGGACGCTTCAGCCACTGGTTAGCTTCCTCGTCGCCAATCACTTTCTCCGCTTCACCATCCCAACGAAGACTACGCCCCGCTTTAAGAGATAGCATCCCCAGCAAGCTGAGATTCGTCGCGTCATGGCCGATTTGCACGTCACAGGTCGGCCGCCTTCCTGTGTCAATCGCTTGGATAAAATCAGCCCAAAGCAGATCAATACTATGACCATCCGGCTCCTTGTGCTGTGCTGCTTGATGTACCACCTGCGCATTTTTATCCGACGGATAGAAAGTCCAGCCGTCACGCCAGCCCATATGAAAAGTTCCCTTGGTGCCGTAGAAATAGCACCCAACACTCGGTTGGCCGGCCAAGGAACCAGCAAACCGACGATGCTCCCATATCGCAGTGAATGATTCAAATTGATACGTGGCAATCTGACAATCAGGGGCGTCCGTCGTCTGCTCCTTATCGTTAAGGATGGCCTCGCCCCGAATTGGACGACCACCGGTTGAGTAAACTTCCTGAGGATACTTCTCATCCGTCCACCACAAAATCTGATCGAGCCAGTGCACGCCCCAATCACCGAGGGTCCCATTAGCAAAATCCAAGAAGTTCCTAAATCCACCTGGATGAATCTTGCGATTGAATGGCCTCATGGGGGCTGGCCCGCAATACATATCCCAGTCCAACTGTTCAGGGGGCTCGCTGTTTGGAGTGGGCGTTTCCGCTCCTCCCTGACTATGAACGAAGGCCTTAACCAATCCAATTTCCCCGACATTTCCTTGCTTGAGGAAGTCCATTCCTGAGACGTAGTGTGGCCCAATGCGTCGATGCAATCCGACTTGCACCACACGATTATTTGCCCGCGCTGCTTCCAGCATTGCACGACTTTCCGCAATCGTGTGGCCGGTTGGCTTCTCAACAAAAATATGAGCCCCAGCTTCAATGGCGGCGATCGTATTCAACGCATGCCAATGATCAGGTGTCGCGACGATGGCAATCTCAATCTCTTCGCGATCAAGCAACTCTCTAAAATCGGTATAAATCTTTACCGTCGCACCGGAAAGATCTTCTACCTCTTCAGCAGCGATTTCAAGCTTATCCTGATCAACATCACACAGCGCCACTGGCTGGATCGTCCCCGAAGCCATTGCCTCCTTGAGGATGTTCATCCCCCACCAACCCGAACCAATCAATGCGGTGCGATATTTCTTGCCCTTGGACTGCGCGTGAACGCAAGGCACACCCATCGCAGCCCCAGCAATCGTGGCCGATTTGATAAAGTCACGTCGTTCAATACGCATTGGAACACCTAGTCAGTCGGAGAAGGATAATCAAAGGACCGGCAGCAACGCCTGTGACCTCCGGTCCTGCAGACGCGTGCAGCTAGACATGGTCCGGCAAAGCCAACAAGCCCACGATGAACTCAAAACAGTCAGGTCGAAAATCATCTGGCGATCCACCGAGCCAGCAATAGTCTCAATGTGTGACTGCCGTCAATTTAACGAAGCGAGATCTTACCCGATAATTGGCTTACCGACGCAAGTTCAAACAAAGAAGTTTACCGTCCGCGTTGCGGCACAGGAGCATACCATCGATCAATACCGGACTTACCCAGCAACGACCATCAAGTATTTGATGTCGTGCTAGCGGTTTAAAAGCGTCGGGGTCAACCTTGGCAACCAACAACTCACCCGAATCGGAGAGCACAATCAAACGGTCGCCAGCCGCGATCACGGATCCAGCAGCGAAACCCGCAGCATCCCATCGAATCTCGCCCGTTGACATTTCCATACAACTCAAACGGGCTCCCTCGTCCACGTCACCATTGACGCCGTAAACAAATCCATCGATCAATAGGCTGGTACCCAACTGATTTCGAAAATCCTTGTGCTTCCAAATCAGCTCGGGGGAACCTGAGCTTAAATCCAGCAGTGCACTCCCGCGACTGTAGCCAGAGGAAAGAAAAACCCGATCCCCATCAACAATGGCATCAGCTGCATTGCACCCGAATGTTGTTAACCATCGCTGCCGCCACCGCTCACGACCGGTCTCCAGTTCAACACAAACGTACGAACGCCCCGACCCAATGATCACACACTCAACATCACCATCTCGATAGGGGACCACGGAAGAATACCCGGAATCACGATCATCCGACGCCCACAGAATCGCTCCATCACGCTTGTGAACGCAAACGCCGGCGTCGCCCACATTCAAAACCAACCGGTCACCAAAAACTCTCGGTGCTCCAGCAAAACCCCAGCCTGGAATTCGGATGGCAGTCTTGTCGACAACGTCCAAGCTCCAGTTCAGCTTGCCATTAGAAAGATCCAGAGAGAACAACTCACCTCTGCGACTGAGCACAAAGACTGCACCGTCATCAATCAATGGTGTCGATGTAGGACCTCCCTGAAAATCATTCGCATCGACCGGAGCGGCATACTGAAACTTCCAGCGTTCCACTCCGCTCTCCAAGTCGAGAGCCACAACGGACACATTCCCGCCCGCATGCCCGCTGCTAATCACAAGCCCATCCTGCGAAACAATGCTGGTAAACCCAGTTCCGAGAGTATGCTCCCACTGCACCTTGGGACCGTCATCACTCCACTCATGCGACCAATTGGTGCTGCCGAAACGACCATCGCCCCTCGGACCACGAAACTGTGCCGAATCCTCGGCACGCAATCCGGGAGAAAACATGCTGACAATGCATATAAAAACGGTACACACGCAAGCCAAGCACTGTTGACCAATCCGCCAAAACAAACGTTCCACTTTTACTCTGCCTTTATCCCGTTGAATCGAACGCTACCGCGGACGCGACACATGATGCCGATATCTCGACCGTTCTACTCCACTTTGTGTCACTCAAAAAGCGGCGATCGAGATCATTGCTCTTGCAAACCAAGAGAATACCTCGCCTGTACTTGACAGAACAAGTGAATCGGACATCCTTGACCATTCAGGAATTGAAGTCGGAAATCGACCGAATTGCTTTCTTGAACCGCTCAACTCGCTTCAAAAGCCGCACAAAACGGCAAACCGCCAAACCGCCAAACCGCCAGCATCTTGGCGACAGCAGTTCATTTGGTAACTCACCTCGGATGTATAGACCCCGACCGTGGCATCACGCAGCAACACATTGGACTACTCTGGGCCGAACCCAGTCTCTATCCGCACCCTGTTCACGGAAGCATTCTCATTGGTGCGTGATCAGTACCCGCTATTCTTACTGCTTTGCTCAACTCTCATCTTCATGGGCGTCCTGTCACCACTGGGTGCACTACTCGGTCCTAGCCTCGCCTGCATCCACACTGCACTTGACGAAAAACAACGGACAGGCAAAGCCAAACTGAGAAACATCTCGCAATGGTTTTCGCTCTCACTGGACGCTCTACTGGCATACATGATGATGCTCGCGGCGTCATTTCTCTTTCTCGCGCCAACCTCGCTATTGATCTACTACGGCTTGGCTAACTGGGAACTACTTCGCAATATCGTCGACCTGCCCGATCCAATCTTGCTGGGAATGGTAGCAATTCTCGTCCCAACTATCGCCACGCTTCAACTTACATTTTGCGTTCCGTTTCTATTCACGTTCACTTCGATGGCACGTTTAAAGGTGTCAGCCGTCAACGCGATCAAATTAAGTATTCAGACGACCACTCAGAATCTAGCGACCGTGCTAAAAGTCGCAGCACTGCTGATGCTACTTCAGATCATCGCATCGATTGCATTTCTCCTGCCCGCCGCTCTACTTCTGCCGCTGCATTACGCCGTCATTCATCGGCTACATTGTAGATTGACCAACTAAATCGCGAACCGTCTGTAAATCGCTAGCCGCGGATCTTTAAAAAACCGGACACGGCAACAATCAGTGCAGCAAGAATGATCATCACGCGAAGAACCTTGGATGGGTCTTGTCGCCAGGCTTCGAACCTTGCAGACCGCCCCACCATCACGGAAGCCAGAAAGAAGATCACAAAAGCCAAAAGCATCTTCGTACCTAGCAGAGCATGGTAGAGACCATCACCCTCATGCTTAGGAATCGCTCGAAAGTAATTGTAAAATCCACTCAACAAAAAGAGAGCAATTCCCGCGTGGACGTATCGCTTCCAAAGATTTCGCACAGACGTTACGAACGCAGAACGTTGCTCTGACTGAAGCACTTCAAGACTCGGTACTAGGGCTATCGCCATGAACAGGCTACCGCCCACGAGGGTAATAGCAGTTCCGACGTGCACAATGCGCGAAAGCACATCTAGCCCGAACAGATTCATCGCGATGTAAAATCCAGACATCCATATACTCCCGCTCTAAAAGTCCCAATGATTCAGTGATCGAATAAACATCAAACACCGACTAGTTCCGTCAGGAACTCAGTAATGAATTAGTTTGAGCTAAATGGCGGTGGAAAGCCTTGCCCGTGCTGTGTGTCGTGGTCGTCATGCGGGGCATTGAATTTGATCGAACCAGAATTCAACCGCCCCAACAAAAAGCGCGCTCGCGATCCAACGTCTGATTCACGCAGAAGTTGCAGTTTGTCCTCAACTGAAAACGGAAGCGTGTAAGCGACGATATCAGTGATCGGCCCCAAGCTCATCTGGTCCGACATCAACTGGTGTAAATTCTGCTGCATCGACTTGCCAACCGGCATGACCGCCCCAAACGCATCAAGCAACTCTTGCTTCAAATTCGCCGCTTCGGTTGTACCGCCGTGCAAGTCAAAATCATCGATCAGATCGATCTGCCCCATTCGAAACGGCTTATCTGAATCGACCTCAGCAACCAACTTTGCCCGCCGTATCCCCACCAAAAGGATGTTATGTCGATTATCCTCGACTTCTGCGTGAGTCAGGATACGCCCGAGACAAACGGTAGATGCGATGGTTGGCTGTGTTGTGGGCCACTGTGTTCCTCCTAGAGGGGTCAGTGTTGCCATCGCGATGAGTCGATCCGATGCCATCGACTCCCTCAACATCTCGACATATCTCGGCTCAAAGAGATGCAACGGTTGCATCGCGTGTGGGAAAACGACCAGATTGGGAAGCGGGAATAAACGCACTTGCCCGTCAAAATCGTCCGGCAGTTTGGTTACATCATCCAAATTGTGCATTGCCATCTCTCTGACGATATGCCCCGTTGCATCAATCAGACCTACTAAGGCGAGTCAACGGAGCAACCGTGGTGCTCGAAAAGGATAGTGAATCGCTCCACACAAACTTATGAATCGCAGCGTGAACGTCGATTGGCGAGTCCGATTCTTAGCATGACATTTTCTGCTGTTGCAACGCAAGCGAATCCTCTCACCTATTCCTTTTTATCACCGTAAAACGGGGACTGCTGCAACTAATTCCCCTCAAACGGCTTCCACCTCCAGTCAGTGCGCCGAACCCGAGGCTTTCTGCACATTTCCGCCTAACGGGCACAATCATGACAGATTCCCAAAACCATGCAGTTGAATGCACCGAGACCAAAGCTGCAATTCTGTCCCGTAGATGGAGCGAAAATGATTGACTCTGCCTCCGCGGGCTCCAACAATACGCATGTCTCGCACAGTATTGATCAGCAACGTCCTCTCGCGACCCGCTAGAAACTGAGTGAGTCTGCTTTTCGCCTCATCCTCCGATCAGAACCGTCGCCATGCTTCTTTCCGGTCAAGCGATACAAAGTCAATTGGGCAAACAAATCTCGATTGACCCGTTCCAAGAAGATCGGTTGAACCCAAATAGCTACAATTTGGCGTTACACGACGAACTGCTTATCTACGAAGAGGTCGTGCTCGATGCGGCGGCTCCGAATCGATATCGCAGAATCGAGATTCCGCCGACCGGATATACCTTGCAGCCTAATCAGCTCTATCTCGGACGCACTGCCGAGTACACAGAAACCGACGGGCTGGTCCCCATGATTCAAGGACGCAGCTCGCTCGGTAGACTCGGGCTGTTCATCAACCCCGGCGGAAGCGTTGGAGATGTTGGTTATCGCGGCACTTGGACATTGGAAATGCACTGCGTCCAGCCGGTCAGGATTTATGCGGGAATGCAGATCTGTCAGATCTACTACATGCAACTTTCCGGTGAAGCAACGGGTTATTCCAGCGACAAATACCAAGACAGTCGTGACATCCAACCCAGCTTGATGTTCCGCGAACTCGGTGGTGAAGACCACGACACCCAGATGGAACTCAAATTCGACGAACTGCTACACAAAGCACGGTGAGTGAACACGCGGGCTCCAATGACTCGCTTTTCCATATTGCCAGGGACAACAGCCACGGCGTCGCTTCACCAATCAAGCTCAGTCCTGCAGATTCCGTGCGTTCAAAAATTGCAATTGCTGTAGCATCATTCCAACCAGGGGCATCTTGATACCAGCAGTAGCAGCGGCTGCTATCGGATTGGTAAAGATCGCATCAAGCTCCATCGGGCGACCAAAGCGATAGTCCAATCTCATACTCGCGTCATACGGCACCATCTTTTTGGTTGCATCGATCTGTTTTTGGATCCAGCTTTCCGGCACGGGAACACCAAGCCCTACTGCGGCAGTGTGAACCTCTCGAATGATGGCTTCAGAGAGTGCTAAAGAATCCTGCTGCTTCATAATCTCGTCGGTTGAGGCGTCGAGCGCCACAGAAAGTCCATTGAACGGAATGTTCCACATCAATTTCTTCCATCGGGTGAGAAGGAGATCATCCGTTGCCTCCGCATCAATCCCAGCATCCATCAACTCTGCCTCGATTCTTTGCGCACGATCCGAAAGACCTGGTGCGGGTTTTCCATAGGGATCCGCAAGGTACTCACCAAACACGATACGACCATAATCTAAATGCCGGATGTGCCCTGGCCCCACCTTGTTGCTGCAAAGAAAGCAACACCCGCCAAGTACTCGGTCTTCACCGACAACCCGCGCGCTGTCAGCTTCCACATCAAGCCCATTCTGTAAAACCAAAACGATTCCGCCATCACGCGTGGTGACGGGCAAAATGGTCGAAAGCAAATGGTTCTGCGTCGATTTCAATGCAACAACTGTCACATCACATGATGGCATCTGGGAAACGTCAGAGTGAACGTTGACATCTTGCAGATGAAAGTCACCAAGCGGACTCTCAACTTGCAAACCCTTCTCAGCAATATGCTGGGCGTCAGAGTTGGCCAGAAAATGAACCTCAAAACCGCTGCGAGCTAGAAGCCCTCCGTAAAGGCCTCCCATTGCGCCGGTTCCGATGATCGCATAGCTTTGCTTGTTTCCCATGTTCACTTCACCCTATCACCGAGGGACTTCATCTTGGTCGAAGCGCATGCACCTCGAACCCTAAATTCCTACACGCTAATTTCGTTAACACCAACCATTCGACGCTTCACTCAGCCAGCACCTACCCCCAAATATCATGAAGCGTTCACGTTGACACATCAGTATCCCTTGAGCCCAATATGCAATACAGCGTTCGGAAGATCGTCCCACAGATCCCTGACTGGCGGAACCAATCCAGAGGTTATTGCGAAATGCTGTACAGTTCGCCTCCATTCAATCTCACGTACGCCGATTCAGCTGAACCTTTGCACTCGACCGAGAAGTCACGACTCAAATCACCCGCGCGTGCAGTCAATCGCAACGGATGCCAACCTCGCTCAAGCCTCACGGTCGCAACCTCGGCGTTCTGGCTAGCATCAGAAGAGTCAAGGTCCAACAAAGCTGCCTCGTGTATCCGCAGGAACCCCCGCTTCATTCCCATGATTCGAAACTGGTACTCGGCCGTCTCTGCAGCAAAGTACCAGGACACCAATTCAACCGCTCCATCATTATCCCACCAGTCCAGATCCCGAAAGCGAGTCCAGGAATCAGTGCCAGCGTCAGTGACCTTTGCCAATCGCAAATCGGGGGTGTAAGAGTGATGACCGTTCATCCAACGCCACTGGACCCCGAGCTCTTTGCTCTCGAGCTGCTCCTTACTAAGCGTGACCGAGGGGATCGGAATTGAATCATAAGGTCGCGGTGAATCAGCATTGGGACGACGTCCGCGGAGAGCCTTCTGGTGCATCCGCTCCTGGAGGTCTTGAAAAAACACTGACGATCCCGCAAGGTCGCTGCTTTCACCCGGGTCTTCGCGTAGATCATAGATCTGAAAGGGCTCCAAACCGTTTTTAATATTCACGCGAATACCTTTGTACCGATCAACATGCACGACCTGCATCTGACCTCGCTTTAGCCCGCGTTTACGCGGTTCAAAGTCTTCGTAACGCGGTGTTCTTCCTCCATTGAAATATTCCACATAAATTCGACTTGCAACCTGTTCTTCGGCCTTACCGGTCAGCGCCGATCGCAGCGACACACCATCGCATCGTGCCGGCGGCAGAACGCCCGCGAAATCAGCGAAGGTAGCCATCCAGTCCTGCGACTGACTCGGATGTTCGTCAACGATCCCGCTCGCTAACACTCCCGGGCCCCATGCGACGGTGGCCATGCGAATGCCCCCCTCCCAAACATCACGTTTGATGCCATCAAAAGGACCGTAGGACTGGAAGGAACTCGCTTCGATTGGCTGCCCAGCTAGGTAAGACACATTAAG
>JAKMEW010000435.1 GCA_022425745.1 Rubripirellula sp.
AACCATCCATGGGAAATGGAGGACCTCGGAACTACAACAACGCCTTCCTACCGCCGATCTACCAAGGAACCGCGATTGGTCGAGCCGGTGGCCGAGCTTCGGATATCAAACTTAAAAATGTGACCAACTCTCGTTGGACTCGCCCGCAGCAACAAAAACAACTTGAGATCCTCCGACGTTTGAATGAACAGCAGATCGCCAAGCATGCGGGCACCGCTGAATTTGACGCCGTTTTAAATTCCTACGACCTTGCTTGGCGAATGCAGGTAACAGCTCCTGACCTGTTGGATCTCAGTCAAGAACCCGAGCACGTGCAAAAGATGTACGGGATCGGACAAAAAGCGACCGACGATTTCGGCAGGCAGTGTTTGATGGCTCGACGCCTGTGCGAGGCGGGCGTGAGATTTGTTCAGGTCAATTATGGCGACAACTCGAACAACCCACGCTGGGATCAGCATTCCAATCTCGAAAAGCACGCGGACCACGCCCTGAACACGGACCAACCCGTAGCAGGACTGATCCAGGACCTCAAGCAACGCGGATTACTCGAAGACACTCTCATTTGGTGGGGCGGCGAGTTTGGCAGGACTCCGTACGCTCAGTCGAATGGCACGGGGCGTGATCATAACCCCGATGGCTTCACTATTTTTGCGGCCGGTGCTGGCGTTAAACCGGGATTCAGCTTTGGCCAGACGGATGAATTCGGTCACCATGCGATTCAAAACAAGGTGCACATGCATGACTGGCACGCAACGCTGCTACACCTGCTCGGGCTGAATCACGAGCAACTCACTTTCCGGCATGATGGTCGTGATTTCCGACTTACCGATGTACACGGTGATGTCGTCCATGAAGTCATGACCTAGCTACGCCATCTTGCTGATAAAGAGGAACTTAGCGCGACCAAAGATAGCCGCGCGTGCAGATGATTGAGAGCTTGGTGGCGTGACAGACTGACCGCTCTATTCACGCAGTAAACTGACCGCTCCACGTTCATGTACCAACTCGTTCTTAGCGATCTGGCGTCGTAAACGAGCGAGCGGGTTTTGATCCTTGGCCGCCATTGCATCTTGCAGTGCGTGGGAAATCGAAGCACTGCCAGAAAAGCTTTGGGCAAGACCCGAGGTGTAAGCCAGAAAAGTTTCACCGGGTTGCAGATGGAATGATTCGACCACGGGATCGACCTCGATCGCCGTATTCAACGGATCGCTCACGGGTGTACAGACAGATCGACTACCGTAGCGATTACCCACGACCGCCTGAAGTGAACCGGCACAAGCCAGTTCCGCCTCACCACTGAACGGGTCAATGCGTGCATAGAGCAGTGAGAGTAATTGTTCGGCGGTACTGGATTGCCACAGCGTATCACTCACGCGCTGCAAGAGATCAGCAGGCTTATGACGGTAACCGGTGTGAGCTGTTACCGCTGCGCGTGCCAGGGCTGCGGTCATCGCACCTTTGACGGAATCGTCCACCGCCTCGGCAAGAACAATCATTAGCGTGCCGTCTGGCAAGATATCCCACAGGTGCCAACCCTTGGCCCATGGTCGCGGTGATTCAAGCATCCCATCCACTCGCCAACCCGAGGCGACCAGGCTACCAACAGGCAGCGATTCAAACTGCCACTGCGCTAGATCCTGAGCAGGTTCATTTCGAAGCTCTTGGACCTGCTGCTTCTCTGAGGATGCTTGCCGCAGTCGCTCCCCAATCTCGTAAGCAGAAAGTTCCGCGACCGTTGTCTCGGCAACCGAAAAGTCTTTCCTCTGATCGTTAAAAATCCAAAGCGTCCCAACCGGCACACCATCGCTCTCAATCGTTGCACAAATTGCTGAAGAGTAATCAGGCTCGGGACTACCCCAAGTCTCTGAATCCTGCCCCTTCAAATCTGAGATTGCAACAACTCGGTCCACCATCGCCTGCAAATCACCTCGACTTCCACGCAGAGAGCGTGGAGCCTGCTCAATTCGGTTAGACGGTAGTCCGTGAGAGATTCGACAATGAAGCTGCTGGGTGTCTTCATCAAGCAGATAGATTGCCGCGGCCTGACACCCGGTACCGGTGACGGCACGCTGAAGAATCGCATCAATCTGCTTAGAGAGCGTTTGCCGTGCGGCTTCGGTTCCCAAGATCGGAGCTCGAGCAGCGAGTTCGACTTCTTGTTGCCGAATTTTTTCACGGTTAGTCTCGAGTTCACGCACTAAACCGTTAGCGGCTTCCGCGAGCCGAGTTGCGGAAAGTTTACTAACGGCGATTTCAGAGTTCATCTCCGAGGTCTGCAGATTCACTGCCGGCAGAATCCCAACTTCGCCGCGATCGAGTGTTTTCTGATCAACCCTCCAGCCGGTGACATCGGAGTAAGATTGCCAGAATGCCTCAAGGGAGCTCTGCTGCGATGGTGGCTCGGTCAGAACAGGAACAGTTTGCCCATGGAGACGTAGGTAGTCGGGGATCGTCTTGGTCACGATACAGCCTGATAGCGGAATCAGCCCTGCGCTCAGATCTCCTGCCCCGGACGCGATAGCTCTCTTGAAATTTTCTTTGAAGTGCACTCCTGTTGCGAAAAGAGATATCGACCCGCCTCCACAGATTTCCTGAAGCAATCGACCCGCAAAGTTTTTGAAAGTTACCACGATGCCGGCATAATCATCACAAACGCAATCAACTCATCTGGGAGAAATGATCAAATCCCATTAGTGAACCGCAGACGCACTAGCTCCATGAAGTGTGACCCCCAGAGTCGTACTCATATTTATTAATCTTCACTCCAACGAAAAAGCCGAGGCGAATTCGCCTCGGCCGGTAGTGAGCTGGAGGTAGAAAAGAGCAACTACTGCCCAATCTCGTCCGTAAGAACAAACTCTTGCCAAGGCACATCACTACTTTTTCCTCGAGGAGTAAGTAG
>JAKMEW010000451.1 GCA_022425745.1 Rubripirellula sp.
CTCCCCGCCTGCGCAGCAGAACGACGCTCGGTGAAGAAGCTGTTACCGCCGAACTGATCGAATCGATGGATCGAATCTCATCGACCGAACATATCGCGTACGACTTTCTCAGTCGTGGTGGCAAACATTCCAGACCCTTCATCACGCTGGCAGTCTATGACGCAATGACCGGTGGTCACTGTACCGATCCCAGTAACACATCAGCGGTCGAACAGATCCCCAATGCGGTCTGCCGAGCAGCAATGAGCATCGAAACTTTCCACAAGGCAAGTCTTGTTCACGATGACATCCAGGATGACGATGCGTTTCGTTACGGACAACTTGCGGTACACCGACGTTTTGGGCTCGCCACGGCCATTAATGTGGGTGACTATCTAATTGGTCTGGGTTATCGGCTTCTCAGTAAATCGGAAAAGGACGAAAAGGGAATTCCAGAGGTCGGCCCTGAGGCACGTGCCGATGTGCTTGATTCCCTTGCTACGGCACACATGAGACTTTCGGAGGGGCAGGGTGCTGAACTCCTTTGGCGCGATGGCAAAGATCGTCGACTCAGTCCACTCGATGCTCTGAAAATTTACGCGCTGAAAACCTCCCCTGCGTTTGAAGCAGCCCTAATCAGCGGCATTCGATTGGCGGGTGATGTCGAAAAGTATCGCGAACCTATCCGAACATTTAGCAGAAACATGGGAGTTGCCTTCCAGATTCTGAACGACATCGATGACTGGACCGGTGATGACTCCAACAAGCGACTCGCTGGTGGTGATGTCATTGGTGGTCGGCCCACCCTACTCTGGGCGCTCGCTCTACAAACGCTTCCCGAGGAGCAGGCCGAAGAACTCCAAGCACTCGCAAACGGCGAAGGAGACATCTCAGATCAACAGCGTATTGCTCGCGTCCGAAAGCTGTATGATCAGGCTAACGTTTTTGAAACCGCACTTGAACTGGTCGACAAACATCAAGCAAGAGCGGAACAGGTTGCCGATGACCTTGACATCGATGCTCTACGACGCCTGTTCTACTTCTTAGTCGACACTGTTCTTGAACGCCCTGAAATCCCTTCGCCGCCCGTGGTGACTCTCGGTATCAATGCACCGACGGCTTGAGGTTGGAAGGGCACATGAGCAAAGAAGATCCTGCACCAACTGAATCCCTCGTGAACCTTCATGAACTGATTGATGAGTTCTACCAAGACCCAATCGGCCATGGCGAACTCGGTGAATTCATCAAGCAGGCATCGATTCCTCAACCCTACAGCAATCTTCTTGATCACCGCGCTCACATGACGGTAACGGTTGAAGCGCACGCGGGTGAATCGGTTGACGTGCAAGTCCATGCAAATCACCAACGCGATCAATGGTACGCGAGAGAAATCACATTGGTGACCCAGCAAACCCAACGAGTGGTGCAGTACGGAATCGTTCGACTCGACATCACCAAACTTGCCCCAATCGTTTGGCAACAAATTGAAAGTCAGGACATTCCTCTCGGCCGAGTATTGATACAACACAACGTTCTTCGCGAAGTTGAGCTCTGCGGACTGTGGCAAGTCACAGCGGGTCCATCGCTCGCGTTAAAAATGAATCAACCTGAAGGAACTATCCTTTACGGACGCACCGCGTTGATCCACTGCGACCGCATGCCGGCGATTGAACTCTTGGAGATTGTAAACTGCTGCTAATTACCGTCGGTCACCAAGCGATCCATCGCGGTAAGAAACATCGCCGACGGAGACCTGCAGAAACTCTTTTCTCGTCACACAAGCGAACCAGAACATTCATCATGATGCTTGAATCAGCCAAATGTTTAAAGCCACTCACCCTGACTCTCATCGCGATCTTTTCCTGTGCCCTATCGCCGTTTTCAAGTGACGCTCAAGAGGTGACCGAAGAAGAACGCCCAATGACTGAAATAGAAGTCCGCACGAAAGCCATCTCAGCACTGAGGCAAGGTGACACAGAAACTGCTTTAGAGGCGGCCACACAACTTGGAAAACAATTCACATCCTCGCCTGCCGCAATCTTAACTGCAGCCGATACCTTCCTGAGGTGCGGTAAGCCTGAAGAATCACTCGAGTATTTTGATCGCTACCTCAAAGACGAACCTGATGCACTTCCTTACCTGTGGCAAAGGGGCATCGCGCAATACTTTTCGGGAAAATATGAGTCGGGTGTAAAACAGTTCGAGGTTCACCGAAGTGTGAATCCAAATGACGTGGAAAACGCAGCATGGCATTTTCTTTGTCTCGCGAGGGCGGATTCCTTTGCAAAGGCAACCCAATTGGTGCTCCCCGCACCCAATGACCCCAGAATCCCAATGGAAGAAGTTCTACTGATGCTTAAAGATGGCGACGTGGGACGGGTCAAGCAGCGAGTCCAATCCGTTCCAGCGACTTCGAGTGAGAAAAAACGTGCGGAGTTCTATGGGTATTTCTATTTGGGACTCTACGCAGACGCGAAAGGCAACACCAAGGAAGCTCTAGACTGGTTAAAAAAGTCAGCCGCCGATGCTCCGCACCACTACATGGGCGATGTGGCTCGTGTCTACGTACAATACCTCGATAGAGAAGTCTCGAAGCAGTGAAACGAGGGCTCCCCTTGTCTTTTGAAGTACTTTACTGCACCGCGAGAACGGCAATCTCTCGTGCGACTCCATCCGTCCGCTGCTACAATACTAGTGAGCTATCTGCCGTGTCGTGAAGCGTGATCGTTGGTTCGTAAGAGAAAACGCGGTAATAGCGGAGAGCAATCTGGGATCACTGTGAGATAGCATCCCTGCAAGCACGATTGAACGATGTTCTAGACACGAAACAAAAGCGCTAAGTTATCATGACCACCCAAAATGGCCGTCATCACTGTCGCCGCTTCGCCTATCGCCCGCAGAGCCGCAGAGAAATGCTGCAGTGGTGTGCAAATGGTTTTGGTGCGATTGCTCTACAGAGCCTGCAGTCTCAATCAACAGTGGACGCTGCCGAATCATCTCAGCAATCTCCATCGACACAAAAGAAACCTTGGGCTCCCAAGCAGCCTCACTTTGCGGGTAAAGCCAAGAACGTCATCTTCCTCTACATGGATGGCGGCCCCTCACAGGTAGATACTTTTGACTACAAGCCAGCGTTGGAAAAATACAACGGCAAGAATCCACATGAAGTGATTGGCAATCTCGCACCAACACAATTCGACGCCGTTGGCAGTGTCTTAAAAAGTCCTTGGGAATTCAAACAACACGGCGAAAGCGGACATTGGATCAGCTCTCTTTTCCCTCACCTCTCCGAAGTCGCGGACGATCTTGCATTCATCAAGTCGATGACTTCACAGTTTTCAGAACACACCTCTGCGAATTATTTTTTGCATACAGGCAATGGACTGCAAGGTCGCCCGAGTATGGGTGCGTGGATGGGCTATGGACTCGGAAGTGAAAACCAAAACTTACCGGGCTTTGTGGTCATTAACGGAGGCTTAATTCCGCCTGGTGGCTTGGATTGTTTCGGATCCGGATTCCTGCCTTCGGCGTACCAAGGATCGATTTTCCTCCCCAAAGACCAACCGCTTCCCAATATTCAACGTCGAGAGAAAACGGATCAAATACAACTCAACAAATTAGAACTGATTCGACAATTTGACAGAGAACTCAACGATTCACTGGGCGGCGAACCTGAGATCGAAGCCGCGATTAGCAACTACGAAACCGCCTATCAAATGCAGCGATCGGTCCCCGAACTGATGGATCTCAGTCAGGAAACGGAAGAAACCAAGAAGCTTTATGGCTTGGATGCAGAATTTGGCAACACAAAAACCTTCGCAAGACAATGCTTGATCGCGAGACGCTTGGTAGAACGCGGCGTGCGTTTTATTGAACTAACTTGCCCGGGCGGAAACGGCGACCGATGGGACCAGCATGGCGGTCTCGTTGATGGGCATAACAAGAACTGCCTCACTGTTGATCAACCCATCGCAGCATTAATCAAAGATCTCAAACGAACCGGCCTCTTTGAATCGACACTATTAGTTTGGGCAGGTGAGTTTGGACGCACACCCTTCGCGCAGGGATCAAACGGACGCGACCATAACCCCTTCGGATTCACAGTATGGATGGCTGGCGGAGGAGTGAAGGGCGGGGCGAGTGTTGGTGCGACCGATGAATGGGGTTACCGAGCGGTGGAGAACCGTTTTGAAATCCATGACCTTCACGCCACGATGTTACACCTCTTGGGGATTGATCACACTCAAAGCACATTTCGATTTAGTGGTCGGGACATGCGACTGACCGATGTCCATGGCCACGTCATTAAGGAGGTGTTAGCGTGATTCAGTACGTCCCACAGCAAGCCGCATTTCACGCGAGCCTCCTCGCAATACTCCTGTGCATCGCAGGACCGACAATAAGCACGCAAAAAATTGCCACCGCTCAAGAGCCAGCGGCGATCACCGCAGAGCAGAGTCAATTCTTCGAAACCAAGATCCGTCCGATTCTTGTTGAACACTGTTATGAGTGTCACGCCACTGATTCCGAAACTGTCGAAGCAGGCCTTCTTCTTGATTCAAAATGGGGATGGGAAACCGGCGGCGATTCGGGACCAGCGATCATCCCCCACGATCCAAAGCAAAGCCTGCTGATGGAGGCGGTGCGTTACGAAGAGAATGTGATTAGCGGAATGCCTCCTCGGTCTAAGCTTTCCGAAGAACAGATCGCGGCCTTCGAGCAGTGGATCACCACGGGCGCACCCGACCCGCGAATAAAAATCGCCAACGGCCCTGCTACGACCCAACGCGAAGCCTTTAATCTCGAGAAACGATTTGAAAACCACTGGTCTTGGAGGCCTGTTCGCACTCCACGACTACCTGATATCGAAAACGAGGGTTGGGTGAAAACGGCACTCGACCGATTCGTGCTCGATGAGCAGGAGTCACGAGGATTGCGACCTGCAGAAGTTTCAGACAAACCAATGTGGCTGCGTCGCGTCTACCTAGATCTCATCGGTATCCCACCGACAGCTCAGCAGATTGCAGAATTTGTCGAAGATCGCTCGGATGACGCCCATGAAAAAGTCGTCGACACCTTGCTTGAATCACCCTACTTTGGGGAGAGGTGGGCCAGACATTGGCTTGACCTCATGAGGTATGCGGAAACATACGGACACGAATTTGATTACGCGATCCCTCATGCAACTGAGTATAGAGATTACATCATTCGAGCGATTAACGCGGATGTCCCCTACAGCCAATTCGTTCACGAACACATTGCGGGCGATCTGCTCGCCAATCCAAGACTTCACCCGCAAGAACATTTTAATGAATCGGTAATCGGAACCGGCTTTTGGTATCTGCATGAAGCGACCCACGCCCCCACGGATGTCCTCGGCAACGAAGCAGGGATCATCGACAACCAAATCGATGTTTTTGGCAAAGCTTTCCTCGGACTCACCGTTGCATGCGCACGATGCCACGACCACAAATTTGATGCGATCTCAACCAAGGATTATTACTCGCTGAGCGCATACATCCAAAGCAGCTCCCGACAGGAATACGATCTCGATGTCAACCAGGAACGCAAGAACGCTCGCGATACCATCGCAAAGCAACTGAGCGTGATTGAACACGGGACCAGCGAAGCATCGCAGCAGCCTCAAGCAATCCGCGAAGCAATTCGAGCAAATGCCACAACGCAAGAGATACCCGCTCCACTAACATTCATTTCCAACCAATCAGGAAATGGCAACAACAACGAATTCATCGAGTTCGAGACATTCGCTGATGGCCAAGTGCCCTCTGGGTGGTCAACTTCCAACGGTGCGTTCGCAGCGATCGGAGACGAGTTAAGAATTCGTAGCGATGGAACCCTAGCGATGCCCCGTACCATCGACAGTGGTCTATGGGGAAACAAACAGGTTGGGGCCTTGCGATCTCCCACGTTCACCATTGAAAAGAACAATATCCACTTCCTGATTAAGTCGACGGCCAATATTAAAATTCAGGTCATCATCGACAACTATCAGATGACCGACTATAGCGCACTGCTATTCAACGGCACGCTACTTAAAGGCGGAGCAACTGACACCAAAGGGCAGTGGCAATGGAAGTCCATCGGAGGCAATCTCAATAAGTACATTGGCCATCGCTGTTATCTTGAGTTCATTGACAATGGGGATGCCGAGATTGCGATTGACCAAATTGTCTTTTCC
>JAKMEW010000462.1 GCA_022425745.1 Rubripirellula sp.
GGGCTTAGATGACCTGCCTCGCCCTATCTGTCTGAATAACGCAGATCCTTCCATTTTTGAGACGAGGGTCGTAACTCAATCTGTTATTGATGAAAGTTGGCAAGCAGAAGATTCGGATGCGAGACGCGAACCGGATGCGAAGGCTTCATCGGAGGGTGTGCATGCATAGCTGTCTGTACCGTGGTCATGTTAGCCACCGACGGGGTGATCCCGAGCACCAATTCCGATACTCCACTTCGTGGGCGTACTTCGATCTGTCTGAGATCGATGAGGTGTTGAGTCGGTGTTTCCTGCTGAGTCGCCGACGTTTCGCTCCGCTAAGCTTTCGACGTGAAGATCACTTCGGCGATACTCAAGCATCGCTGGAGCAAGTGGTGCGTGACCGACTTAGCGATGAAACAAATCTAGATCTGACGGGTCCGATACGACTGTTAACGCAGTTCCGTCACTTCGGCTTGTTCTTCAGTCCCATCAATGTTTTCTACTGCTTTGATGCTGCTGGCAAACTCCAGGCAAAGATTGCCGAGGTGACCAATACACCGTGGAACCAGAAGCACACTTACGTTCTCTGGGAGGGGAACCGAGTGGAGGGTAGCGCCTCACGTTATGCACACCCAAAAGATTTTCACGTTTCCCCCTTCATGGGAATGGAAGCTGAATACCGATGGAAAATCTCGGAGCCGACGGACGTGTTGAACCTCTCAATTGGTTCTGTCCAGAACGGCAAGCGTATTTTTCATGCGGATCTGACTATGCGGCGCGCGCCGCTTAATGATCAACAGTTGTTACGCAACGTTTGCCGGTATCCAGTTGCAACGTTGCAGATTCTCGGGGCGATCTACGCTCAAGCTTTTCGACTTTGGATGAAGAAATGTCAGTTTTACCCTCACCCGCAAACGCAAACGGAAGTGAAGCGGGAATCACACTCGATCTCCCACACTTTTCCGACATCGGACTCGCCGGTTCATCACTGATATCGGGAATGTTCCGACGAGCGGTCTTCGCTCGTCTCGAGTCGCTTGGCGGCGGGCATTTGGAGATTCGAGATGCGGATGGAGTCAAGCACTTCGGTGACAAAGACACCGACCTAAGTGTTGTGATTCGGGTTCATGATTCTCGCTTTTACCGTGCCGTGGCTCTTGGTGGCAGCATGGGGGCCGGTGAGTCGTACATCGATGGAGCATGGTCTTGTAGTGATCTGACGAAGCTGATCCAGCTTTTTTCCAGGAACCTGGAATCTTCAAACCGACTTGGCGGGGTCATCGATTCTTTGATTAGCTTTGCTCGCCGTTTGGGTCATCGGTTGAATCGTAATACCCGCAGCGGTAGTCGAAAGAATATTTCAGCGCATTACGACTTGAGCAATCAATTTTACGAATTGTTTCTCGATCCGACGATGACTTATTCGAGCGGTGTGTTTACGAGCGATGATGACACGATGCAGGACGCTTCGATCGAGAAGTATGATCGTTTATGCCGTAAGTTGAGTCTTTGCGAAGACGATCACCTGCTCGAGATCGGTACCGGTTGGGGTGGTTTTTCAATTCACGCTGCAAAGCACTATGGCTGCAGAATCACCACCACCACGATTTCAAAAGAGCAGCATGCTTATGCAAAAAAGAGAATTGAAGTGGAGGGTTTGCAGGATCAGATTGAACTGCTCTGCGAAGATTATCGTGACCTGACGGGGCAGTATGACAAGGCGGTTTCGATTGAGATGATCGAAGCAGTTGGGCATGAGTTCTTGCCGACGTACTTTCAGCAGTGTTCGAATCTCTTGAAGCCGAACGGCTTGTTTGCTTTTCAAGCAATCACGATCCCGGATCAGCGTTACGATAGTTATCGCCGCTCCGTCGATTTCATTCAGAGGTATGTCTTTCCCGGTGGGTTCTTGCCATCGGTTGGAGCTCTCGCATCAACGGTAGGTCGCCACACGGATATGCAGTGGATTCATTTTGAAGATTTTGCGGAGCATTACGCTCGAACGCTCGAGTGTTGGCGGAAGTCGCTTTTTGAAAAGGTGAGCCAAGCTCGAGAGTTGGGGATGAGTGATTCTTTCCTGCGTCTCTGGGAATTCTATCTCTGCTACTGCGAAGGTGGATTTCGTGAGAAGCAAATTGGTGTCGCACAGATTCTATTGCAGAAGCCGAGTAATCGGCGTCCCGCAAAGTTTCCGGGGTTGGGCGAATGACGAAATGGCTGCTCGTGCTCTTTTGTATGTCCGTCCTCACAGCGATGACGTTGCTTACTACATTCGCGTCGCTTGATCGTAGCGTGCTGCATGGTGGGGTTGGTCTTTGGCCAGATCCATGGTTCATCGCGACGTTGGCTGACGCATACTTCGGCTTCCTCACCTTCTACCTCTGGTTGTCTTACAAGGAGCCGACTTGGTTGCGGAGAGTCATCTGGCTGGTGGCGATTTTGACTCTGGGTAATTTTGCCATGGCTGGATACTTGTTATGGCAAGTGCTGCGACTGCGTCCTTTTACGATTGAATCTTTGTTGTTGAAACGACATACCACAAAACCCATTACAGAAATAGCGAGTGCGTGATGACATTGATTCAGATGGCCGAGCATCGTTTGTTGCCCGATCCGGTAATCAGGATGGGGATGAGAAGATTATTGCGTGAACGCCTTGATACTGAGCACCGCGTTGCTGGTGGTGACCATGCTGCGGCGGTTGACGCGTTTGCCGATCGTCAAAGACAGAGTGTCGTGACCATCGAAACACACCTTGCTAACGAGCAGCACTACGAGGTGCCCGCAAAATTCTTTCAGCGCGTCCTTGGCAGTCGACTGAAGTACAGTTGTGGTTGGTGGGAGAACGATGACACCACGCTGGATGCTTCAGAAATTGCAATGCTGCGTCTTTCTTGTGAAAGAGCCGGTATTGAAGACGGAATGAGAGTGCTTGATCTCGGCTGCGGTTGGGGATCCATGACCCTTTGGCTCGCGGAGCACTACCCGAATTGTCAGATTACGGCACTCTCTAACTCACATGGACAGCGTGCCCACATTGAAGGGGTCTGCAAGCGTCGAGGTTATGAAAACGTGCAGGTGATCACCACGGATGTGGGTGAGTTTGATACCGATACGAGGTTCGATCGCGTGATCTCGGTTGAGATGCTCGAGCATGTCAGGAATCATGAGTCGTTGTTTGAAAGGATTGCTAAGTGGTTGGTGCCCGATGGAGCATTCTTCGTGCATGTTTTTTGTCATCGACAACTCGCTTACACCTTTGAGCAAGAGGGCGAGAAAAACTGGATGGGCAGGCATTTTTTTTCCGGTGGAATTATGCCCTCGGAGGATCTGTTTAGTCGCTACCAAGAGGCTCTAGAGATCAAGGATCAATGGTGGATCAATGGAAACCACTACGCCAAAACCTCGGAGGCGTGGTTGGAAAAGCTGGACGGTTGTAGCGACGAGGCGCGAAAGATTCTTGGCTATGCAAACCCAGATGAGTCTGCACGAGTGATGGTTCAGCGTTGGCGGATGTTTTTTATGGCTTGTGCTGAGTTGTTTCGATACGACCAGGGCGAGCAGTGGGGCGTATCGCATTACCGATTTGAGGTAAAACCAGGCAGGAATGGTCTGTAATGAGCGTTCCTGATCTACTTCTTGTGAATGCCGTTATCGTTTGCGTGCTGACTGCCATGCTTTGGCTTGTCAGTGTTCGAATCAAGGATGTCAGTATCGTCGACCTGTTCTGGGGAACAGGCTTTGTCGTGATTGTTTGGGTTTCCGTCTTTGTTCAAGAGATTATTTCGCTCCGGTCTGGATTACTCGCCGCCTGCACCACGCTCTGGGGTTTGCGCCTCAGTATTTACTTGGGGGTTCGCAATCACGGTCGACCGGAGGATTATCGCTACGCAGAAATGAGGCAGCGACGCGGAGATTCGTTTTGGTGGTTAAGCTTGTTTCTTGTGTTTTGGCTGCAAGCGGCGGTCATGTGGATGGTTGCCCTGCCACTTCAGGTTGGCGCTACGGTTGCGTCTGAAATGCAATTGCTAAACTGGATCGGTGCTCCGATATGGCTTGTCGGATTTTTCTTTGAGGCAGTGGGTGACTATCAGTTGGCGAGATTCAAGCGACGCGGAGGTGTGGTGTTGGATCAGGGACTGTGGAAGTACACTCGACATCCCAATTACTTTGGAAACGCTCTGATTTGGTGGGGGCTCACCCTGATCGCCTTTGAGCCGAATCGATGGTGGACGATCCTAAGTCCGATCCTAATGACATTTTTATTGCTGAAGGTGTCGGGTGTGGCTTTGCTTGAACGCTCACTAGCAGGACGGTCCGCCGAGTATCGCGATTACATGAAGCGAACAAGTTCCTTCATACCATTGCCGCCTCGACGAGAGTCTGAGAGATAGGTACTGTTCAGCGGTTTTTCTTAGGGTGTTAGTTGTTGCAGGATTCAGTTAAGCGATGGAAGAAAGAACAGAAGACGAACGATTTCGTCTCGGCTTGCAGTCACTGTTATTACGTCCTGATGCACTTGAAGCTGCTGAACCGTGGCTATGGCAGGAATTGGAGAGCGGCGCGCGGGATCGATCTCATCCGTGGTTTTTGGCGAGTCTAAGTACTGTTGCGAAAGATGAGTGTGGTGACTTGGTGCCAAGTTCGAGAACCGTGGTGCTCCGCGGTGCGGATACCGTAACACGAACGCTAGATTTTTACACCGACTATCGTTCCTCCAAAATGTGTTCTCTTCTCAGCGAAGGTTTGTCGGGTAGCGTGTGCTGGCTTTTTTATCGACACGGTACTCAAGGGCAACTGCGTGTGGATGGTCGCTACGAGGTTTTGCGAGGCGAAGCGATTGACTCGCATTGGTGCGATACCCCCGATGCCTCGAAAGGACTCTACGCGACGATCGATCCTCCCGGGGCAACACTACAAGACGTATCAGGCGGTCAGGCTGATGCGGATCTCGCTAACGCACGCGAGAACTTTTGCGTTGTTCGGACATTCGTCAAGCGAATGGATCTCGTCTGGTTGGACTCAAGCGGGAACCGACGATTGCAAGTGGACTACACGGCAGATGCGTCACATGGCTCTGTTGGTTGGCTTGTTCCCTGACTTTTTCTGACGATTCATTTTCGGCTTTAAATCTTTCTCTATTTAAATCAGAACCCATGTCAGTTGATTATCACCACAACTTTGAACGCGTCGAAGATTATTTACATCATCGATCACCCTATCTGTTGATCGATCGAGTCATCTCGGTGGACTCGGAAACCGTCGTGACCGAGAAAGCAATCAGCGGTGATGAGTATTTTCTGCCTGGACATTTTCCGGGCATCGCCATTTTTCCCGGTGCGATGATGCAGGAGATGAGCACGCAGTCCGGTGGTGTGTTGATTGCCGCAAGGCACAATCCGATGGAGCAATACAATACGCACGATCCTAAGTTTAATCCCTACGCCCTCGGTGTGCTCGTTCGCGTGAGCCGCGCGAAGTATCTTGGTTTTGCGAGGCCTGGGGATGTGCTTCAAGCGAAGGTAATTCTGGAGAATCGTTTTGAGTCGGTTTTTGATTTTTCAGCCACGATCTCCGCAGGCGACAAAGTCATCATGAAGAATCATTTTCGATTGGCGAATATTCCGACGGACCGTTTGTATGCGGATGCGTGATCACCACGTACCCGTTCTTTATCAAACGCTGAGCGGGCCGGTTTCACCCCCGCTCCCGCTTCAAGCTCTTTGTTGTCTGGTCTTCTGGCAATGGGGGCTTTTCGTCTTTATGCGTTGTCGTTTTGGCACACCGTTGTTGATTTGATCGCCCGCTAGCTTCACAATCTTGGCGTTAACCAATGGCCAAAGATAGTGAGGGTGATGATGTTGATCAGTTATCAGGTTGGGCAGTTGTTTGTGCGCACGCCGCTCTTGTTGGCGTTCATGTTGATTGTCCACAGTGGTGGCTGTTTTGGCTTGTTGGCAAGAAGCGGCTCTGCGGTGATTTTTGCGCAGGAACCGACCCATGGATGGGTGGATCTATTTCCCAACTCATCGCTTGCCGCTTGGCAGAGAACCAACACACCGCCTGAGACATGGTCCTTTGAAGATGGAATGTTGATTTGTAGCGGAAAGCCGATCGGAGAGATACGCACGCGACGCATGTATCAGAATTTTGTGCTTGAGCTTGAGTGGAGGCACATGGTTCCCGGTGGCAATGCGGGTGTTTTTGTTTGGGCCGACGATATTACGGCCAAAGGAGTTCCGTTCCATCGCGGGATCGAGGTGCAAGTGTTAGAAAATGCTTACGGCAACACGCAATCTCACACGACCCACGGTGATATCTTCCCGATTCATGGAGCGAAAATGGTGCCGATAAACGGTCGTGGTGGTAGTCGCGCGTTTCCAACCGAGAATCTTTCGAAACCTAGCCCGAATTGGAACCACTATCGAGTGGAATGTCGCGATGGCGAGATCTCATTAGCCGTCAATGGGAAAGTGGTGACAAAGGGTCAGGAGTGCTGGCCAAAACGCGGTTACATCTGCTTGGAATCTGAAGGCGGGATCGTGCACTACAGGAATGTCCGCATCATGGAATTACCTGACACGGAAATTCGACCGACTGAGATTGCGATAGAGAATCGGGGATATGAATCGATCTATAGCGGCTTGGATCTGCGAGGCTGGCGAGCGGTTGCGGCCGGTTCTTGGAAGTCGCGAGACTGGGTGTTGTCTTACGTTGGGCCTTTCGATGGAACCGGGAAATTAATTTCCGAATTGAAGAAGCCGTTTTCCGGACTTTTGTTCGATTTTAAGTTGAAAGATGCGAAGAGTCGTGTGGCGCTCGATGGCCTTTGGGGAACGCGTCTGGATCTTGTTCAAGACCAGATCGCAGCAGCGATGTCACCCGTGGGACAATGGAATCGCATTGAAGTGAGCAAGGAAAACGCTCGCGTCGTCTTGGCCGTTAACGACAAAAAGATTAACCTCCCCGCCCTTAAGTCTGCGGATGCGGAGCGTCAATTCGGTGAGTTGATTTTGGAAGCGACTGGCGAGATCGATTTTGCCAACTTGTACCAAAAGCCGGCATCCATCTCAGAGCGATAAAAGGCGAGTCATGTAGATTGACTCAGCGTGTTCGTCTGTCTTGTCATTGATAGGTTGAGGATTCATGAGAAACCGTTTTTGTTGTTTCATCGTCATCGCCGTCTTTTTTTTGCTCGTTGGCGTTGGAGGTATGGCGACGGGTTACGCTGACGTAAAGTTGCCCGGTTTCTATGGCGACCATATGGTCCTGCAACGCGAAATGCCGATCCGGCTTCGAGGTTGGGCCGATCCGGGTGAAACGGTCTCCGTTCAGCTCGGTTCGGTAAATGCCGTCGGTGAAGCAGGTGCTGATGGGCAGTGGATTGTGACGCTTCCGAGTCAGGCTGCAAATGCAACCGGGCAGGATCTCATTTTTCGCGGCATGAATACACTTACCATTCGGGATGTGCTGATCGGTGAAGTCTGGCTCTGTTCGGGACAGTCGAATATGGAATGGACAGTCGCTGCAAGTATGAGAAGCCAAGAAGAAATTGCAGCAGCAAATCATCCATTGATTCGGCACATGAAGGTGGCGCATCGTCCATCGACTTTGCCGCTTGATGATGTTCCGAGCCAGTGGCAGGTGTGTACACCCGAGGTTGCGGGTAGCTTCACCGCTTGTGGATACTTCATGGCACGGCATCTACAACGCGAATTAAATGTGCCCATTGGACTCATTAATTCATCCTGGGGTGGGACGCGAGTTGAGCCTTGGACTCCACCTCTTGGGTTCAGTCGTGTCGATGCGCTGAATGAGATTTACGATTCGGTCATACAGAAGACCCCTAGTTCGAAGTTCTACCAAGATCAATTGCGAGATCATCTCGCAGCGACACAACGCTGGATTGATGGTGCGATCGTGGCACTTGAGAATCAACAGGCGGCTGAAACGTCTCCTGTTTTTCCTGATGCGATCAAGCCGTTTCAGAGTCATCAGGATCCGACGATGCTCTACAACGGCATGATACATGCACTGGTTGGGTATACCATTCGTGGAGCGATCTGGTATCAGGGTGAATCAAATCATACTGAAGGAATGATGTACTTCGAGAAGAAGAAGGCGCTTATTCAAGGGTGGCGTGAGTTATGGGGACAGGGAGCTTTTCCTTTCTACTATGTTCAAATTGCACCCTTTCAGTACGGTAATGAGGATCCAACGATTTTGGCAGAGTTCTGGGAGGCCCAAGAAGCGGTGGAGCAGATCCCGAATACGGCGATGGTTGTGATCAACGATATCGCGACCTTGCAAGATATTCATCCACCTAACAAACAGGATGTTGGGAAGCGTCTCGCACTTTTGGCGTTGAATCGCGACTACGGTCGAACAGATCTTCAGGCGGATCGTCCGGTGATTGATCAGATTGAAGTTGCCGACGGACGGTTGATCCTCTCTTTCAAGAATGCTGGAGGAGCGTTGAAGACGCGAGACGGTAAGTCACCGAGTCATTTTGAGGTGATCGGTGCCGGATCGAAAGGGTACCAGACAGCTGATGCTGAGATCGTTGGCGATCGTGTTGTGTTGACTAGCAGGCATGTTCCCAATCCTGTTGCGGTCCGCTATGCCTGGGATAAGCTTGCTGAACCAAACCTGGTTGGTGCGACGGGTTTGCCAGTTGGTGCTTTTCGAGGCGGTAAAGAACCTGATTTCCTCAGTCTGATTTCGATCGATGACGAGTACCGTCTCGTCTACGATTTAGATCTCTCTCGTTTAGGTGGTGAGATTCCCTACAAGTATGATGGTTCTGCCAACGTCAATCCGTTTGACCGTATTGGTTATCTTGTTGAGTTGCGTACCGCGGGAGGCGATGAGCAGAAGATCTTTGTTTCAATGGATGCTTTTACGCAAGACACCACCAAAATAGGGATCCCCACCGTCGCCAGTGGCGCATCCTTTCAGCAAGCGGTTCAGAATCTCGATGTATTCACGACCGTGAGTGGGCTGCCCGTCGGGGTGGCGATTGGCGAAGGGACGGTAGAGTTTTGGCCGAATAATTACGCTACGGAAAACGGCGCTGACGTGCCCGGGGCTTCCAGTTCCGATTACGACTTCGGCGATCGACCGGCCCCTCCGCTAGATGGATATGGTTGCATGCAGGTTCATCTACCGTCGTCAAAGAAGACACTGTTCGCGATCAATCACTGGGGAGCAGGGGCGGATGCTGATCTAGGTATTGGAAACGCGCCGAATGCAAATATCGATTGGACGTTCTCTGGAAACGCGAAGAATTTTCCGTCTAAGCGATTGCGTGTTTACGTGCGAGAATCGAAGTAAACGTGCGTCCCGTTGCAGGCAGCTCTTAGGATGTCTATTTCCAAAGTTGCGTGAGACGACTCAGAATCGAGTTTGGGCTCTTGTTTGATTCGTATTGCTCGCGTAACTGTGTTCGGAGCGATTGGATTCTGTCTTCGGTTCGTCCTGTGTTTGTGGAGGATGAATTCGTCTGGTTTACCCCGTCTATTGCCGCGTTTGATAAACGTTTGGTGGTGAGTGATTTAGTTCTCGCTGTGGTGTGAGAGAGATTGCCGTGGCTTGCACTACGCTTTGGCCGTTCGGTGCTAGGTAGAGACCTTGCTGTCTGCGAACTTGAGCCTGAATTATTCGACGCGGGAAGTGACTGAGTCGAGTTCCGTTTGCTCTCGGTTTCGTCGTTGCTTCGCCGATCGCCTTTACGTTCACTGAGTTCCATTAATCGATGTTGCAAGCGATCGTTTCTCGCTGCTGTTTCGGAAAGTTCGCTCTGGAGTTTTGAAATCTCCTGTCTCAACTGTTCAACGATGTTGGCTTCAGCAGGGGCGTCGAGTGTGTGTTGCTCTGTGTGTTGCTCTGTGTGTTGCTCTGGGGCATTGATCGTGTTTTCATGTTTTAGTTCGCGCTTTCCAGACTGGCGCGTGTCCACTTTTAAAGAGGTTAAATCGCCGTCATTGCACATTTCGTTTAGATAGTGCTGAAGTTTTTCCAACGAGTCTGTAGCGGCGGTTTGTGAAATCGGTTGAGCCTGGGTTGATGTCTCAGATTCTTTTTCGCTTGGAAGTGGATTTTTAGAGTGCTTTCCATCATTTCGATGAACGGGCAATTTCTCTAGATCGCTTTTCAAAGCAAGGTCTTGGGAGTTCGCTTGCTTGACGATTCTGATTTCATAATCCCCGAGTTGAATTAGATCATTGACAGCCAAGGAAATCTCAAAGTCAATCTCTTGATGGTTAACCCTGATCCCGCCAGCAGATAACCATTTTTGCAGTCGTAATGATCCTTGGTCGAGTTCTAGCCTGCAGTGAATGTCCGCTAGGGATGAATCATCAAGTTGGATGCCGCAATTTGAGGATCTTCCAACGAAAACCCCGTGAGCCGACTTGATTGTGTAGCTTCGCTCGTCGCCTCGATGATTCTTGATGCGTAAATCAGCTTCCGTTCCAAATTTTGTTCCGGTATTCATTTGGCCGCTCCGTTTGAGGATGCCGTTTTGGAGTACTGATCCTTATGCGTGAATTTCACTGCGTTTCTTTGGAGAAATACGAAAAAAATCCGAGTCGTCTGCTGGTTCATGCCTTCACCTTTGATGGATACTCGGACGAGTCTGCTGGAAAAGTTCCGCATCCAAGAGTGTTCAGGGCTTCGCGGATTTTTATCGCATCGATCGGTCGAGTTACATTTGCGATTGCGAACCCTGCTTCTGCGATGGATGCAGGCGGTGAGTGGCCGATGGAGATGAACTGAGTCGCCTCCAACGAGGACGGATCGGAGATTTCTAGCACGGATTCGATGAGGTGAGAGATGCGAGAACGATCATCAAAAAAGATGAGTTGCGCCGTATGTTTGCGTAGAAAGTGCGATGCTTCTTTGAAGTTGGTGAATTGCCTGACTTGGTACTGGCTTCGCTCCAAGGCTCGGTGCACCGTTCTGCGAGTGCTGATCGAATCCGATAGAACGATTGCGGTGGGGGTGATCGAAGGATTGGAAGCCGAGTGATTTGAGATTGGTTGGGGTGCCAACGCAGTCGCTGGACCTGACTTTCCTTCACCTATTTTTTCGGATTGCGCTAGCAGGTGAGGGTCAAGCATTAAAACTGATTCACCGGCTCCGGAAAGGGTGATGCCGGAAATGTATGGGTGACTTCTCAGCATCTCGGGCAATGGTCGTACCACCATCTCTTCCGGACCAATCACCTCTTCAGCAAGAAGAGTGAATTGTCCGAGGAAATGTTCGCTTGCTTCTCCACTATTTTGCGTTTGGCTCTCAATCAAGACTGCAAATGGATTTTCAATGTGCGGTAAGCCAAAGGCCGCGCTGAGATCAATGTTTGGCGAATTCGTTTTGCCTGGGCCAGTTGACCTCACGCTGTGCATCGGAACGCCATAGCACTGACCCTGGTGTCGGAGGAGGAGGACGTGTTGGATTAACGAGGGTAATGGAATGTGGAGCCGCACCGTTGTCCCAACGCCTTCGCTGGATTGGATATCCACCCAGCCCCGCATCTTTTCAATATCTGACGCAACCACGTCCAATCCGATTCCTCGGCCAGCGGCAGGGTTGACGTGATTCCGCGTGGTGAAGCCGGGGCGGAGAATTAGTCTTGCGAGTTCATCACGCGCCAAGGCTTGGTTTCGGCCGCTTAATCCAAGCTGGATCGCCTTTTTGTGGATCGACTCGAAAGCTAACCCGCGTCCATCGTCTTTTACTTCAAACAAAAGGGACTCGGGGGACGCCGTCACACTAACGGTGACCGTTCCCCTTCGAGGCTTGCCTTCCTGTTCGCGTTGGTCAGCCGGCTCAATGCCGTGGCAAACCGCATTCCTAGCAACGTGAATCAAGGCATCGAGCAGTTTTTGCTGAAGATCGGTCTCAAGACGCTCCTGCTTGCCAACGAATTCGAACTTAACCTCTTTGTCCTCGAGTTTTGCGGCGTCAACGACCGCTCGATGGATCCGCTGTGCCAGTCCGGAAAGAGGCGTTCGCCGGAGTGAAGTGAGCTCTCGGCGAAAGTCGCTGATAAAGGTTGTGACCGCAGAATTACCCTCTGACAGAGGGCGGATGCGGAGATTGAGCGTTCGGTGGATCTCATGAAGATCATTGGCGACATCGGATGCGAGAGCCGCATCTTCAAGTTGTCCGAGATCTGTCAATGAGGTTCCGAGTGATCGAACTTTTGAGGCAGTCGAAGCGAGTTCACCGAATAGCGAGCCCAGTGACGCAATCTCTGTTTCGCGGCGATTGCGGAGCATCACCAACCGAGCCAGATGATCCATCAGGCGATTTAGCTTTCCCACTTCAACGCGTACCAACCCCGTGGTGTTGTCATACTTGACAGCAGAGTTGTCGCTGCCTGGCGCAATGGTCAATTGACCTGAGGTGGCGAGATCACTATTGAGATGGTTGCTGCCTGCTTCTGATTCTTTATCTAGCGGAGCAATGGATTGCCGGATTCGGTCGATGGCAGTGTAGAGATCAGCATTTTTGTTGTAGGGAGTTCCGGTTTCATCACAAGGAGTACCCGTTTCATCACAAGGAGTCAATCTGCCCGAGGATTCGAACGCTCCTTCGATTTCATGTAGGAGATTCGTTAAGTCAACAAGCCCAACGCTCGCAGATGCACCTTTTAGGTTATGGAGGTCGCGACAGATTTCGTTCTGTGTCCCTAACGCGTCGTGCTTTCCCGTCTGATCCAGCAGCCTACGTTCGATTGAGTTGACGCATTGATTAGCGTCTTCAACAAAGGCATGACGAAGTTCCGTGTCCAGCTGGTTGATTGTTTCCAACGCACTGGACCAAGTGCTGTCATTGTTCCAGTCATGAACGCCATTGTTTCTAGGGGGCGGTGTCGTTGGATTTGTGCCGTTTTGGGATGGCATGGTCATTCATGCACCCCCGACGGTTTTAGCTCAAGTGGCGCTTTCTGCTCAAGTGGTGGTGGGAGTGTTTCGGTCGCGAATGGATATCCCCCTTCGATTGGCTGATTGGATGTGCCTGATTCGTTCGCAGTACCATTTGCTTCATTGATGCCGTGCATCATCTGATTGATGGTTGACATGAGCTGCTGGTCAACTTGCGAGATGGACTTGGCGGTCCAATGCGCGTTTTGTAGTTGCTGGCGATTTTCTCGTGCCTGATCCGAGATGGATTCAATCTCTTGCAGAATGTCATTGGCGAGAGATAGCTGGTTGGTGGTTAACTCGCGAACGGTATGAAGTCTATTTTTCGGTTGTTGCTCATTATGGATAATGATCCTGAGAAGCTCCGCAATCTCCGTCACTTTTTGTCGCTCGGTCTGCAGTTGTTCGCGATCTGATTGGATGCTTTTGGCTGCCTCTTTGATCGTGAATTCAATCAGATCAAGCAGTGAGGTGATTTCACGAGATGCCTCACTCGCATGTTCCGCCAATTTGCGAACCTCGTCAGCGACCAAGGCGAAGCCTCGGCCTTGATCACCTGCTCGAATTGACTCGATTGATGCATTGAGAGCTAGGAGATTCGTTTTAGCCGCTAATTCACTAATCACTCCGATGATGCTGGATGCCTGCTTGGTTGGATCTCCCAGATCCGAAAGTTTGCGTTCCGAGGAACGGTGGTCCGATTCAAGATTCTGTAGACCTTGTTCAACGTGGTTGATCGCGCTGATCAATTCTTCAATCGATGAGGTTGCTTGCGAGCTGTCACGAATGGCGGTGTCAGCCTGAGTGTGAATGGACTCAATGACACCCGAGAGTTGTTCGAGGTAGGTGCTTGCCTTAACGACAGAACAACCTTGTGTCTCCGTGTTCTCGTTTAGTCGATCCGAGATGTCCTCCACCTGAGCGGCGGCGATCTGAAAGCGATGAAGATGTGTTGCAAAATTGCGGGCGAGGATGGATAGCTGGCGATCAATGATTTCGCCGTTCAGCGGCGTGTCTCCCGCCGTCTTTGCAATACGATGATAGATGGTGTTTAGGATTTCGGTTTGATGCCGATTTTTCTTTTCAAGCTTCTCCCATGCTTCTGCCTGACAGGTGATCGCTAGCGACCCCTGAGTAAACTCGAAGATCCCCACTTTAGCGATTGCAGATGGGTATTGTTCGGTCAGAGAGTTTTCAAGAAGCTTGATCCCTCGTCGCAGTTTTCGATGAGATAGTGCAGTGGTGAGAGAAATGCTAAGTAACGCGGTGATGACGACGCAGGTTGTTTGTACCCACGCAGCTAAAGACTGAGTGGCTACGAGAACCACGCAGCAGGGCAGCACTTGAAGCAGGTTGACGAAGAGAAGATAGGTGCTCAGTTTCAATGAAGCGTTCCTTTCAGCACATCGTCACTTGTTCTGTTCGCTTGATTCAGATGGGACCACTTTGCAGCCAGATCGGATAAAACTCGGTTGTAGAGTTGGTGGCAGTTAAGCAGTTTGACAATCTTGCCGTCGATGATTGCGGTGCCGGATTGCGGGGTATGTGATGCAGCGAATTCCCTTGATTCATTCGGGACGATGGTTTCCATCGTGACCAAAGTGCCCGCTTCGTCGATCAGAATTGCCCATCGCGGTTTGCTGGCGAGAATCAAGAGGTACTGGTGCTTCGGGTTGGTTGTCTGTTTGTGTTCAGGGTTGAGGATCTTCGTCAGCGAGATGACCGGTATGAATTCGCTCTGGTGATGGCAGACTCCCAGCAATGATGAGGCACTGTTTGGTATTTTTGTGATTGCCGTCGCGGAGGTGATCTCACCAATCGACATTGCTGGAAGCGCGTACCAGTCATCACCGCATCGGAACATGCAATGTTTGGGTTGCGACCCGCGGGTGGTGGGAGCCGAGACCGGAATCGCTTCGATCTGTGTCGTTGCCCCTAACACGGTAAGCCCTCCGCAGAACTGGTGAGAGAAGCGGTGACTCGGTCGCGAAAATGATCTTCTTCAATCGGTTTGCGGATCACCTCACCCGCTGTAATCCCTCGATTCATTAGGGCGATTGGGTCTTCCGACGAGATGTACAGGTGTGGCGTCGTCGCGTTTCTCTGGTCCGGGCGTCTGATTCTCGAGAGTAAATCCTGTCCGTCTTCATCGGGCATTCTGAGGTCGAAAATCAACAGGTCAAACTTCATGAGGTTGGCTTGCTTGTACGCATCTTCCCCACTTGCAGTGATGACACACTCGCACCCAATCGCCTCGAGGTAGCGACGCGTGATGACTTGCAGCGTTCGGCAGTCGTCGGCAACAAGAACTAGTGGAGAAGTCATGCAGTCAGAATGGGCGGGGGCGGTGATGTGTCAGTGTTTTCACGCGGAGCGAGCAGAGTTCTGATCGAGGCGCGCAGAGTTCCAAATGAAAGGTGTGACGCAGATCGGGCAAGTCAAGCCAAAGGCGTTCCTTTCAGGTAAGAAATAACGATCCACGGTGGAATTTTGATTGCGGTAGTTTTGATGGTTGCGGAAGCTGTGCGGATATCCGCTATAACTGATACAAAGCGAATAACCGGGCACGGGGCCGGTCGAGCGACTCATTGGCCTTACTCACCTCCTTGAAATTGACTGCGAAATCATTAACCCATGAATCTCAAGCACGCTTGGCAGTTGGATCCATCGCTCACCTTCTTGAACCACGGCTGCTTCGGTGCTGTGCCTCGAGTTGTCAGCGAGACGCGGCGACAATTGGAAATGGATCTGGAAAGAGACCCCGTGGAATTCTTGGCTCCCGAGCGGAATCTGGAACCCAAGCTTGACGGGGTTCGAGCACGAGTCGCTGAGTTGGTGTCCGCTGACGAGCAGAACCTGGTTTTCGTTCGAAACGCTACCGATGGCGTCAACGCCGTGTTACGGTCGATGCCACTGGTTAGTGGCGATGAAATTGTGATCACGAATCATGGCTACAACGCGTGCAATAATGTTGCGAGATTCGTGGCAGATCGGTCCGGTGCGGTGGTTCGGGTCGCCGAAATACCGTTTCCAATCGAATCACCACAGCAGGTAATCGATTCTGTTGATGCGGTGATGAGTCAACGGACACGTTTGGTTTTGGTTGATCATGTAACGAGTCCAACGGCGCTCGTGTTTCCCATCCAAGAATTGATCGCTTTGGCGCATGATCGCGGCGCTCGAATCATGATCGATGGAGCACACGCGGCCGGTATGTTGCCACTAGAAATCGAGAAGCTGGCTCCAGACTATTACACGGCGAATCACCATAAATGGCTTTGTGCACCAAAGGTGTCGGGCTTCCTGTATGTCGACTCAAAATTCCATAAAGAGGTTTACCCCTCTGCAATCAGTCACCCCTATAACACGAAACGGCCCGGACGCTCAGTCTTCACCGCTTCCTTTGATTGGGTGGGCACCTATGACCCGACACCTATCTTGGCGGTTCCTGCCGCTTTGGAATTTCTTAGCTCACTACATGATGGGGGATATGAGGAGCATCTGAAGAGGAACCACGAACGTTTGCTGTCCGTGCGCGAGATGGTGTGCGGTGCTACAGGAATTGATTTTCCGACGCCTGCATCCATGCTCGGAAGCATGCTCACGCTGCCAATTCGCAACGTTGAGCCCAGTCGAGCCGAGTGGCTTGGGCAAACCCTTCGTGAGGGCTTTGGAATTGAGATTCCCGTTTATGCGGGGCTGAGAGATGCCGATGGAGAGCTTCTTGGTACGACGCTCATGAGGATTTCTTTTCAGGTTTATAACGAAATGGCTGACATCCAGAAGCTTATTGACGCAATGGAACACTTGGGCCTAACCGGCCGCCAATGAGATGCGAGGCCTAGCGTTTTTCCTCCGCGTTGGCCCCACGGGTGGATTGTTCATCAAACACTCGGTTGCCACGCAGGAAATGAGAGGTGCCAGGTAGGATATGAGACGCCACGCAGGATATGTGACGCCACGCAGGAGATTACGTTGGTCAGGCCGCTTTTTGCTTTTCATCAAGCGAGTTGATTTTGTTGTAGAGAGTTTTCAGACTCACACCCAATTCTTCTGCGGCTGCTGGTTTGTTGCCATCGTTGCGTTCCAAGGCACGTTCAATCGCAATTGACTCGAGTTCGCGAAGCGTCAGCGGTCCTGCCTCTCGGATCTCTTTCCTTAGTTGTCGCTTGCCGAATCCGATAGGTAGGTCTGTCACGTCAATGGGAAGCGATTCACAAAGAACGGCCGCATGTTCTACAACGTTTGCCAGTTCCCTCACGTTGCCCGGCCATTGATGGCTCTGCAGAGCTGACATCGCATCCGGCGAAAACAATTCACCATCCTTGCCATCCCATCGATGGCGACGTATCAGGTGATTTGCCAGAGCGGGTATGTCTCCGGGGCGATCCCTAAGAGCCGGTACGTGGATCTCAAAGGTATTGATGCGGAACATCAGGTCTTCACGAAACAATCCCTCCTCAACCATGGTTTCAAGATCTCGGTGGGTTGCTCCAACCACTCGGACATCTACCTTGACGATTTGGTTGTCGCCCAGCCGTCGGATCTCACCACTTTCGAGAACCCTCAGGAGTTTTGACTGCATGGCGAGAGGAAGTTCCCCAATCTCGTCAAGAAAAATCGTGCCACCATGCGCCACCTCGAAGAGTCCCGTTCGCGATTGGTCGGCGCCGGTGAACGCGCCTTTGCAGTGGCCAAAGAGTTCACTTTCGATCAGATTCTCGGGTAACGCTCCACAGTTGATTGAAACCATGGGCCCCTCGGCTCTCAGGCTTGCTTGGTGGACAGCGCGCGCAACCAGTTCTTTACCACACCCGGTTTCACCACGGATGAGGACCGTGCTATCAGTTGGGGATACCTTCTCAATCAGCTTACTGATCTGGTGCATCGCTTTACTCGACCCGATCAATTCGGAATCACCTTCCACTTTTTGCAGGCGATAGCGGAGAGCTGCGAGTTGTTTCTTGTAGTAGCGTCTCTCTTCGACCCGGCCTAGCGTTGCGGCAAGGTCGGCAAGACGACATGGTTTTGTGAGGTATTCGAAGGCTTGATGACGAAGCGCTTCAATGGCGG